>DATDFN010000029.1:0-3856 GCA_036522615.1 Binatia bacterium | reverse complement strand
GTACTGAACGCGAAAGGCTCGTTGTTTCTGGCGCGGCCGAGTCTCACGCACCACGTCGCGAATCATGAAGACGTGCTGCGCCGCGCCGGCGATCTCTTCCGCTGGATCGAAAGCGGCAGGCTCAAAGTTCACATCGGAGATACCTTTCCCCTCAGTCGCGCTGCCGACGCGCATCGGCGGCTCGCCGCGCGCGCGAGCAGCGGCAAGCTGCTGCTGATCCCCTGAAGCGGCACATACGCGCTCTTTCAATCTTCCAGCCCACATCGTTGGTAGCAGCCCTGGAAGATATTTCGTCGCCGAATTATTTTTCTATCGAGAATTATTTTTCGCTGCGCCGGTCTTCAAGGGCAGAGAGGCCGCGCATCGGCCGGAAAGGAGGTGAGAGCGAAATGCTGCTACGGAAATCCATACTTTCGGCGCTTTGTCTGACCGGCGTCATCGGTCTCGGCGCCGCGTCGGCCGGCGCGCAAGGCATCATTTCCAAAGAAGCCTTGAACGACGGCGGCTACTGTCACATGAAGTTCGAGTCGATTTGGGAAAGCACGCTGGGTCAGCAGCTGCCCGTTCTGAACGACAGCGGCTCGGCGGACATCGTCGATTTCTACGGTCCGTGCGACCACGATCCGCTGGGCAAGGACGAGATCCGCGCGCAGGAGCTCGACGACCGGCGCAGACGGATCGAAGACTTCAGCGATTAAGGCCAACCAAAAAAAGAGGGCGTTGGGAGAAAATTCTCCCGACGCCCTCTTTTTCGACGCGCAGCCGCGCCGCTACGATTTTCCCGCGGCCTACCCTTTTTGCAATAAATCCACAAAACCCTTCAGATCGTTCTGCTCCAGATCGCTGACGACCCAATAGTTCATGCCGCCCTTCGTCCAGTGAAACAAATCGTAGCCCTGGCGCTCGACTTTATTCGTTGAGGATTGCTTCTGAGACGCCGCCGGCCAGACGAAGACATTGATGAAGTGTTTCTTCCGCTGGTAGACGAGCGCCGCGACCGGGCGGTTGTCGACGTAGTCGAGCCGGCCGCCGATCAAAGGAAATCCCTGCGCGGCGAGGTCTTCCACGGGCGGCGAGAAGTCGAGCTTGCCGTCGAACCACGGCTTCACCGTGTGCTTGTCGGAGGACGGAACGTCCGCGAGATGATCGGCCATGAGCGAGCGAACATGGCCGGCCAGTATCTCGCGCGCGACGAGATCGTCCGCCGACCGCTCGCGCAGGAACGGCAGCACGACGAGCAGCGCCAGCGCGGCGATGGCCAACGAAGCCGCGGCGGCGAACCACCGCCGCGGCACCGTGCGCTCGGACTTTTCCGCGTTCGCTTCTTTGCGCAGTGCGAAGCGGATGCGCTGCCGGAGCTCCTCCGGCGCTTTATACCGGAGCCCGCTGCCGTCGACCGCCCGCTTGAGCGCGCGCTGGCCCTCGTAACCCTGCGAGCAGAGGGCGCACTCCTGCAAATGGCGCTCGATCTCGAGCCGGCCGGCCGGATCCAGTTCGCCGTCCAGGTAGGCGTCGAGCAAAGTTTGCGTGGCTTCGCAGTTCATTCTACGCCTTCTCTTTCAAGCGCTCGGTGAGCAGGCGCTTGAGGCGTCCGCGCGCCCGCGCGAGCCGCGACATGACGGTGCCGACGGGCACCGCCGCGACCTCGGCGATCTCCTTATAAGAAAGCCCTTCCAGATCGCGCAGCACGACCGCTTCGCGATACTCCGCGGGCAGCGCTTCGATCGCCTGCGCCAGCATGCGGCTGTCGATCTCCTTCGCCACCTGCGCCGCCGGATTCCAGGCGTCGTTTTCCTCGCTGTGGATTTGCTCGTCGAACTCCGTGATCAGCTCCCGTCCGCGGTTTTGCCGCAGCCAGGTGTAGCAGGTATTGCGGACGATCGTGAGCAGCCAGGCGCGGGCATTTACGCCGGTGAAAGCGTCGAAAAACTTGAATGCCCGCAGATAGGACTCCTGGACCATGTCCTCGGCATCGCGCTCGTTGCGCGTGAGCCAGCGGGCGATGTTATACGCGGCGTCCATATGAGGCAAAATCGCTTCCTCGAAGCGCGTCAGTTTGTCTTTTTCCCCCACAGTAGAGACCGCTCCTGTGCCGGATTTATTCCCGCTGGGGACTAAAAAAAGGCTGGGCCGTAAGGCTTGTCGTGGAGAGTTTCTGCGAGATTCTTGCATGCGCCCCGCACCGAGTCAATGAACGCCGCGCGACGGCGCTTCATTCGTTAGACCGATCTTCCCGCGAAAAAATTCCCGTTTGCGCGCCAAGGAATTTTTTTCCGCCGCCGCCGGTCGGACGTGTCGAAAGGAGGTGGCGCAGATGAAGAAAGACATGAAGCCACTTTTGTCGATTCTACTTTTGACCGGAGTCCTTGGTTTGGGAACGGCGGGAGCGGAAGCACCGGGCATCGTCAGCAAGGTCCAGTTGGATCGAAGCGGCTATTGCCATTTGAAGTTTCCCGCGATCCAGGGAAGGACGCTCGCCTCGGCGCATCCCGTTTTGAAGGATCCCGCTTCGGGCGACCTCATCGATTTCTACGGACCGTGCGACCACGATCCGCTCGGAAAAGAGGAGGTCTGGAGGCAAAAGCTCGACCACAGATTCCGGACGATGATCGGCCGGGAATGACGCTTACCGGTCGGGTCCACGTCGCCGGAGCGATCCGGCGGCAGGGATTCGGCATTTAAAGAAGAAGATCGGGAATATTTTTCAAAGCCAAGCGGTCTTAGAAAGCAAGGAGGGAATCCCATGATGACTCAACATTCTATATGCGGCCGAATCGGCCGGTGGAGTTTTTACACGATATTGGCGGCGCTGGCCGGCTGGTTCGCGCTCGGCGCCGCCGCGCGGCCGGCGCATGCGGCGGGGCCGAAGGCCTACATCGGCAATTTCAAGGACAACAGCGTGAGCGTGATCGACACCGCCGCGGGGTCGGTGGTCGCGACGGTGCCGGTCTCCGCCGGGCCGCACGGCATGGCGATCACGGCGAACGGCGCCACCGTCTACGTCAGCGGCGACGGCGCCTCGTCGGTCGACGTCATCGACACGGCAAGCGACAAGGTCGTGAAGACGATCGAGGTCGGCAAGACGCCGAACGGCATCGCGATCACGCCGGATGACAGGCTGCTCCTCGTCACGGTTTACGGTGAAGACCGCCTCGCGTTCGTCGACACCAAAAGCAACAGCGTCGCTTCGTCCGTCCCCGTGCCGAAGCCGCACACCGTCGCGATCAGTCCCGACGGCAAGAGCGCGTACGTCACGGTGCAGGAGCCCGGGCATTTCGGGCTCGCGCTCATCGACGTCGCCGGACGCAAGCTCGTGCGCACGATCCCGCTCGAGAAGACGCCGCGCGACGGCGAATTCGCCTACGACGGCAAGCGCTTCTATTTCACGCAGGCGGGCGTGAGCTCCGTGCAAGTGCTCGATCCGTCATCCGATAAGATCGTCGCGCAAATCCCGACAGGCGTCTCGCCCCATTATGTCGGCCGCCCGCGCGGCATGCAGGTCGGCATCGTCGTCGTGCAGGGGCCGAGCGAGCTGTTGCTCTTCGATCCCGCGACGAACAGCCCCATCCGCAGCATCGCCGTCGGCAAGCAGCCGCACTGGGCGACGGCGTCCGCCGACGGGAAGACCGCCTACGTCACGAACGAAGGCTCGAACGATCTCACGATCGTCGATCTCGCTAGCGGCCAAACCCGGACGGCGACCGTCGGCAATGCGCCGCGCAAAATCGTCGTCCAGCGCTCGGCGGCGATGAAAGGAAATTAACATGATCATGCGCACGGCTCTGCTTTCCACCCGCATCGCGATTGTCTTCGCGATGACCGGGCTCCTGCTGGCCGGCCTCTTCGCGCTCGCCGC
>DATDFN010000028.1:0-4552 GCA_036522615.1 Binatia bacterium | reverse complement strand
AAAAACCCTGAAGCTTCGAAGCGCAGGCTGAAGTCCTTGGAGAACAGACGATGCTTTATGTGAATGCAAACAAGACAATAACGCTCATGGCCGGGACGCTTCTGCTGGCTCTCGCCGGCTGCGCGAAGAAGGAGCCTCCGCCGCCGGCTCCGCCGGCAGTAATGGTGGCGCCTGTCACGCAGAAGGACACGCCGATTTATATCGAGCTGGTCGGCTCGACCCTCGGCTCTGAGGACGTGGAAATCCGCGCCCGCGTGGGAGGCTATCTCGTTTCGATGAACTTCACCGAAGGCACCTTCGTCCGCAGGGGTGATTTGCTGTACAAAATCGATCCCCTGCCTTTTGAGGCTTCCCTCGCCGAAGCGAGGGCGAATCTTGCGACCTCACAAGCGGAGCTCCAGAAGGCGAAGAATGACGTCGATCGCTTGACGCCGTTGCTGAAGGAAAGAGCTGTTAGCAAGCAGGAGGTCGACAATGCCAACTCCTCGCGCGACGCGGCCGTGAGTCAAGTGGCGGCTAACGAGGCCAAAGTCGCCCAAGCGAAGCTCGACCTCGCCTATTCGACAATCACTTCGCCCGTCGACGGTCTGATCGGCACGACTCAGAAAAAAGTCGGCAGCCTAATAGCGCGAGGCGAGACACTGCTTAACACCGTATCGAAGATCAACCCTATTTTTTTCCGCTGCGCGATCGCCGAGGCGGAATATTTGAGAATCGCCCGCCGCGGCTCGGGCCGAACCCGCGAGCTCGAGAAGCAATATCCCGTCGAGTTGATTCTCGCCGACGGCACCACGCATCCGTATAAGGGAAAGCTCGACGCCGTCGAGCGCGCGGTCGACCCCACCACGGGTACCCTCACGGGACAGTTCAGCTTTCCGAATCCGGAGCAGATCTTGCGCCCGAGCCAGTACGGCCGCGCGCGCTTCGTCGTCGACGTCAAGCCAAACGCGCTGCTTATTCCTCAGCGTGCGGTGCAGGAGATCCAAGGCCTGAACAGCGTCATGGTCGTCAAGGCCGACTCGACTGTCGAGCAGCGCATGGTGAAGGCCGGGGATCGAGTCGGCGATCAGTGGATCGTCGAATCCGGCCTGAAGCCCGGCGAAAGCGTCATCGTAGAAGGGATTCAGAAAGTAACGCCGGGCGTCAAGGTCGCCGCGACGGTCGAAAAACCGGCGGGCGCGGCGACCGCCGCGTCGGTTGAGGCGCCGGCCGTGGCCGAAACCGCGGCGGTGCCGGCGAAAGCTGACGCCAAGAACAAGGCCAAAGGGAAGTAAGCATGGCAAATTTTTTCATCCGCAGGCCGATCGTCGCGATGGTGATCTCGATCATCATCGTGATCATGGGACTCTTCACGCTGAAGGGCCTCAGCTTCGAGCAGTACCCGTTTCTCGCCCCGCCGACGATTCGCGTAACGGCGAACTATCCCGGCGCGTCCGCGGTCGCCGTCGAGCAATCCGTGGCGACGCCCATCGAGCAGGAAGTCAACGGCGTCGACAAGATGATCTACATGAAGTCGTCGAACACCAGCGACGGGCGCATGCAGCTCGACGTCAATTTCGAGGTCGGTATCGATCAGGACACCGCCAACGTCCTGACGCAGAACCGGGTCAACTCCGCGCAGGCGCGGCTGCCGCAGGAAGTCGTGCAGCAGGGCGTCACGGTCAAAAAGCAGAGTCCCAGTATTCTGATGGTCATCTCCGTTTTTTCGCCTAAGAACAGCTACGACGCGAATTTTTTGATCAACTATTCCAGCATCAACATTCGGGACCAGATATTGCGTATCCAGGGAGTTGCGCAGGTCGATCTCTTCGGCGGCGCGGACTACGGCATGCGCGTGTGGCTGAGACCCGACCGGATGGCCAATCTCGGTATCACGCCGTCCGACGTCATCTCGGCGATCAAAGATCAGAACATCCAGGCGCCGGCGGGCCGCGTCGGCATGGCCCCGTCGCCCAAGGATCAGGAGTTCACGTACACCGTGAGCGCGCCGGGGCGTCTCGTCACCGCCGAGGAATTCGAAAATATCATCGTGCGGGAAACCGCGACGGGCGCGCAAATTCGCATCAAAGATATCGGCCGCACCGACCTCGGCTCGCAGGACTATAACTCCTTCGGCCGGCTCAACGGGCAGCCCGGCGGAACGATGGCGGTCTATCTGCTGCCCGGCGCGAACCAGCTCCAGGTCGCGCACGCGATCTACGAGACGATGGCGCGCGCGAAGGGCCTGTTCCTGCCGGACATGGACTACAAGATCGTCTACGACACGACGCCCGCCGTAGAGGCCTCGATCGAGGGGATCGTGCACACGTTTATTGAAGCCGTCATCCTCGTCACGATCGTCGTGTTTATCTTCCTGCAGAATTTCCGCGCAACGATCATCCCCCTTCTGACCGTGCCGGTCTCGCTCATCGGCACTTTCATCTTCTTTCCGCTGCTTGGCTTCTCGGTGAACACGCTGTCGATGTTCGGCCTCGTCCTGGCCATCGGCATTGTCGTCGACGACGCGATCGTCGTCGTCGAGGCCGTTATGCATCATCTCGAGCACGGGATGAATCCCAGGGAGGCGACGATCCAGGCGATGAAGGAAGTTTCGGCGCCGGTCATCGGCATCGCGCTCATTCTTTCCGCGGTTTTCATTCCCGTCGCGTTTCTCGGGGGCCTCACCGGCCGCATGTATCAGCAGTTCGCGCTCACCATCGCGATCTCCGTCCTGCTCTCTGCTTTCAACGCGCTTTCCCTTTCGCCGGCGCTCTGCGCGATGTTTCTGCGCGCGCCCAAGCCGGCGCGCGGCCCGCTGGGGAAATTTTTCAAAGGCTTCAACTGGATCTTCGAGCGGTCAACCAGTGCGTACATGCACGGCGCGCGCCTGCTCGTCCGGCGCGCGATCTTGACGATCGCAATCATCGGAGGCGTCATCGCCGGCGCCGCTCTTTTCGGCAGCCGGCTGCCTGCCGGCTTCATTCCCGATGAAGATCAAGGAGTTTTCGGCGTCAACGTTGCGCTGCCGCCCGCGGCTTCGCTCGAGCGCACGAGCCGGGTGCTGGCGCAGGTCGAGCAGATTCTCTTGAAGACCGAAGGCGTCGATTCCTTCACGACTATCGGCGGCTACGGCCTCGTCACCAGCACCTACCAGCCGAATTTCGGCACGATCTTCGTCCGCATGAAGCCCTGGGACGAGCGCAAATCAGAAGCGCTGCATGTTCGCGGCATCATGGCGGGCCTGGCGCCCAAGTTCGCGAAGATTCCCGAGGCGGTGATTTTTCCCTTCAACATTCCGACGATCTCCGGCTTCGGCGCGTCGGCGGGATTCAATTTTCTTTTGCAGGACCGCAGCGGCACGCTGAGCGTCCAGCAACTCGGCGATCTGTCGCGGCAGTTTCTCGATGCCGCGCGCAAACGCCCTGAGCTCGGGAACCTCTTCACCTCCTTCGATCCGCGCTATCCGCAGGTAAAGGTCGATCTCGACCGCGAAAAGGCCCGGAAGCTCGGAATCCCGGTCAACGAAGTTTTCCAGGCTCTTTCGGCCGTCATGGGCGGCAGCTACGTCAACGACTTCAACCGCTTCGGCCGGTTGTACCGTGTTTACGTTCAAGGCGACGCCGATTACCGGCGCAAGGCGAGAGACATCGGCGATATCTACGTGCGCAGCCGCACGACCAACAGCATGATCCCGCTCTCTACGCTCGCGACGATCAGCACCGTCAACGGCACAGAGGTCACCAACCGCTTCAACCTGTTCCGGTCGGTGGAAATCAACGGCGTCCCGGGCCGGGGCTATACATCGGGCCAGGCGCTCGCCACGCTCGAAGACGTTTTCAAACAGACGATGCCAAGAGAGATGGGTTTCGCGTATGCAAATCTTTCCTTTCAGGAGAAGATCGCGCCGCCGGCGGGACCGACATTTGTCCTCGCGATCGTATTCGTTTTTCTGCTACTCGCGGCCATGTACGAGAGCTGGCGGCTTCCCTGGGCGGTTCTGCTCGGCTCGCCGATGGTGGCGCTGGGCTCGTTCTTCGGCGTGTGGCTGATGGGCTACGACAACAATGTGTACGTGCAGATCGGCAATATCATGCTGATCGGCCTCGCCGCGAAGAATGCGATCCTGATCGTCGAATTCGCCAAGGCGAAGCACGAAGAAGGCATGTCGCTCGAAGAGGCCGCGCTGGAATCGGCGCGTCTGCGCTTTCGCCCCATCCTCATGACCGCTTTCGCGTTCATCCTGGGCGTCGTGCCGCTCATGATCGCGAGCGGCGCCGGCGCCGGCGCGCAGAACGTGATGGGCACCGCGGTTTTCTGGGGGATGCTGGTCGCCACGGCTCTCGGCGTGTTCCTCATTCCCGGGAATTTTTCCTTCGTCGAAGGGTTGGGGAGAAAAAAGAAAGCCGCTCCGAGCCCGATTTCGCCCGTCGCATCGCATGAAGGAGCGCACTAGCGTGAAGCGAAGTATTTGCAGCGCAATCATTCTTTTGTTTTTCACCGGCTGCACGCTCGGCCCGAATTATTCCCGGCCGAAAATCGTGACCCCGGAAAATCACCGCGACGCGCAAACGCC
>DATDFN010000027.1:0-2391 GCA_036522615.1 Binatia bacterium | reverse complement strand
CGCGGTCAAAATGAAGTCCGAAGGCGCGCCGATCAATTTCGTCTTTCCCAATCCCACGATCGTGCGCACGCCGTCGATCATCGGCATCGCCGCGCACGCGCCGCATCCCTACGCCGCGGCGCTCTTCGAGGACTATCATCTTTCGAAAGAGGCGAGCGAGATCATGGTAAACCAGCAGGGGCGCTGGGCGCCGCGGAAGGACGTCAAATGGACAGTCGAGCCAGACACGAACGTGCATGTCGTCTCGATGTTCACCTGGGGGCGCAAGAACCGCGACCTCGCCGCGTTCTTCAGCAAACTGTCCGGACGCTGACGCCGCTGCGAAGGATCAAGGAGGTAACAACCGGATGAAAGAGGAAAAAGCCAAGCTGATCGTACAAGGAATGAAGGAGGCCGGCGTCGACTTCGCCGTCGGCGTTCCCGACGCGCAGTTCATCGAAGTCTACAAGATGCTGGAGCGAAGCGAATCCGGTATCCGCTACGTCGGCGCCGCGAACGAGGCGGAGGCCGCGGGCATCTGCATGGGCGCGTGGGCCGGCGGGAAGAAGCCGGCGCTCGTGATCGCGACCTCCGGCCTGCTCGTCGCCACGTATCACATCGCGCGCATCAATCTGCTGCACGAGATCCCGTTGCTCATATTAATTCCCTACCGCGGCGACCTCGGCGATCCGCGTTGGCTCGGCATGTATCAGAAAACCACCGAGCCGGCGCTGAAGGCGATGGACGTGCCGTATCGCGTGGTGCGGCGGAGCGAAGACGTTGTGCGCACGATCAAGGAGTGCCACGAGAGCGCGCGCGCGTGGCTCCGGTCGGCCGCGGTTTTGTTCACGGAGGAGGCGCTATGGTAAGCCGCTACGCTTTGCTCAAAAAATTGGCCGGTCTTGTCGCCGACGACACGCTGGTCGTCGCCTGCATCGGCAACACCACCGGTTTCTGGGGACAGCTCAAGGAGCGCGAAGCGAATCTGTTTCACGTCACGCTCGGCATGTGCACGCCGGTCGCGCACGGCCTCGCGCTCGCGCTGCCGAAGCGGAAGGTCGTCGCGCTCGACGCCGACGGTAACCTGCTGCTGAATCTGGGCGCGCTCGGCACCGTCGGCAACGAGGCGCCGAAAAATCTCACGATCATCGTCTTCGACAACGGCAACTATCTCGGCAGCCACAAGAAGGAGCCCGGGATGCGCACGGCGACCGGCGGCAAGATGAACCTCGCCAAAGTCGCCGAGGCGAGCGGCATCGAGAGCTCCTGCACGGTCGACAGCGCCGACGCTTTCGAGCAGAAAGTCAAAGCCGCGCTCGGCTCCAACGGCCCGCACGTCATCGTCGCGAAGATCGCGGCGCTCGACGACGACCGGCCGGAAAAATCGCGCCGCATTCCCGACCCGCGCCAGAACAAGTACGCGTTCGCCGCCTATATCGAGCGCACCGAAGGCGTAGCGATCCTGGGCGGCGGCCTGGGAAATTTCGGCTAGACAGCGAGCGAGCAGGAAAGGCCTGTCATGAAGCACCGAAACGCGAGCGTTTCGCTGGCGGCATTATTTTTCTTATCGGCTTTCATCGCATGCGCGCATGCGGCCGAGCGGTCGCGCATGGTCTTCGGCTATTCCACGATCGGCGCGATGGCCGCGGGATCGTGGATGGCGAAGGAGATCGGCGCCTTCGAGCGCAACGGCGTCGACGCCGAGCTGATTTACATCTCCTCGGGTCCCGTCGTCGTGCAGGCGCTGCTCGGCGGCGATCTCCAGGCAGGCCTCGCCGCGACGAATGCGACTATAGCGGCGGTCCTCCGCGGCGCGCAGCTCGTCTCCGTCATGAGCACGGCCAACCGGCCGTATCACCGCCTTTGGGTGCAGCCGGAGATCAACCGGCTCGAGGATCTCCGCGGGAAGGTGCTGGGCGTCACGCGCTTCGGCGCCGTGACCGACAATCTCACGCGCATCCTGCTTAAAAAACACGGCTTGGAAAACGCCGTCAGCATCCGCCAGCTCGGCGGCACGATGGAGGTGGGCGCGGCGTTCCAGCACAAGCAGATCGCCGGCGCGGTCACGTCGACGCTGCGCGTCGATGCGCAGGCGAAGCCCAAGCTGCTGCTCAAGCTCGAAGACATGGGCATCCAGTACTCGATGGACGTCATCGTCGTTTCGCGCGATTACCTGCGCCGCAACGCGGCCGCCGTCGAGGCGATGACGCGCGCGTATGTGGAAGGCGTGGCGGCGATGCACCGCGACAAGCCGACGTCGCTGCGCGCGATCGCGCGCTTCGCCCGGCTCACCGATCCGCGATTGATCGAAGAGATTTATCAGGATTCGATCGTTTACCTGGAGAAAGTGCCGCGGCTCGAGCCCGAAGCGACGACGCCGATTCTCGAATCGATGGACAAGAAAGAGGTTCC
>DATDFN010000026.1:0-2898 GCA_036522615.1 Binatia bacterium | reverse complement strand
AAATATTTCCAAGTACGGCGGCGATCCCGCCAAGCTCCACATCGCCGGCATCTCGGCCGGCGGCCATCTCGTCGCCATGGCGCTCGCCAACGACTGGCAGAAAGAGGGCTTGCCGCGCGACATTATCAAAGGCGCGACGGCGATCACCGGCGTCTACGACCTCGACGCCGTGCTCCACATCGCTGTCAACCAGGAAATCCGCCTCACGCCGGAAGCCGCGCGCGAGAACAGCCCGCTGCTGCATCCGCCCCGTCCCGGCGCGCCGCTCATCGTCGCCGTCGGCGGCGCCGAGCCGGAAGGCTGGCGGCGCCAGTCGCAGGATTTCTTCAATCTCTGCCGCGAGCGCGGAATCGATTGTCAATTCATCGAGATTCCCGGCGGCCACCATTACTCGATGGGCCTCGAGCTGATGGATGCTTCGTCGCCGCTGACGCGCGCCATGTTCAAACAAATCGGACTGCCGACATGAAAAGGCTCGTTGCGCTGCTGCTGATCTTTTTACCGGCGCTCTACGCGGTTTCATCGAACGCCGCCGAGCTGCCGCTCATTCGCATCGCGCACGGCGCGTACAACGAAAAAATCGCCGCGATGTGGATCGGCGTCGAGCAGGGTTTTTTCCGCAAGCACGGCGTCAACGTGGAAGTCATCAACATCCGAAGCGGCCCGCAGACGATCGCCGCGCTTTCGTCGGGCGATATTCAGGTCGCGTATACGATTCCCGGAACCGTGTTGAGCGCCGCCGCGGGCGGCATGGACCTCGCCTTCTTCGCCGGCGTGGTCAACCGCGCCGACGGCAATTTCCTCACGGCGCCGGCGATCCGAAGCGCCGAGGCGCTCAAAGGCAAGCGAGTCGGCGTCCAGAGCATCGGCGGCGGCGTCTGGTCGATGACGATGCTGGCGCTGGAGTATTTGGGGCTGGATCCCACGCGCGACAAGATCCCCTTGATGATCCTGGGCGATCAATCAGTGCTCACGCAGGCGCTCGCGACCGGCGGCATCGACGCGGCGTATCTGAGCGACACCTACAGCGCGGCGCTGAAAGACAAGGGCTATAACGTGCTCGTCGACATGGGTCGGGCGCCGATCGTATATCAAGGTCTCGCGCTCGCCGCGCCGCGCGCCTACATCAGGCAGAACCCGCAGATCGTCGACGGGCTGCTCCGCGGCGTCGTCGAGTCCGTCGCGTTCATTCTCCGGCCGGCGGAAAAACCGACCGTCGTCAAATCGTTGATCAAAAATTTACGCCTGAAAAATCCCCCGGACGCCGAAAGCGGCTACGACGCGCTCCAGTGGCTTTACAGTCTCGATATCCGGGCGAACCTACGCGGCGTCGAGAATATGCACCGCCTGCTGGCGCTGACTAATCCGAAGGTGAAAGGCGTCAGATCGGTGGACGTCGTCGACGACGCGCCGGTCGAGCGGCTGCAAAAAAGCGCGTTCTACCGCGACCTCGCCGCGAAAAAATAATCGCCGCCGCGCGTCTTACGGCACGGCGGCAAACCTGTTACCTATAAATCGAGGAGGATGTCATGGACGCCAATGCGAAAAAAACCGCCCTGCGAATGATTCCCTACGGTCTGTTCGTGCTCACCGGCCAGGCGAAAGACGGTCGCGTCGCCGCCGCGACGATCAACTGGGTGACGCAGGCCTCGTTCGAGCCGCCGCTTGTCGCCGTCGGCGTCAAGGCGGATTCCCACGCGCACGCGATCATCAAGGAATCCCGCGCGTTCGCGCTGAACGTGCTCGGCAAGGATCAGAAGGACGTGGCCTACACGTTCTTCAAACCGCTCGACCGCCAGGGCGACACGATCGGCGGACAGAAGTTTCGCGCCGGCAGCTTGGGCGCGCCGATCTTCGAAAAGATGCCGGCTTTCATCGAATGCGCGCTTGTCGACACCGTCGAGCGCGGCGATCACTCGATCTTCGTCGGCGAGGTCAAAGACGCGGGCGTATCGGTCGAAGTCACGGGCCGGCCCGACGAAATCACGCTGTTGCTGAAAGATTTAGGCGATAAGATCTTTTACGGCGGATGAGCCTCAGCTCCCCTTAAGCTCTTCAGGAAGCCGGTGCGCTCGAGCTCGTTGACGAATTCGAGGTCGAGGGTGGAGGCGCTCTTCACTTCGCGAATCTTGGGGTTTCGCTGCTCCAGCTCCTTAGCGATGAAGTCCATGCCTTCGAGCGTCGGCATCGGTGTGTCGTTGTACAGGCGGCGGACGGAATCGTAGGCCGCGCCGATCACGTCGGACTTCATCGCGCGCGCGTAGCGGGCGATGATCGCGATCGACCCTTCGCGATTGGTTTTGAGATAGTTCAGCGCCTGCGCGAGCGCCTTGACGTACCGCAGCACAGTGTCGCGCTTCTCGCGCGCGTAGCGCTCGTTGGTCACCGCCGCGCCCATCTGGAACGGCGTCTTTTTCGCGACGTAGTCCACCAGGACCTTGAAGCCCAGCTTTTTCGCCTGCTCGAGCTCGAGATCCTGCCCCACCATGAATTGCGCGGCGCCGGCCGCCATTGCCTGGAGGCGGACCGGCACGTTCCCGATCGTCCGCAGCGATACATCGCGGTCGGGATCGAGGCCCAACGCTTTCAAGCCTATGCGCATGACCGTATCCGCCGCCGTCCCCGGCAGATTATTCGCGCCGATCTTTCCCTTCAGATCGGCCGGCGAATTAATTGCGGCGGTCGTGATGAGATAATAAGGCATCACATTGATGAAGCCGGCGATGATGACGACGGGCGAGCCGGCCGCGCGCGCGTTCAGCACGGAAGGTCCGGTCGACTCGGCGATCTCCGACTCGCCGGCGATCAGTGTCTGGATCGTGCGCGGGCTTCCTTCGACGAAAACGATCTTGACGTCGAGACCCTGGCCGTCGAAGAAACCCGCTTCCTTGGCCACCC
>DATDFN010000025.1:0-4149 GCA_036522615.1 Binatia bacterium | reverse complement strand
GCCGTCGCGCCTTTGATAATGTCGCGCGGCAAGCCCTCTTTCTGCCAGTCGTTGGCGAGCGCCATGGCGACGAGATGGCCGCCGGCCGAGATGCCGGCGATGTGGAGCTTGGCGGGATCGCCGCCGTACTTGGAAATATTTAGATAGACCCACGCGATCGCGCTACGAGCCTGCCGCACAATCTCCGTGACGGTTACGCTCGGAGCGAGATCGTAGCCGGCGACGACGACGGTCGCGCCGCGCGCGACGAAGAGCTCGGCGAAGTGCGCGTTCTGCTCCTTGCCGCCGCTGCGCCAGTAGCCGCCGTGAAAATAGACCAGAACCGGCGCGCCGGTTTTCTCGGCGGGAAAAATGTCGAGCTTCTCCCGCGGCGACGCGCCGTAAGAAACGTCGAGAAAGCCTTTCAGCTTTTTACGGTTCGCCGCGCTCGCCGCGTTGCGCTTCTCCGACCAGCTCGCATGATCGGCGACTGCGTTCTGCGGATTGAAGTGGTATTCGAGCTCGCTGAGTGTGTAGTTTTTGTAGAGGACGGTCATTGCTTTACTGCTCCAAGACCTTCTTGATCTTCTCTACCACGTCGCGCGGCTGCCCCACGATATCCTTCGCGAGCGCCTCCAGCTCCTCGCCGAACATGGGATCGGCCTCCAACTTTTTCTTTTTCACGTCTTCGAGGAACACCGGGTCCTGCATCGTGCTTTTGAACGCGTCGCGGAGAATCTTCACGCGGTCGGCGGAAAGCGCCGGCGGGGCGATGATCGGCCGCCCGATGTCGCCTGAGGCGAGGATCGCCGTAACCACTCGGCGCGTCGCTTCGGGCGTCTTGTGCTCGTTCATCAACTCGAAAATTGTGGGCACGTCCGGCGCGCGCGGATCGCGGCTGCGGCCGGTCTGCAGGAGCACGCGCACGAGATTGGTTTTGCGCCAGGTGCCGAACGGCTCGCGCGCGAAGAAAGTCGGAATACTGAGCGCGCGGCACTGCACCTCGTTGCGCTCGAGCGCCAGGTCCTGCTCGGCGCCGCCCTTATAGCCGACGATGAGCTTGAGCTTGGCGCCGAACGCTTCTTCGAGCAGCTTGGGAACGAAATGGCCGCTCGTGCCGGTTCCCGTCGCCGAACAGCGCGGCGGATCGGCGGCCTTGCGCAGATCGTCGATCGTTTTATAAGGCGTGTCGGTCCGCATGTAGAAGAGCCACGCGGTCTTTTCCGACGAGCCGATCCATTTGAACTTCGCCCAGTCGAACTGCGCCTCCTGCTTGCCGGTAATCTGGTCGAGATAGAGCGAAGGGCCGATGGCTCCGAGCGTCAAGCCGTCGGGCTTGGCGACGTTGTAGATCGAGTTCGCCGCGACCAGCGATCCCGCGCCCGGCTGGTTCTGCACGATGATGTTCGGCGCGCCGGGAATGTGGCGCGGCAGATGCGCGGCCAGGAGCCGCGCCCAGATGTCGTAGCCGTCGCCGGCGAGGTAGCCGACGACGATCGTGATTGTTTTGCGCTGATAGAACGGCGCCTGCGCTTCGACATCGGATAGGAGGAAGACACCGGCCAGCAGCGCTAGTAGGATTCTCTTCATGTCGCCTCCGAACCTCGCATGCCACGTTATGCGAGGCGCGGGCGAGCGTCAAGCGAGCTTCTTGGTGCCGGTTACGCTGTAGGCCGCGACGGGCTTCTGGAAGCCTTTGACGGTGAACGGCCCGACCTCCTCGGCATCGACAAAGCCGCGCACCAGCTCGTAGGCGCGCTGGTTGATTATGATCTGGCCCGGCTCGGCGACGCTGACGAGGCGCGCGGCGAGGTTCACCTGCTGTCCGACGACGGTGTATTCCATGCGGTGCTCGGAGCCGATCGTGCCGACCGTCACATAGCCGGTCGTGATGCCGATGCCCATGCGCAGCGGCGCGTCGCCGATATAGCCTTCGCGCCCCATCTTGAGCGTTTCCTCCTGCATCTCGATCGCCATCTCGACGGCGCGCTTCGCGTGATCGGGCTGCGGCACGGGATCGTTGAAGAAGACGAGCATGCCGTCGCCGAGAAACTTGTCCAGCGTGCCCTCGTACTTGAACACGAGATCGGTCATCCGCGACAGGTAGGTGTTCAGCAGCGCGATGACCTCTTCAGGCTCCGCCATGTCCGAGAACGCGGTGAAGCCGCGGAGGTCGGCGAAGAGCATCGTGAGCTGTTTTCGCGCGTTTGCCATCGCGAAGGAGCTCTGTCCCGATGTGATCGCGCGGACGACCTGCGGCGCGAGATAGCCGCTCAGGCGCTGCGTGCGCTGAATCTCGTCGACTTGGGACTGAACACGAGCCTCCAGCTCGCGATTGATCTCGTTCACCAGCTTCGCTTGATTCTTCACGGCCTCGTGCTCCTGCATCAGCTGGGCGCGCGTGCCTGCCAGCGCATGCATCATCTCGTTCGCCTTGCCCGCAAGGCCCTCGAATTCGTCGCGGTTAGGGACGGCGATTTCCTGCTCGAACTCGCCGCGCGCTACGCGTCCCATGTGTTGGTCGAGCCGCTGCACGGCGCCGAGGATCGGCCACGAGAACGTGTAGCCCAGAAAAAGCGCCAGGCCGATGCTGCCGACGCCAGCGGCGCCGAGAAGGACGACGCCGGCGCGGTTGTCGCGCTGGACGGCGGCGACGCTCTGGTCGCGGCGGTCGCGCGCGATGCGGATAAGCTCGCGGGCTTCGGCTTCGAGGTCGTGGGAAACGGGATGCTCCTCGTCGAGGTGGATCTTCATCGCGCCGGGGAGATCGCCGCCGTGGGCGCGCCCGTCGACCCGCTGGCCCGACAGCGCGAACTTCAAATTCGAAGCGCGGATTTTTTCGAAGACCTCGCGCTCCGCGCCTTCGGCGCTGCTTTCCAGCGAGCCGAGCAAGGTGGCGAAATCCTGCCGCGCGCCGACGAGCTTCTGATCGTTCGCGGGATCCCCGGTCAGCAGATGCATCGCGCGGAAGTGCATGGACGCGGTGATCGCGTATTCCATCTGGCGGGCCAGCGAAACGCGTTCGCCGAGGCTGGCGATGCGCCGTGCCTGCACGCCGGCGCGCTGCATGAGGACCACACCGAGAGCCGCGGTGCCGAGAAGCAGCAGCGCGATCAGCAGAAAGCCGGTCAGCAGCTTTTTATGCAGCGACGTATGCCAGCGGGCGATCCAGGCGACGACGGGATCAAGAAGAGGAATCGGGGTTTTCATGCTATTCCTCCCGAATTGTATGCGGCGTTTGAAATCAAACACCCGGAGCGGAGGATTACAAGAAGGACGTGCAGGGATCTTAGCTGCGATCGACCCGCGGCCGGCCGTCGAGGCCGCGCGCGATGCCGCACGCCGCGGCGACTTCGTCGCGGTAGGCGAGCCAGCGGGTCAGCGCGCGGCGCATGCCGGCGACGACGACAGGTCTTCGCGCCGGAGCGACGTGGTCCAAGATCGCCGTCCAGGCGGCGCGGCGGTGATCGCCCTCGACCTCGCGGTGCGCTTTGGTCAGCGCGAGGTGCTCGAGCGAAAGGTCGTAATGCACGACGAGGGGATGCTCGCGGAGCGAAGCGAGCGAGCGTTTTCGCGTGCGCGCATCGATCGCGGCGCGGTCGTCCTTGGTGCCTTCGATGAACAGCGTCACGATCGCCGCGGCGACGTCCCAGCCGCGGCGCTGAATGGATTCATCGAGGAAACGCCGATACCTCTTCGCTGCGGTTAAGAGCTTCACGTTATCGAAGCGCCGCAGACTCATTCCCAGGCCGCGCGGATATTCCAGAAACAGCTCGGGATGCGGCCGCTTCGCCACGAGGCCGCCGGTCTCCTCCTCGAACAGGTTCTCGGCGAGCGCGCGGCGCACTTGCGCGATCGGACACTGCACGTAGGCCCAGCCGACCATCACGGGAAAGTCGCGCACGTAGGTGGCGTACTCCTGCTCGAAATGGATGTGCAGCAGGCGCTTCGGGACTAGCCCCGTCGTGAAAGCCGGCCACGCCCAGTGGTCCTTTTTCTCCATGGTGTCGAGCAACTGCTGGAGGAAGGCGCTGCGGGATAAAGTAGATTTTCGGTTCTTCACAGCGACCGTCGATCAGTGCCGCTTGAAGAACTGCACGGCTTTCTCATGCTTCTCCGCCGCCGCGCGTGTCTTGAACGTGCCGAGGTTGCGGCGCTTGCCGGTCTTGG
>DATDFN010000024.1:0-2326 GCA_036522615.1 Binatia bacterium | reverse complement strand
CGTGATATCGCCGACCGCCGCCAGCGCCAGCTCGCGGTAGCGCGCGGCGTTGAACTCTTCGTCGGGATCGACGATGTCGATCAAGTGATGGGGCACGTCCCTTCGCGCCGCCGGCGGCGGCTTGGCCGTGCCGACGTCCATATGGCGATAGACGAGCTGCGAATCGGCGTTGACAACCTCGCCGTCGACATGCAGCGCGGCGTCGATCGCGACCTCGCTCTTGCCTACGCCGGTGGGTCCCAGGATCACGACGAGCTTGGTCTTCATGAATAGCGCTCAGCAATCAGCTTATCAGCTTTCAGCAAAACTCTGATCCGGACTGATAGCTGACGGCTGACCGCTGATAGCTATGTTCTTCGGAACATCGCTTCGAGCTGGCCTTCGGAAAGCTCGATCAGCACCGGCCGGCCATGCGGGCATTGCGTGGCGAAATCGATTTTGTCGAGATCGCTGAGCAGCGCGCGGATCTCGTCGCGCTCGAGCTTGCGATGCGCGCGAATCACGCTGTGGCAGGCGATCGTCGCAAGACGGTCTTCGAGGCCTTCTTGTAGCTCGCCGCTCGCTCCGATGTCGGCGATCTCGGCGATCATCCGGCGGATCGCCTCGCGGTAATCGCCGGCGGGAAAAAGCGCCGGGGCCGAGCGGATGACGTATTCGCCGGTGCGCCCGAATGGCTCCACGGCGAAGCCGACGCGGTCGAGGAGATCGAGCCGCTGCTCCAGCAGCGCCGCCTCGCCGGCGGGCAGCTCGATTACCTGCGGTATCAGGAGGTTCTGGCGCTCGATCGCGCCGTCGGCGACCTCGCGGCGCATGCGCTCGAACGCGATGCGCTCGTGCGCGGCGTGCTGGTCGATGACGGCGAGGCCGCGCGGTGACGCGCAGACGAGATAACAGCCGAGCAGCTGCCCCAGGACTTCGAGTGACGAGAAAAATCCGCCGCCCGTCAGCGGCGGCAGGCTCTCGAGCGCAAAAATTTCTCCCGCCGTCAGGGTCGATCCGGAGGTAAGCGCGGGCGCGCTGTACGATTCCATCGGCTCGCGCACCGCAGGCGCCGGGTCTGCGCCGCGGCGGAGAAACAGCGGTGTCGGCGCTTTCGCTTCGACGCGGAGTCCTTCTTTCACGGCGTCGGCGACAGCTTCGTGAATCTCCTGCTGCCGCCGGAATCGTACCTCGTGCTTCGCAGGGTGAACGTTCACGTCGACGTCTCGATGCGGGATGTCGAGGTACAGCACCGCGGCCGGGTAGCGACCCTTCATGAGCAGCGTCTCGTAGCCGTGCAGGATGGCGTGCGTGAGCACGCGGTCGCGCACGAAGCGGCGGTTGACGTAGGCGGTGAGATAGCGCGTGGTCGGAAACGAGCTCGGCGCCTTGCTGAGAAAGCCGCTCACCTTGATCTCGCCGCGGGTCCAGAAAAACGGCGCCATGCCGCCGGCGATGTCGCGGCCGAACACCTGCGCGAGCCGGTCGCGCGCCTCGACGCCCGAGGGATAGTCGGACAGCAGCTTGCCCTGATTATAGAGGCGAAAGTGGACTTCGGGATGGGCTAGCGCGGCGTGATTCACGACATCGCAGATGTGGCTCATTTCCGTCGCCGGCGCTTTCAAGAATTTCCGCCGCGCGGGAATGTTAAAAAAAAGCTCGCGCACTTCGACCGTCGTCCCTGGCGCGCAGCCCGCGGCGGCGGCTTCGCCCGAAGCCCCGCCTTCAACGACGATGCGATAGCCGCCATCGGCCTGGGGCGTGCGCGACGCGATCTCGAGCTTGGCGACGGAGCCGATGCTCGGCAGCGCCTCGCCGCGGAATCCGAGCGTCGCGATCTGCCAAAGATCGGCTTCGTCTTTGATCTTGCTCGTGGCGTGGCGCTCGACGGCGAGCGCCAGATCGTCGCCGGAGATGCCTTCGCCGTCGTCGCTCACGCGGATGAGGGAAACGCCGGCGTTCTCGACCCAGACCGAGATCTCTTTCGCGGCGGCGTCGAGGGAATTTTCCACCAGCTCCTTGACGACGGAGGCGGGCCGCTCGATCACCTCCCCGGCGGCGATGCGCGCGGCCCAGCTGTCGGGCAGGCGGATGATCTTCATCGACGCGAAGATACCGCAGGCTTCTCGGCGCGGTCAAGAAAATTTGCGCTCATAAAAGAAAAAGGGCAAAGCCGTCAAACGGCTTTGCCCTTCGTATCTAAGCGGGGATATCTCTAGCGCCCGTTACTGCCGCTGAAAAGGACGTGTCCCCACTTCTTTTCCGTCGCATCGAGCACTTCCTTGCTCGACTCGGCGACCTTGGGGAAGTCCTTCATCCATTCGTACGGACGGCACGCGTCGATGAT
>DATDFN010000023.1:0-14201 GCA_036522615.1 Binatia bacterium | reverse complement strand
ATTCTCAAACAAAACGGCCTCGACCCGGCGAAGGACGTTAACCTCGTCGTCATGGGCGGCGACGAGGTACGCCTCCCGGCGCTGCAGGCGAAGGCGATCCAGGCGACGCTCTTCAACACCGGCACGAGCATCAAGGCGCAGCGCGAAGGCTTCACCAAGCTCGCCTCCGCCGGCGACTACGCCAATCTCATCCAGGGCGGTCTCGCCACCTCGGATGAGAAGATAAGGCAGAACCCGAATAGAATTTTTCGCTTGATCCGCGCGAGCCTCAAGGGCCTGCGCTTCTTCGTCGAGAAGCGCGAGCCGGCGATGAAATATATGATGGATGCGCTTCGCCTCACCGACCGCGAGACGGCGAACGCCATCTACGATATCGAATCGAAGCTCGTTCTGCGCGACGGCTCGAGCGCGGACAAGACGCTGCAATCGATGATCGACGACATGCGCAAGACGACAAAGACGACGCGCGAGATCAAGACGACGGAAGTCTTCGACTTGAGCTTCGTCCGAAAAGCGGCGGAGGAACTGAAGGGTTGGAAACCGTAATCTCAGCGAAAGGACCGTCATGGGCTTCAACGATTTGAGAGACTATCTAGATGCGCTCGACGAGCGCGGCATGCTGCGCGTCGTCGAAGGCGCGGACTGGAACCTGGAGATCGGCGCGATCTCGCAGATGATGCAGGAGACCGACGAAAACCCGGCGCTCTTGTTCGACAAGATCCCCGGCTACCCGAAGGGCTTTCGCGTGCTCACGAACATGCTGAACAGCCCCAAGAAGCAGGCGCTGGCGCTCGGGCTCCAGCATAACCTGAGCGACCTCGAGATCGCGCGGCAGATGAAAGAGCGGCGCAAAGAGACCGCGACGATTCCGCCGCGCGAGGTCGCCTCGGGCCCGATCATGGAAAATCAGGACCGTGGCGACAAGGTGAACATCCTCAAGTTCCCGACGGCGAAGTGGCGGACGCTCGAAGGCGGGCGCTACATCGGCACGACGACCCTCGTCATCAACCGCGATCCCGACGAGGGCTGGGTCAACATGGGAACGTACCGGCAGATGATTCACGACGAGAAGACCGTCGGCTTCTTCGTCGAGCCGCACCATCACGGCATGATCATCGCGAAGAAATATTGGGCGCGCGGCAAGGCGTGTCCCGTCGTCGCCGTCTACGGCCAACAGGCGGAATTGTTTCTGGCGTCGACGGCGAGCTCGCCTTGGGGCAAATCCGAGCTCGATGTCGCGGGGGCGATGGCGGGACATCCGATCGAGATCGTCAAGGGGCCGCTTACGGGCCTGCCGATCCCGGCGCACGCCGAGATCGCCATCGAGGGCGAAGTGCCGCCGCCCGAGGTCGACTCCCGCGCCGAAGGCCCCTACCGCGAATGGCCGGGCTATTACAGCCAGGAGCCGGACCCGCAGCCGGTCATTCACATCAAGGCGATCTACCACCGCAACGACCCGATCCTCACCGGCCCGCACCAGAATAATCGGAACATCAGCGTCGGACCGGTCACGCACGCTTCGATCGCCGTCTGGGAGGCGCTCGAGAAAAGCGCGCTCCCGGGTATCCAAGGCGTCTGGGCGCACGCCAACGGACTGTTCATCGTCATCTCGCTCAAGCAGGCTTTCGCCGGCCACGCCAAGATGGCCCTGTTGAACGCCGTCGGCGCTCGGGGGTCGAACAGCGCCTACCGGTACTATGTCGCCGTTGACGAGGACATCGACCCGTCGAACCTGAATGACGTCCTCTGGGCCATGACCACCCGCTGCCTCCCGGAGGAGCAGATCGATATCGTCCGGGGCACGGTCAGCACCCGGGTCGATCCGATCATGAGCCCCCAAAAGCGCGATTCCTGGGACCTCACTTGCGGCCGGGTTTTGATAGATGCCTGCAAGCCGTTCGAGTGGATGAAGCAGTTCGGCAAGCACATGACCTTCACCCCCGAATACGAGCGTCAGGTACGGGAAAAATGGAGCTCGTTACTTAAAGGTGAAAAGCGACGACACAACTAATAGTGGGTGCTTAGAAGCTAAAACCCTATATAGCCATTTTATTAATGGGGGTGTCTTGACAACCTTTTGACCGGCTGCTACTCTCGGGTCACCAAATTTGCCCCGCTTATACCCTCCGGGCGGGGTCTCGCAGCCATGGTCTTTGGAAGCCAAATATCATCTCTGTCACGATTCGAGCGCAGGGTCGTAGCCGCCCATGCGTTCATCATCGGCTTGGCCGTTCTATTCTTCCCAACCGGCCTGTTTCATCCGGCCGGCCTCCCCGTCCTGGAGCGCCATGAGCGACCCACGCCCGAGCTTTTGAAGATTTATTCGGTCGTCCGGACAGGGATGCGCCAAGCCAGCGAAACCGCGGTCTGGGCGGTCTCCCGGACCATTCTGCAGGAGAGCCGCCGGCACTCTTTCGACCCCCTGCTCGTGCTAGCCGTGATCGCGGTCGAGAGCGGCTTCCAGCACAGCGCCGAATCGCCCGACGGCGCCCGCGGTCTGATGCAGATCCAGCCCTACATCGCAGGCGCGCTCGCCGAGCAGCGGCGCTCGCTCTACGGCGACAAGCATGCGACCGGCGAGCCCGACCTCAATAACCCGGTCGTCAACATCAGGCTCGGCGTCTTCTATCTCCATTCGCTGTGGCAGAACTTCCGCGATATGAAGCTGGCCCTCACCGCATATAATTACGGGCCGGGAACCGTGCAGAGCCGCATCGACGAAGACGAGGAAGTGCCGCAGGAGTACGCGTCGAAAGTCCTCGCCACCTACCAAGGCTATCGCCGCGGCATGCGCCGCCCCGGCTGAGCCGAATCTCCCGTCCGAAACTCTCGCCCACATTCACGACCTGTGTTAGTAATCGAGCGACTGCGGTGAGAGAGCCGTTGCAAATTATCTTGAGCGAGCCGACGCTGGCCGAGATCGGCCGCCATGCCGTGGACATGTTTCCCGACGAATGCTGCGGCATCGTGCTCGACTACGGTAAGCGCGACGAGGTGCGCCGGCTGGAGAACATCCAGAACCGGCTGCACGCGCTCGACCCGGAGACGTATCCGCGCCTGGCGACGATCGCCTACGCCATGGATCCCAAAGAGCTCGAGGCGGTGCTCGATCGCGCCGCCGCGGCGGGCGCCCGCATCAAGGCCTTCTACCACTCGCACCCGAACCACGAGGCCTACTTCTCGGCCGAGGACAAGGCGTTCGCGATGCCGTTCGGCGAGCCGACGTTTCCCGACGCGGCGCAGATCGTGGTCTCGATCTACGACGGCGTCGTCAAGCGCGTCGCCGCCTACGCGTGGGACGGCGAGCGGCAGGACTTCATCGAAGCCGCGCTGAGGAATTCCGCCCGATGACGCCTCCGCGCGAGGGCGCCGTCGAAGCGCGAGGCCTCAAGCTCCACTATCTCGAATGGGGCGATCCCGCGGCGGAGCCGCTCCTTCTGATCCACGGCTTCCTCGATCACGCGCGCAGCTGGGAGCGCTTCGTCGCCGCGCTGGAGAATCACGATCCGACGCCGCGGCGCATCATCGCGCCCGACTGCCGCGGCCACGGCGACAGCGACTGGGTCGGCGCCGGCGGCTATTATCACTTTCCCGACTACATCTGGGACCTAAACGCGCTCATCGAGTCTTTGCGGCTCGACCGCTTCGCGCTCGTCGGCCACTCGATGGGCGGCACGATCTCGTTCATTTACACCGGCACGTTCCCCGAGCGCGTGAACAGGCTCGTCCTCGTCGAAGGCATCGGGCCGCTACCGGCGCAGTTCGCCGACGCGCCGCCGCGCATGGAGCGCTGGATCGCCGAGGTGAAGATGGTGCCGCACCGGAAGATTGCCGAGTACCCGAGCCTCGAGGTGGCGGCGGAGCGTCTGAGACGAAAAAACCCGCGCCTCGGCGAGGCGCTCGCGCTGGAGCTCGCGCGCGGCGGCATGCGCCGCCTCGCGAACGGACATTGGATTTGGAAATTCGACCCGCTGCACCGCACGGCCACGCCGCAGCCATTCTACTCCACGCAGGCGGTCGAATTCTTCCGGCGCATCGAGTGCCCGGTGCTCATCGTCAACGGGGCGGAGAGCCATCACACGCCTCGCCCCGATATCGAGCAGCGTCTCGAAGCGATCCGCAACCGCCGCCTGGCCTCGGTAGAGGGCGCCGGCCACATGGTGCACCATGACAATCCGGCCCGGCTCGCCGAGCTGGTCGCCGCGTTTATCCACCGTTGACGGAAAAATGGAAGATTGTTATCTTCCAGATGTGAGCGAGAGAAAGCAATTGTTTCTGAGCGTGGGCGATGAGGTCACGCACCAGGGCTACCGGCAATGGGGGCATGGGCTCGTAGTGGAAGTGATGACATCCTCCGTTCCCGGCGGCACGTGCCTCGCGCGCGTCCGCTGGCAGGACGGGCAAGTGCGCACGTTCAACAACGACATGGATAACCAAAGCTGCTGCTATTATTTCGGCGTGCGGCGCTATTGGAACCCGAAGCACGGCGCCGACGCGCTGAAGGCCAAATTCTTTTCCCTCAAAGGATGACTGCCATGAAAAAAATCACCGCTGCGTTAGCCGGCTTAACGGTTGGAATCGGCCTGCTCGCTCCGCTGTCGGTTCGCGCCGCCGACCCGATCGAGACCGCGGGAGTCGTCGTCGGCGTCACGGCGGGAAATGCCGTCGCGGTGCCCGCGAAGATCATCTCTGTCGGCACCGGGCTTATCGCCGGCGCATTATCCTTCGTTCTCACCGGCGGCAATCTCGATCTCACGCAGCAGATCTGGCGCGACGTGACCGAGGGGCCGTATGTCATCACGCCGGCGGTCGCGCGCCGCGCGATCGGCGAGCGCCCCGAGCTGGAAAAAAGAACGGCCGGGATGGCGGAAACCACCCCGGCCGTGGAAGCGCAGCCGGCTTCCGGTTCTTCGAACACTCCCTAGCTACGCCGCGAGATTTTTTTTAAAGCAGCTTACCGTTCTCTGCCAAGCGTCCTTCGCCGCGTCGGCGTTGTAGCGCTCGCCGTTCGTGTTGTTGTTGAACGCGTGCTTCGCGCCCGGGTAGACCTTGATGTCCGCCTGCTTGCCGAATTTCGCGAGGGCCTGCTTGAGCGGCTCGACTCCCGGCATGATGTTCGGATCGTCCTGGCCATAGTTGCCCATCACCGGGCACGGAATGTTCTGCACCTGGTCGAGCGGATCGGGATTGCGGCCGTAGTAGACGACCGCCGCGTTCAAGTCCTTGCACTTGGTCGCGAAGTTGAGCGACTGGCCGCCGCCCCAGCAATACCCGACGACGCCGACTTTGCCGTTAAGAAAGTTTTGCTTCTTTAGATACGCGACGGCGCTGGTGAGGTCCTCGACGACCATATTGCCGTTGATCTTCTTGATCGCCTCGATCGCCTCTTCGGGAGTTTTGAATTGATCGGTCCCGCCGATGCGCGACATGAGATCGACGGCGAGCGCGGCGAATCCCTCTTTCGCGAAGCGCCGCGCCACGTCCTTGATGTGGTCGACGAGGCCGCGGTTTTCATGAATGACGATGACCGTGCCGAGATTTTTGCCGTCTTTCGGGCGCGAGAGATACGCTTTGACCGGACCGGCGTTTCCGGGAAAGGTCACGTTCTCGGAAATCAAAGCCGAATCGTTCGGCTGAACGATGTTTCCTTCCGCCATTAGCTTTCCTCCTTTCAGTTCGAATTAAACCCGACGACAATTTCCTTATCCGAAAACAGCCGTTGAATCCAGCCACATCGGCGTGAAAATCCGCGCCTCGAACCGCCATTGACTAGCGTTCGCCGGTCCATCCATTTTTACGCACGAGGGGAAATTTTTTCTCGTCTTACGAGCACGAAGCGCGCGCTTGGTCCGCGTGAATACGAGGTTTTTAACGACCTCTCCTTTGGCATATTTCTTGGTTCATCCAATTTCCAAAACCTTGCGGCACCGCCGCAGCGGTAAGGAAATAGAGACAAGGAGGCTTATATGCTTAACTGGGCAGTCACCTTTCTGGTTATCGCCTTAATCGCCGGCGTCCTCGGTTTTACCGGCATCGCCGGCGCCGCCTCGCAGATCGCGTGGATTCTCTTCGTCGTTTTCATCGTGCTGTTCCTGGTCAGCCTGATCGCGGGGCGCGGCCGCGGACCTCTCGTTTGAGCCGACGAAAGACAAGGCTGTGGAAATGAGGAGGAGGTAGCATGAAGCCTGCGACTATTATCGGCATCATTCTGATCGCGCTTTCGGTCTTCTCGTTCGCCTATCAAGGCATCCCGTATCACACCCGAGAAAAAGTGGTGGACTTGGGACCGATTCAAGCCACGGCGGAAAAGGACAAAAGCATTCCGCTGCCGCCGATCTTCGGCGCCATTGCGCTGGTGGGCGGCATCGTCCTGATATTCACCGGCACGAGACAGCATTAAGCGACTCGCGGGAGCCGGATGTCATCCCGGCTCCCTTTCCACAAAGCCCCGCCCATTAATCATCCGCACACGCCCGGGCCGCCAAAGGCTGGTCCGGGCCTGCCTATTCTACGGCGAAAGTCGCATAGGTTTATTTCTATAGGGCATCTACCCAGATTGACCGGATCGAACCGAGCGGTATTCTGAAGAAGATCGAGCGCTCCACAACTAATCCGAAGAAAGAAAAAGGAGGACGAATGATGAGACAAAGCAAAGCGCTCTTGGGCATTTCTTTGTTGGCGGGGGTGATCGCGTTGGCCGGATGTTCATCGACGACAGATTCCGGACGCCGGAATAGCGCATCCACAGATAGTATTCAGAGGGGAACCTCGCCTAGCGCGCCTAGCCGCACATCGGGCGACTCCGGCGGAGGCGATTCCGGAGGTTCGGATAGCGGGGGCTCCGGATCCGGAGGCGGCGCTGGAGGTGGGTCCGGCGGTGGATCGGGTGGCGGGGACGGTGGCGGCGGCGGTGGAGGAGGCGGCGGCGGTGGCGGTGACAGCTGATTTCGCGCGCACATCTGTGATCAAAGATCGAACCGGGCGGAGGGCGAACTCTCCGCCCGGTTTATTTTTCAACCACACCTACTGCACACGCTGAAAATTGCGCGACTTTGGTTAGTTGTCTTGCGTCAAGGATATCCCTGTAGCAATTCGGGTCTTCGCCCCATTGGCCTCGTCATGGCGCCAGATTACCCTGTGGGCTGGGACGTTTTCCCAAGGGAGGCCGCGTGTCAGTTCGTACCGTACCGGTAACAATCCCCCGCAAGCGTCGGCATATTTCCCGTCCGGTGCCAAAGATCGTCACTTTGGGCGATCTCATCGTGGCCCTGACGGAAGAGACGCGCCGCTACGTGAGCGACGAGGAAGAGGTGTACCGCCTGGTCGCCTACATGGTTACCGATATTTTGAACAGGTCGGAAAAGCGCAAAGCATCGAAGAAGTGGCACTGACGCTTTAGATCCGGGAGGAGCGGATGAGGCGAAAAACGATCGGAGCCGCCGGGGTGTTGCTCGCCGGTTTTTTTCTGGTGCAGGATCTCCTCTGGGCGGGGCCGCCGACCCAGCAGGTGCGCTCCACCGTCGAGAGCGTCTACACCGCGCTGCTTAACTCGCGACTGGAATCCGAATCGAAAAAGAAAAAGCACGCCGCGGCGATCAAGCAGGCGATCGCGCGGCGCTTTGACTTTGGCGAAATGGCCAAGCGCGCGCTCGGACCCTACTGGGAGCGCCGCAGCGCGCGCGAGCGCGGCGAGTACGTTAAAATTTTCACCGACGTCGCCGCGGACGCGTACGTCGACCAGATTGAGCCGTTCGCCGGCGAAAGAATTCTCTACCTGCGCGAGAGCCGCGACGGCGATTTCGCGGAAGTCAACACCAAGGCTCTCGGTATCAAGGGCGACGAGCTCGATGTCAACTACAAGCTCCGCTCGCGCGGCGGCGAGTGGAAGGTCTACGATCTCGTCGTCGACAATGTCAGCGTCGTCAACAACTACCGTGCGCAATTCGCGCGCATCATGAACCGCGGATCGTTCGACGACCTGCTGACGAAGCTGCGCGACGCGCACGCCAACCAGATGCTGGCGCGGCGAACGCGTCCCGATCCGACGCTGGTATCCGCGTGGCTTCTGGCGCAAGCCGCACCCAACCGCCCGCGCTGATCAATCTTCTATAATCTTCACTCTCGCGTTCCGCCTTAATTCGGCGGAAACGCGCGCCTTTCAATTGAGGGATTCCCCTCAAACAATGATGTGTCACCCCGCCCTCTTTAGGAGCACGATCGGGCTCAATCCTGAGTTATTCCTAAGGAGTTTGTTTGTTTTCCCGGGCTCGTTCCATAGCACGGCGCGCGCGCGGCGGCATTTTTTTTCTTGCGCTTCTCGCGATTCTCGCGCTCTCCTACCGGCCGCCTTTCGCCCAACTCGTTCCGCCGCTGGCGGCGCCGCCGCTCGCGTCACCCGATGACAGCAGCCCTTCGGCCGCCGGTCAGACGGTTTTGATTCCTGCGGGCGGCGATCTTCAGACCGCTATCGACGAAGCACGTCCTGGGGATATCATTGTGCTCGAGGCCGGCGCGGCGTTCGCCGGCAATTTCACGCTGCCGCGCAAAAGCGGCGCCGACTGGATCGTAATCCGCTCGGCCGCCCAGAGAAGCCTTCCGCCGGCTGGTTCGCGCATCGCTCCTTCCGACGCTAAGCTGCTGCCGAAAATCATCACGCCGAACTCGGCGCCGGCGCTCTCCGCCGCAAACGGCGCGCACCATTTTCACCTGGTCGGCATCGAAATCGAGGCCGCGCAAGGGGCCCGCCCGGTCGAAAGCCTGGTCCGCGTCGGAAGCAAAACCGGAGACAAGCCCGCCGACATCATCTTCGATCATTGCTACATTCACGGGAACCCGGCCGGCGGCGTCGCTCGGGGCCTCGAGCTTGACGGCGAGCGCATTACGGTCGTCGATTCGTATCTGTCGGATTTCCGCGAAGCTTCGGCGTCGCGGGCGATCACAGCGGACGGCCGCGGCCCCTTCAAAATCGTCAACAATTACCTCTCGGCGGCCGGAGAGAACGTCGTCTTCGGCGCGGCCGGCGACGACGTCCCCGCGGACATCGACATACGCGGCAATTACTTTCACAAGCCGCTGGTCTGGAAGCGCGACACCGCGGCCGTGAAGAATCTGTTGGTGCTCGACAGCGCGCAGCGCGCGCTGATCGAGAACAACGTATTCGAAAACAACTGGAGCGAAAACGCCGCGGGGTTCGCCGTCGTAATGGCCACCGGCGACCAAATAGCGTCCACGCTGCAGGACATTACGTTTCGGAAAAATGTCGTGCGCCGGAGCGGCTCGGGCATCGCCGTCATGGGCCAAACTCCGGACGTCCCCGGCCGTCAGACCCGCCGGGTGCTGATTCAGGACAACCTATTCGAAGAAATCGGCGGCGAGCCTTGGGGCGGCGCCGGCGTGCTGTTTCAAGTCGTCGGCGCGACTGCCGACGTGGTGATCGATCACAACACCGGCCTGCAAAACGGTAAGGCGATCGTGACCGACGGCGCGACGCATTCCGGCTTCGTCTATCAAAACAACATCACGCTGGATAATCAGACCGCCGCCGCGCTCGGCTACGGCGACGCGTGGGGCGCCCGTTTTCCGGGATATGTGTTTGCGCGCAACGTCCTCACCGGCGGGAGTCCGGCGGGCTATCCGACGGAAAACTTCTTTCCGGTGTCCGCCGACACCGTCGGATTCGTCGACCGCGCGAACGGCGATTATCGCTTGTCCGCTACGAGCCCCTACTACAACGCCGGCACGGACGGCGCCAATGTGGGCGCCGACTACGACGCCGTCAAGACATCCGCCGCCGCCGCTATCGACGGGGGGCGCAACTCCTGACAACGATCAGCCTCTGCGGCACCTCCGGCGCCGCGCCTGCCGCGACAGCGCGCTGGACGACACTGCGCGCCGGCCTTCGCGCTTCAGCGCGCGCGTGACCGCGCGCGATCTTTTCTGCGAGACGCCGCTTTTTCTGCTGCTTTGGCCTTTGCGATAATCGCGCTCGGCCCGGCGTCGCGTCGGCTCCGACGTTCGTCCGCGGCGGGGCGGCGGGAGCTTCACGCCGCCGCGACGCGCCTTGGAAAGCCCGATCGCAATCGCCTGCTTGGTCGAGCGTACGCCGTGTTTGCCGCGCCGCACGTGCTCGATCTCTTCGCGCACGAATTCGCCGGCCTGTGTCGACGGCGCTTTTCCCTGGCGCTTGTCGCGCCGCGCGCGCCTCAAAGTCGTCTTCTCCGGCATAATGCAACCTCCGCTTTCAAAATCGCACGCGAGAAATACTTTTCAATAGCTGCCGACGGCGCGCGCTTCTCTCAGCGGATGGAGGCGCTGAGTTTCCGGCGCGCGGCGCGCGACTTGACGATCAGCACCGGGCACGGCGCGTGGCGAACGACTTTTTCCGCCACGTTGCCGATCAGCAGCCGCTTGATGCCCGTACGGCCGTGCGTCGCGAGAACGATCAAATCGACGCGTCGCTCCGCGGCAGCGTCGAGGATCGCTTCCAGAGGATCGCCGCTCTTGACGACATATCTCACTTTCGTCAGCGACGTCACCGAGTCGTGCGCGAACTGTTTAAGCAGGACCGCCGAATGCTCCTCGGCGGCCGCGACAATCTTTGCGCGTTTTATCGGCTGGCTTTGATACAGGCCCAGCAGCGCCGGATCGGCCTGCCCGATCGAGCTCATGTAGAGCTCGTCGAATGGATTGTCGATCGCGTGCAGCAGGTAAAGCGCGGCCTTGCTCGCCTCCGCAACTTTCACGGCGAGCTTCAGCCCATCGAGGGAAAGTCTCGAGAGATCGACGGGGCAAAGAATTCTCTTGAAGTCCAGGGCCATAGAGATCCTCCTACGAGCATAAAGTCGGCCCTAATGTATATATCCAATGCGACTTTGCAACACAGTCGCCGTCTGCGTGTTACCTGCTTGGGGGTTTTTTCGGATTTGACCGCCGGCAGCGCGTTCGCAATCATGATTGCAGGAGCCGCCATGAAGCCAACCGTCGGAATTTTCATCCATCGCAACGACGCGGAAACCGCCGTCAAGGCTCTGCGCACACAGGGAATCGCCGAGCGCGACATCAATCAGCTTTTTCCCGGTGCGCCGGAAGACGCGCTCCGGGGGTTGCCGACCGATGAGGGCGAGCAGCCCGGCATGGGCGAAGCGGTCGGCGCGGTCGTCGGCACCGGACTTGGCGCATCGAGCGGGGCTTACCTTGGAGCAGTCGCGAGCGCATTGATCCCCGGCATCGGTCCGGTTGTGGCGATCGGCGTCGGCGCCGCCGCATTGCTCGGAATCGCCGGTGCCGTCGGAGGCGCCGCGGCCGGCGGCGCGCTCGAAGACGCGCTCTCCGACGGCCTCCCGACGGACGAATGGTTTGTCTACAAAGACGCGCTACGCCAAGGGCACGCGATTGTCATCGTCGGTGCAGCCGGCGATGCCCAAGCCGAGACCGTGCGCCGGACGCTCGAGCGCCACGGCGCCGAGAGCGTCGATGCCGCGCGCGAGCGCTGGTGGATCGGACTTCGGAGCGCCGAAGCGGAGCACTATCATAATGGCGATTTCAAAGTCGTCGAGCCGCGCTTTCGCCGCGGCTTCGAAGCGGCGCTCCATCCCGATACCCGCGGGCATCCTTACGAAACGGTCACGGCGCAGCTGCGCCAGCTCTGCCCCAATGAATATCAGGATCCCGCCTTTCGCGACGGCTATCGCCGCGGTCAAGAATACTGTCAGTCGCGCTAAACTCCTCAATCATCGGGGAACCTCTGGATTGACAACCCGGATGGCCGGTGTAGGGTGAAAACGCCCGGGAGGTGCGCGATGAGCGAATTGGACAAAAGGGTGGTGGAGGACGAAGGCATCGTGGTGGAAATTATCGGAACCGCGCCGCGCTTCGAATTCGAACAAATCCTAAAGCTGCTCAAGAAGGCGAATGACCTGGGCCTCGAAGGGCGTCGCTTGATCAAGGTCGAGAGCATCGGCAAACCGCGCGACGTCACGCTCGGCACATTCATTTATCGCTTCATCACGGAAAAATCATGACACCGCTTGAAATTCTTGCGGCGAGCGTTAGGAACACGACAGGAGGAGAAACATGAACCATCAATCGCAGCAACAGCCGTTTCTTACCGACATCAAAACCCTCCGCGAGCGCGCGCGTCAACATATCCAGAACGGCGCCGTGACGGAGGGTTACGCCGCCGATCGCGGCGCCGTGATCAAATTGCTCAACGAGGCGCTGGCGACCGAGATCGTGTGCAACCTGCGCTACCGGCGCCACTACTTCATGGCGTCCGGCATCGACTCGCAGGCCGTCGCCGACGAATTCCTGCAGCATGCCAACGAGGAGCAGGGCCACGCCGACCAGATCGCCGAGCGAATTGTGCAGTTAGGCGGCAAGCCGGATTTCAATCCCCAGGGGCTGCTGAGCCGCAGCCATGCCGAATACGTGGAAGGCGGATCGCTGGTAGAGATGATCAAGGAAGATCTCGTCGCCGAAAGAATCGCGATCGACAGCTATCGCGAGATGGTGCGCTACCTCGGCAACGACGATCCCACATCGCGCCGCATGATGGAAGGGATTCTCGCGGTCGAGGAAGAGCACGCCGACGATCTTGTCACACTGCTCGAAAAGATGCGCTGACGACGGGTCGCAAACTCTCCGGAGAAGACAATAGGCGGCGGCTTATTGGAACGTCGCGCGGCGTGCTTGCCGCCATTTAGGCGTAGGCGCTTTCATCCGCCGCGCCCGCCAAGCAGCCGCAACTTTTCATCGAACTCTCTTGTCGAAAACGACTTCCGAGGAGAGCGGAGACCGCCCTCCTCGGAAGATCAAAAAACTACTTCGTCGAGGGGTCGCGCGAGCTCGGCGCGTTGCGCCCGCTCGGCAGGTCGCCGAAGGACGAAGAGCCGCTCTTGTCTGAGCCCGTAGTCGCGGTGCCCGTGCCCGAGGTGCCGCGCCCGGTGTCGCGCGAGCTCGGCGCGTTGCGCCCGCTTGACTGGTCGCTGAAGGACGAAGAGCTCGCCGACTCCACACCGAGCGACTTCGCGGTCTCGGAATCGAGCATGCCGGTCGCCTTCAGTTTGTTGGCGCTCTGATACGCTTTGAGGGCCGATTTGGTTTTCTCGCCCATGACGCCGTCAATCGGGCCGGGGTCCTGCCCTTTGTCTTTCAAAGCTTGCTGAACCTTCTTGACGCTCTCGCTGCCGCTGGAGCTGCTGGTGCTCGATGAGCCGCGCCCAGTGTCGCGCGAGCTCGGCGCGTTCCGGCCGCTTGACTGTTCGCCGAAGGACGAAGAGCCGCCACCGGACCCCGCGTCGGAGGCCGCCCGCGCATAGCTGCCGAGCGCGAGCGTGCCGACGAACACGACCGCGAAAGTCAGTAAAAATTCTTTCCTCATGTTTCCTCCTCTTCTGTTAAAAGATTATTTTGAAACGGTTGAAATATTGCACGGCTTTATCATCGGCGCAAGGGGCTCAATCCGGTAAGACCCAGAATCGTATAAAATAACTGGGTTTGATTGTCGGTTCCGGCGCCCCTCGGTAGCGGCGCGTATCGAGTTTATAGAAGAAAATTCGCTGCCTTGCGGATGTTTGGTAGGCGGCCGATGTCCTCTGGCCAGCTTGCTTTTTGTCGATATCCTGCACCTTCAGACACTGATCGTTGGCGCAAATCCACATTCTTCCGGTAAGGCGATCGATGCGGTAAATCGCCGAAAAGTCGTCGTCGGTAAGCGCGATAACGTCGTATCTCGCGGCCAGCGCGTGAAAAACGATGGCGAGCGCCACGAGCACGAGACCCGCGAGCGTTTTGTTTTCCATGAATCCGTCCCCTGTCGGTGAAGATAACCATCAAGTTAGCCTTAGAGGACGCGTAGATGCAACTGCCGGATAAGTGCCTGAACTGCGGAGGGGGGCCGCGGCGGGCGGATATACTCAGTGCGTGATTTTGGAGTCCAAGCGCTGCTTGTTCAAAAGATCGGCGACCATGTACGCGACGACGCGATAGACTTCCTTCTCATCGTGGACGAAATGAGATGTCTCATCGGTGAGCGCGGCGATCAACTCTCCGAGTGTGCTGTTTTCGGCATTCAGGCGGATATCGACGGGATTCTTCATGGCAGTCTCCCCGGTATTTTTCCGCTACTGTACGCAGCAATACCCGCAGGAGCCAATCCGGTAAAACCCGGACTTTGAAGCGGGAAAAACCTTAGAAGCGTCAAG
>DATDFN010000022.1:0-17455 GCA_036522615.1 Binatia bacterium | reverse complement strand
GAATTTCCCCGCGGCGAGCCAGTCGAGTCCCTGGCGACGGTCGCGAAAGACTGTGAGCTCAGTCTCCGTCAGCAGCCGCCGCAGAAAGTCCGGCCCGAGGTCCGGGCTGTAATAGAACAGCCGGATCGCGCTGCCGCCGGTCCCCGGCGCGCGGATGTCGCGCATCTCCATCCGGCCTTTCCATTTCGGATTCAGAAAGTCCCGGAACGAGGAAAATTCCTTCGCGTTGACCAGCTGCGTGTTGTAGTAGACCTGCCCGAGCTGGGACGAGCCGACGTAGCGAAAAAGATAGCGCTTCTCCGGATCGGCATAGCGATGCGCCTTGCCCCACCATTTCGACTCGTCCAAGACTTCCGGCAGCAGCAGCGCCGGTTTGATCGGGTCGAGCAGCTTCGCCTGATAGAAATTGTAGCTCCTGAGCACGCCGACCATGAAGACGTCGGCGAGATATTTTCCCGCCCGCCGCTCAGCCATGAAGCGGCGCTCGAGGTCGAGCTCGACGCCGCTTACGGTAAGGAGTTTGATGTCAGGAAACGCTTTCTGAAACGCGCCGGACTCGAGCGCCGGCGCGTACGTGCTGTGAACGTAGACCGTCACCTGCCCTTCTTTTTTCGCCGCCTGGACGGTCCGCTCCCATTCCGAGGATTTATCCGCGGCGGCAACGATGCCCGACGCGAGCAACGCGAGCGTTAGCAGCGCGGCAGCCAAACATCGCATCGGCGTTTTTCCTGTTAGTAAAACGAGCCGGACGGCGGAAGCCGGCGCTTTCGCCTTATGACAGCATTTTTTTCAGCGCCTGGATGTCTTTTTTGACTTTGGCGAGGGCGTTTCTGTAGGCGGCGTCGGGCAGCGCGAGCCGAAGCTGCTTGCGCTCTTCTTTTTTGTTCTCTTTGAGCTTCTTGCGCGCGCCTTCGATTGTAAAGTTTTCGGAGTAAAGCAGCCGCTTGATCTCGAGCAGCAGCTCGACATCGCGCTTCTTGTAGAGGCGGTGGCGCGACGGCGCCTTCCCCGGCTTCAACAGCTCGAACTCCGTCTCCCAGAAACGGAGCACGTAAGGCTTGACGCCGAGAATTTTGCTCACCTCTCCGATCTTGAAGTAAAGCTTGTCGGGAATCCGGAGAGCCATGGGAAGCGACTCTATGTCGAGGACGCGCCGGTGTTGAGGCTCTTCTTGAGGATTTGGCTCGGTTTGAAAGTGAGGACTTTGCGCCCGGCGATGATGATCTCGTCGCCGGTCTGCGGGTTGCGGCCCTTGCGCGGCCGCTTTGTATTCACGACGAAGTTGCCGAAGCCGGAGACTTTGACCTTCTCGCCTTTTTCCAGGCAGCCCTTGATAATCTCGAACGTCGCCTCGACGACGTCGGTCGCGTCCTTTTTTGAGAAGCCCACCTTCTCGTAGATGCGGGCGATGATTTCAGCTTTGGTCATCTTCCGGCCTCTCCTTCCGGGTCGCGCGGTCGATTTGCATGATCAGCCTCTCAGCTGGGCGCCGAAGACCTCGCCGAGCCGCGTTACCAATTCCCCATGCAGCGCCTGGACCTCCGCATCCGTCAACGTCCGGTCCTCCGCCCGATAGGAGATCGAGTACGCCAGGCTTTTCTTGCCTTCTGGAATCGATGCGCCGCGGTATTGGTCGAACACCTCCACGTTCTCGATGAGGGCGTTCCGCAGATCTTTGATCCAGTCGATAATCCGCTGAGCCGGGAACGATTCGTCGACAACCATCGCCAGGTCCCGCTCGACGGATGGAAATCTCGGAAGGGAACGGACCGTTAACTTAGGCGAAAGATACTGAAGCAATTTTTCAAAGTCAAGTTCAAAGGTTAGACACCGTCCAATAGACAAATTTTCGGCCACGTCGGGATGGATCTCACCGATATAGCCGAGGTCGGCGTTCCCGGCGGAAAGCCGCGCGGCGCGACCGGGATGGAGAAACGTCGGCAGATTGGACGCGCTCCAGCTCCATTCGCCGCCGCGGCCGTTCAAGATGCCCTCGACCAGCCCTTTGGCATCGAGAAAGCCGAACGGCGCCTCCTCGGCGCGAAGCCCGCGCCGGAAACGGCGGCCGTGGAGCAATCCAGCGAGATGATGGCGCTCGGCCGGCTCGCCCTTGGCATCGAGATAAAAGACTTTATTCAGCGCGAACGCGGCGAACCCCTCTGCGCGCTGCGCGAGATTGACTTTCAAGTCTTCGATCAGGCCGGGAATCAGACTCAAGCGCATCTCCGCGCTCTCCTGCACGAGCGGATTCAGAATCGCGACCGGCTTCTCCCCTGCTAACAGACCCGGAAAGCTGCGGTTCGTCTCCGCCGAGGCAAACGGCAGGTGGATCGCTTCGACAAGCCCCTCCCCGACGAGATAGGAGCGCGCGCCGCGCTCGGCGCGTAGCCGCAGGTCTGGCTTGCCCGCAAGGCGCGCGCGCGGCAGGGTCGACGGGATTTTATCGTAGCCGTGCAGCCGCACGAGATCCTCGATCAGGTCCGCCTCGCGGGTCAGATCGCCGCGATAGCTCGGCGGCGTGACTTTGAAAGCCGCTTTCGTGTTCTGCACCTTGCAGCCAAGCGCCTTCAAATTTTTTTCAATCTCCGCCGGCTTGATATCGACGCCGACGAGCTCGGCTACGCGCGCCGGACGCAGCGCGATTGTCGGCGGCGCCGCGGGGCGCGGATACCGGTCGATAACGCCGCCGAGCGGCCGGCCGCCGGCGATCTCTTGCAGGAGCGCCGCGGCGCGCTCGAGCGCCGCGACGGTACCTTCGGGGTCAACTCCGCGCTCGAAGCGATGCGACGCCTCGCTGTGGAGGCCTAGCCGCTTGGCGGTGCGGCGAATCGTCGCCGGGTCGAAGCGCGCGCTTTCGAGCAGCACGGCAGTGGTACCTTGATAGACCTCGGAGTCGCGCCCGCCCATCACGCCGGCGAGCGCGACCGGCACGTCGCCGTCGCATATGAGCAAGTCTTCCGGCGCGAGCCTGCGCTCGACTTCGTCGAGAGTTTCGAACGTCGCGATCTCTTTGGCCTGGCGCACGACGATGCGCTTGCCGGCGAGACGGTCGAGGTCGAAGGCGTGCAGCGGCTGGCCGGTCTCGACCATCACGTAGTTCGTGACGTCGACGACGTTGTTGATGGCGCGGATCCCCGCCGCCTCGAGGCGAAAACGCAGCCAGTCGGGGGACGGTCCGAGGCGGACCGCTTCCACCGCCTGCGCCGAATACCGCTGGCAGGCGCGTGGGCTCTGGATCTCGACTTTGACAGGAGCGGGCGTGGCGGATTTTTGCGCCGCCGCTTTGCGCGCCTGCGGCTTCGGCCGGCCGGCCTTCAGAGCGGCGATCTCGCGGGCGATGCCGATCACACCCAGGCAATCGCCGCGGTTCGGCGTCACGCCGAGCTCGAAAATCCAGTCTTCGCTGCCGTCCGGCGCACCCGCCGGCGTGAGCGATTCGACCTCGAGGCCGGCCATCGTCAGCGTCTCGGCCAGCTTCTCGGGAGCGTCGCGGAGGTCGACGAAATCCTTCAGCCAATTGAGCGTGAGCTTCATCGTCAGAAGCTCGGGAACTGCCGCAAAAAGCGCAGGTCGTTTTGGAAGAAAAGCCGAATGTCTTCGACGCCGTACTTGAGCATCGCGATGCGCTCGACGCCCATGCCGAAGGCGAAGCCGGAGACTTTCTCCGGATCGTAGCCGACGAAGTGGAACACTTCGGGATCGATCATGCCGGAGCCCAGGATTTCGAGCCAGCCGGTTCCCTTGCAGACGCGGCACGGCTGCGAGTCGCGCAGCGCGCCTTTGCCATCGCAGATGACGCAGCCGATATCGACCTCGGCGCTGGGCTCGGTGAACGGGAAGAAGCTCGGGCGGAAGCGCACGCGCGCGTCGGCGTTGAAGATCTGTCTCAGCACGTGCGTGAGCACGCCTTTCAAGTCGGTGAAGGCGATGCCGCGGTCGACCATGAAACCTTCGACCTGATGGAACATCGGCGAGTGCGTCGCGTCGTCGTCGTGGCGGTAGACCGCGCCCGGCACGATGATCTGGAGCGGCGGCTTGCGGCTTTCCATGACATGGATCTGCACGGGCGAGGTATGCGTGCGCAGGAGTCGGTCAGGGCCGACGAAGAACGTGTCCTGCATGTCGCGCGCCGGATGGTCCTTCGGCATGTTGAGCGCTTCGAAGTTGTGGTAGTCGTCCTCGATGTCCGGACCGCGGGCGATCTCGAAGCCCATCGCCGAAAAGACATCGACGATCTCGTCCATAACCATCGTCAAAGGATGGACCCGGCCGCGGTCGCGCCGCGTTCCGGGCAGCGTGATGTCGACGCGCTCTTCGGCCAGAGCCTTAGACCGCTTTTCGCTTTTCAGCGATTGAAGAGCCGCCTCGATGCGCTCTTCGACGAATGCGCGCAGCCGATTGAGTTCTTCGCCGCGCTGCGGGCGCTCTTCAGGCGCAACGTCCTTCAAGCCGCGCAGCAGCCCGGTAACGGTCCCCTTGCGCCCGAGGTATTCGACGCGAAGCTGTTCGACCTCGGCCTCCGAGGCCGACCGGCCTAGACGGTCAGCGACCTCCTCCCTGAGGCGATCGAGCGATTCGTTCATGCGGACGGAATTTAAGCCGTCAGATGGGACTTGGCGAGCTCGGCAATGCGGCCGAATGCGGGCGCGTCGGCGACAGCGATGTCGGCGAGAATCTTGCGGTCCAGCTCCACCCGGGCCTGCTTGAGGCCGCGGATCAACTGGCTATACGAGAGGCCCGAGAGGCGCGCCCCGGCATTGATCCGCGTAATCCACAGCGTGCGGAACTCGCGCCGCCGCACGCGGCGGTCTCTATAGGCGAAGGCGAGGCCGCGCTCGACGGTCTCCCGCGCCATGCGGTAGAGCTTGCGCCGCCCTCCGACGTACCCTTTCGCCAGCTTCATGATCTTCTTGCGCCGGCGTCTTGTTTTACTTCCCCCTTTTGCTCTAGGCACTGAAGTGCTCCTTCCGGTTTAGGCAATCGGTATGCTGAGAGAAAGCTTTCTCATTCTCAGCAAGTTCACAGATACGGTATCAGCTTGCGGATGTTTTTCTGCTCGGCCTCGGAAACGAGCGCACTCTGGCGCAGGCCGCGCTTGCGCTTCTTGCTTTTGGACGACAGCAAATGGCCCTTGAAGCCTTTGCTGCGCTTGATCTTCCCTTTGCCGGTGACGCGAAAGCGTTTCATCGCGCCGCGGCTGCTTTTGATCTTCGGCATTTCGTCTCCTCGTTCGTCAGACCTGCTGCTTCGGTACGAGCAGCATCGCCATGTTTCTTCCTTCCAGCCGCGGCGGGATGTCGAGTTTCGCGATGTCCTGCACCTGGCCGACAACGGAGTTGAGCATATCTCTTCCCAGCTCGGGGTGCGTGATCTCGCGGCCGCGAAACAGCACCGATACTTTCACCCGCTGTCCCCGCTCGATGAAGCGGCGGATGTTTTTCACTTTGTACACAAGATCGTGGCGGTCGGTGCGCGATCCCATCTTGACCTCTTTGATGGAAACGAAAGTCTTCTTTCCGCCGCCCTGCGATTTCTTTTTTTGCTGATAGCGGAATTTACCGTAATCCATCATGCGGCAAACCGGCGGCTGGGCCTCCGGCGCCACTTCTACCAAATCAACGCCGAGGCTCTCGACCTGTTTCAGCGCATCGTAGAGCGTCATGACACCCAGCTGGCTGCCGTCGACGCCGATGACCCGCACGTCGCGGGCGCGAATCTGATGGTTGATTCTCGCTTCTCTAGCTATAAGCCACCCCCTAGGATTTGGAGTTTCAGGTTTTCAGTTTCCGGTTTCAAGTCAAGCCGGGCGCTCTTGCGTCGCATTCGCGACCTCCGTTCTTAGCATTTCCATGAAATCTTTTACAGAGGTGGCTTTGAGATTTTCGCCGCCGCGGCGGCGCGGGGCGACAGTCCCTTCCTTGACCTCGCGGTCGCCGATCACCAGCGCGTAAGGCACCTTTTCGAGCTGCGCCTCCCTGATCTTGTATCCCAGCTTCTCGTTACGCTCGTCGAGCTCGGCTCGCCACCCTGCAGCGATAAGCTCTTCGTAGACGCCGCGCGCGTAATCCTTTTGCGCGTCGGTGACGGTCAGGATTTTCACCTGCACGGGCGCGAGCCACAGCGGAAACGCGCCGGCGCAATGCTCGATCAATATCCCCATGAAGCGTTCGATAGACCCCAGAAGTGCGCGGTGGATCATGACCGGCCGGTGCTCAGCGCCGTCAGGCGCGATATAAGTTAGGCCGAAGCGCTCCGGCATCTGAAAATCGAGCTGGATGGTGGCAAGCTGCCAGCCGCGGCGCAGCGCGTCGAAGACCTCGAAGTCGATCTTCGGCCCATAAAAAGCGCCGTCGCCTGGATTTAACTTGTAATCGATTCCTTCGCGCTTGAGCGATTGCGCGAGCGCGTCCTCGGCTTGCGCCCAAACGTCGAGGCTGCCCAAATATTTTTCCGGCCGAGTCGAAAGCTTCACCTGCATCTCGTTAAACTCGAAGGTGCGGTAAACCTCGCGCAGCATTTTCACTAGCGCCGTCATCTCCGTCCCGATCTGATCCGGCGCGCAGAAGATATGCGCGTCGTCCTGCGAGAATGAGCGCACCCGGGTGAGCCCGGCGGTGACGCCGGATTTCTCGTACCGATGGAGGCGCCCGAAGTCGGCGTACCGTAGCGGCAGGTCGCGATACGAGCGTTTCTTCGTAGCGTAAATGTAGGTATGCCCCGGGCAATTCATCGGCTTCACGCCGAACTCGCGGTCGTCGATGCGCGTGAAATACATGCTGTCGCGAAAGTGATCGTAATGGCCCGAGCGGTGCCACAGCTCGACATCGAAGATCTGCGGCGTTACGACTTCCTGATAACCGTAGCGCGCGTACAGGCGGCGCATGTAAGCGATCAGGCCGTTGTAAACCGCGGCGCCTTTGGGATGAAAGAACGGGCTCGCCGGCGCGACCGGATGAAAGCTGAAGAGATCGAGCTCGCGGCCGAGCCGCCGATGGTCGCGGTTTTTCGCCTCTTCGAGCAGCTTGAGATAATCCTTGAGCGCGCTCTCCGTCGGCCACGAGGTGCCGTAGATCCGCTGCAGCATCTCGTTCTTCTCGTCGCCGCGCCAGTACGCGCCGGCGACGCCGGTGAGCTTGAACGCCTTGATGACGCTGGTGGACGGCACGTGCGGCCCGCGGCAGAGATCGACCCAATCCCCCTGCCGGTAAAGTGAGACGGTCTCTTCCGGGATGTCTTTCAAGATCTCGACCTTATAGTCCTCGCCCATGCCGCGAAAAAGCTCGATCGCCGCAGCGCGCGGCATCTCCTCGCGGGTAACTTTCAAGTCTTTCGCCGCGATTTCATACATGCGCGCTTCGATCTTTTCGAGCTCCTCGGGCGAGAAAGCCTTGTCGCGCTTGAAGTCGTAATAAAAGCCGTGCTCGATCGTCGGACCGATCGTCACCTGCGTTCCCGGATAGAGGCTCTGCACTGCCTGCGCCATAAGATGGGCGGTCGAGTGGCGTAGAATGTCGATGCCGTCTTCGCTGTCGAGGCGGATCCAGTCGAGCGCGCAGTCGCGGACCAGCGACCGTGAAAGATCGACGGCCGTGCCGTCGACTCTCGCGGCGATCACCTCTCCATCGACGCCTGCGCGCGATGCGACGTCGCGTACGGCGGCGCCGCGGTCGATCTCGACCGATTTACCGTCCGGCAATGTGACTCGTACCTTTTCCAAGACTAATACCTAGCTTCGGTCTTCGACTTTGAGGAGATGGTAGGCACGGGCGGGATTGAACCGCCGACCTCTTCCGTGTCAAGGAAGCGCTCTCCCACTGAGCTACGTGCCTATAAAAATATCAAAGGATGAAGGCGGGAGCCGGAAAGATCGTCCGTCGTCTCCCAATCTTCATCCTTTATTTACTTTGCGAAGTTTTCGCGCAAGCGTGTGATTTAATTATCAATTTGTCCAGGCGATGTCAACCAACGGTGACGCGGTTCTGGAGCCACAAAAGACCGCGATAGAGGTAATGCACCCCCGAGATGACAGTCGCCGCGGCGGTTAGATAGAACAAGAGCTCGTCGGCCCACGGGGTGAGAATCTCGGCATTGGCGAGCATCACCAACACGACCGCGATCGTCAAGAGTTGCAACGCCGTACTGAGCTTTCCCATCAGCGACGGCTGGACCTCGATGCGCTCGTTCGTGAGGAACGAGACGAAGACGAAGCCGGCGAGTATGACGACGTCGCGGCTCACGACGAGAACGGTGAGCCAGAGCGGCAGCGCGCCCATGATCCCGAGCATGATGAACGAGCTGGTCAGCAGGAGCTTGTCCGCGATCGGGTCGAGATGCGCGCCGAGCGAGGTTTTCTGGTTCATGCGGCGCGCGATAAAGCCGTCCAGTGCGTCGGTGACGCCGCCGAGGATGAAAATCAGCAGCGCGTCGCGGTATAGGTGCGAGGCGAGCAGGACCAGAAAAAACGGGATGGCGACGATGCGGACGAGCGTCAGGAAATTCGGCAGGTTCAGCATAAATGAGATAGAGGCAAAGATAGGGACAGACAGGGAGACAGAGAACGAAAATCCGCAGATTTAACGCGTCCGGTTTCCATTTTAATTTTTTTCGAGATTATTTTCTTTCTCTGTCTCTATCTCCGTCTCCCCCAGCCATTTTTTCATCCGGCCGGCGAGCTTCGGGCTCGCCAGCGCGGTGATGTGTATGGCGTCGGCCTCATATTTCTCTTCGAGTATCCGCGCCTCGCGTTTCAGCAGCGAGAGCAACGCGCCCTGGGAAGGCGCGAAGACGAACTCGCGCCGCACCTTCCCGGCGTCGAGCGTTCTCGCGACCGCCTCCACCAAGGCGTCGAGCCCCTCGCCGGTTAGTGCGGAGACGCGGCACACCGCGCGCGCGCCGTTGCCGCCGGCATGCGCATAAGTCCGATCAGGCAAGGCGTCGATTTTGTTCTGCACCACGATATACGGGGTGTCTCCGGCGCCGATGTCATGGAGCACGGCCTCGACGACGGCGCTCTGCTCCTCGTGCAAGGGATGCGTCACGTCGACGACGCGCAGCAGGAGATCGGCCGTGCGCACCTCTTCGAGCGTGCTCTTGAACGCCTCGATGAGAGAATGGGGAATCTTATTGATGAAGCCGACGGTGTCGGCCAGCATCACGCTCTCGCCGCCCGGCAGGCGCAGCGCGCGTATCGTTGGATCGAGCGTCGCGAAGAGCTTGTCCTCGGCGACGACCCCGGCGTGCGTCAACGCGTTCATCAGCGTCGATTTACCCGAATTCGTATAGCCCACGAGCGCCACCGTGGCGTACGGCACTTCGAGCCGCTCGCGGCGCTGGATCGTGCGGGTCTTCTCAACGGTCGCGAGGCGCTGCTTCAGCTTTCCGATCCGCTCGCGGATGCGCCGGCGATCGACTTCGAGCTGCGTCTCGCCGGGGCCGCGCGTGCCGATGCCGCCGCCTAAGCGCGACAGGTGCGTCCACTGGCGCGTCAGCCGCGGGCGCATGTATTCGAGCTGCGCGAGCTCGACTTGGAGCTTGCCCTCATTGCTGCGCGCGCGCTGCGCGAAGATATCGAGAATCAGCTGGCTCCGGTCGATCACGCGAAGCTCGAACGCGCTCTCGAGGTTGCGCTGCTGCGCGGGTGTCAAGTTTTCGTCAAAAATGACGAGATCGGGCTTCGTTTCCTTGACGGCGGCGCGGATCTCCTCGACCTTGCCGCTGCCGATGAGCGTCGCGGGCGAGATCTTTCTGAGCGGCTGAGAAAATCTCCCGACGACGTCCGCGCCGGCGCTCTCGGCCAGTTTTTGCAGCTCGTCGAGATCGTCGTCGAGCGCCGCGTGCGGCGCGCGCGCCGGCAGCTCCGCGCCGACGAGAAGCACGCGTTCGCGGAAACCCTTGAGCTGCGGGTAAATGCGTTTCAAGACGAGCCGGGGGAGAAGCTGACGCGGTCGCCGAAGATCTGCTCGACGGTTTCGAGCAGCTCCGGGTTGGAGGAGACGCGGAGATCGTCCGCCTCGATGATCGCCTCGGTCTGGTCGGGCGAGAAAAAGTGCAGCGACACCGGCGAGGTGCCCGGATGGCGGCGCAGCGTCTCGTGCAGCTGCGCCAGCTCGTCCGGCGTAAAGACCGCGCCGCGGAGATAAACGTGCACGCGCCCGCCGTTATCTCTCTTACGCGCCGGCGGGAGGCGCCGCGATGCCTCTTCGAGCGGGATGATCTCGTTCGCGATGATCTGCACGCGCTCTTCCCCGATGTCCATTTTGCCGGCGACCAGGATGGGATCGTCCGAGACCAGCGTCTCGCCGCACCGCTTGTAGGTCTCGGGCCAGACGATCACTTCGATGAATCCGGTCTTGTCTTCGAGTTGAAAGCTCGCGTAGCGGTCGCCCTTTTTCGTGTTCTTGAGCCGCATCGCCGTGACAACGCCCCCGGCTTTAACCTCGCCGGGCGCCGCGCGTTCTTTGATCCCGGCGATGGGGCCCGAAGTCAGGCGCGCTAAGCGCCCCTCGTATTTATCCAGTGGATGTCCGGTGATGTAAAACCCCAGTGACTCTTTTTCATGTACCAGCTTCTGCTGCTGCGTCCAGTCCTCGGCGTCCGGGTAGTTGTCATGAAAGCCGTTCGCGCCGCCGAAACCGGAGGATGACCCGCCGGACAGCCCGAACAGATCGATCTGGTTGCTTTCGCGGTTTTTCTGATGCGCCTGACCGATGCGCATCGCCTCGTCGAGCGCGGCGAGCATCCGAGCACGCGCGGTTCCGGTCGAATCGAACGCGCCGCATTTGATCAGGCTTTCGAGCACGCGGCGGTTGACGGCCGTGAGATCGACGCGCCGGCAGAAATCGAAGATCGAATTGAACGCGCCTTCTTCGGCGCGGCTCTGGAGGATGACTTCCACCGCTTTTTCACCGACGTTTTTGACCGCGGTGAGGCCGAAGCGGATCTTCTCGCCGACGGGCGTGAAGTCCGCGCTGCTCTCGTTGATGTCGGGCGGCAGGACCTCGATGTTCTTCTCGCGGCACTCGGCGAGATTCTTGATGACTTTGTCGGTGTCGCCCATCTCGGAGGTCAGCAGGGCGGCCATGAATTCGACGGGATAATGCGCCTTCAAGTAAGCGGTCTGATAGGAGACCAGCGCGTAAGCGGCCGAGTGCGACTTGTTGAAGCCGTAGCGAGCGAAAGTCTCCATCTGGTCGAAGATTTCGCCAGCCTTGTCCGCATCGATCTTGTTCTTGACCGCGCCTTCCACGAAGCGCTCGCGCTGCTTCGCCATTTCTTCGGGGTCTTTCTTTCCCATCGCACGCCGGAGAATATCGGCCTCGCCCATGCTGTAGCCGGCGAGGACACGCGCGATCTGCATGACCTGCTCCTGGTAGACGATAACGCCGTACGTGTCCTTCAGCGTTTCCTGCAGCCGCGGATGCAAATACTTAATCTGCTCGCGGCCGTGCTTACGCTGGATGTATTGCTCCGCCATGCCGCTGTCGAGCGGACCGGGGCGGAAGAGCGCGAGGATGGCGACTAGATCTTCGAAGCAGTTCGGGCGGATCTTTACCGTCATCTCGCGGATGCCCGTGCTTTCAAGCTGGAAGATGCCGGTCGTCGCGCCGGAGCAGAAGAGCTTATAGGTTTGCTTGTCGTCGAGCGGCAGGTTATTCAAGTCAAGGGACACGCCTTTGCTCTTCTCGATCAATTTCACACAGTCGTGCAGCAGCGTGAGCGTCTTCAGCCCCAAGAAATCGAACTTGATGAGGCCGATCTTCTCGACGCACGACATGTCGAACTGGGTGACGATGCCGCCCTCCTTATCGACGTAGAGCGGTAGATATTCCACGAGCGGCAGGTTCGACAGCACGACGCCCGCAGCATGCGTCGAGGAATGGCGTGTCAGCCCCTCGAGGCGCATCGCGTGATCGATCAGGCTTTTGACGCGCGCGTCGGTTTTCATGAGCGCAGCGAGGCGCGGCTCCATCTTGATGGAATCCGCAAGCGAGTAGTCGAAGCCTTGCTTCGGCGCCGGGATCAGCTTTGCGATCGCGTCGGTCTCGGCGAACGACAAACCCAGCGCGCGGCCGACGTCCCTGATCGCCGCCTTCGCCTTGAGCGTTCCGAAGGTTGCGATCTGGGCGACTTTGTCGGCGCCGTACTTTTCCTTGACGTAGCGGATGACCTGGTCGCGCCCGCGGATGCAAAAGTCGACGTCGATATCGGGCATCGATTTACGCTCGGGATTGAGAAAGCGCTCGAACAGCAGGCCGTGGCGTATCGGATCGAGATCGGTGATTTTGAGCGCGTAGGCGACCAGGCTGCCTGCCGCCGAGCCGCGGCCCGGACCGACCGGGATGCCGCTGTCCTTCGCGTAATTGATGAAGTCCGCGACGATGAGGAAATAGCCGGAGAACTGCATTCCCTTGATGACGCCGAGCTCATAGTCGAGGCGCTCGTCGTAGAGCTTGAGCCGCTTCTCGTGATCCTCGCCCGGCGCGAGCCCGAAATTCGCCATGCGCTCGGCCAGGCCCCGGCGGGTCAGCTCGTCGAGGTAGTCGTCTAGGCTCTTGTGTTTGGGAGCCTCAAAATGCGGGAAATGATAATGACCAAACTGTAGTTCGAGGTTGCACCGATCCGCGATTTCAACGGTGCGCTCAACCGCCCCTGGGCAGTAATCGAAACCCTGGCGCATCAGCTCCGCCGATTTGACGAACAGCTCGTCGGTGTGCATCTTGAGCCGGTTTTCGTCCGTGACCGTTTTGCCGGTCTGGACGCAGAGCAGCACGTCATGCGCCGCGGCGTCGTCGCGCTCACCGTAGTGGCAATCGTTGGTGGCGACAACGGGCACCGATAGATCCTTTGCCAGCTCGACGATCAGCCGATTAACCTTCTCCTGCTCCGGTAGCTTGTTGTCCTGGATTTCGAGATAGTACCGATCGCCGAAAATCCGCTCGTAGCTTTGCGCCGCCTCTTTCGCTTTTTCGACGTTTCCCGCGTTGAGCGCAAATGAGACCTCGCCCTGAAGGCAAGCGCTCAGCGCGATGAGCCCGCGGTTGTGCTCCTGGAGAACTTCCTTGTCGATGCGCGGCTTATAATAAAAGCCCTCCATGAAGCCGATCGTGACGAGCTTGCAAAGGTTTTTGTACCCCTCGAGGTTCATCGCAAGGAGAATCAGGTGGTTGTTGTACTCCTTGTTGCCCTTATCGACGCCTTTACGTTCAAAGCGGCTCGTCGGCGCCACGTAGATTTCACAGCCGATGATCGGTTTGACGCCCTTCTTGGAGGCCTCGAGGTAAAACTCGATCGCGCCGAACATGTTGCCGTGGTCGGTCATCGCCAGAGCAGGCTGTTTGAGCGCCTTTACGCGCTCGATCAGCTCATCGACTTTGTTCGCGCCGTCTAAGAGGCTGTACTGGGTATGGCAGTGGAGGTGAACGAAACGGGAGTGCTCCATGGGGCTCAAAAATCTCTTAGCACAAAGGCGCCGCTGCTACAATTTATTTCTGCCGCCGCCGGCGTTGAGTTTCCGCGAAATTATCTACGCGATTTCAACGATTTTTCTCCTCGTCTTTTCCCCGCGAACGATGCGCAGCGATGATTTGGGGACGGCGAAGTGCTTGGCGAGCAGGGCGACCACGGCGTCGTTGGCCTGTCCTTCGCGCGCGGGCGCGCGGACCCACACAACGTACTCGGTAGCGGAGCGCTTCTCGATCTTCGCCTGTCTGGCGTTTGACTTAACGGAAATGGTGAGCTTGAACGCCATGCGCCGCTAGGCCGCAAAGGTGCGAAAGAGCCGCCAGCATCTGACGATCTCCTCCCAGCGCGCGAGCGCGGCGAGATTCCCTTCCGGCGACAGAAGGCGCACCATCCTCTCGCCTTCTTTGGGACGGCCGACGACGTCCAGGACCTCCTGCCGTCCCAAACGGAGCGAAGCCAGCGTGCGGCTATCGAGCGGCACGGCGCGCACGTGCGCGAGAGCGTGATTGAGCGACAGCAGCGGGACCTCTCCTTTGGAGTTGGCCGTCTCGATATCGTCGAGCCGGATGGCGTGCTCCACATGGAGGAGACCGCAGGAAAGCCGCCTGAGCGCTTTCAGATGCGCGCCCGGCCCAAGAAACGTCCCCATGTCGGCGGCCAACGTCCGGATGTACGTGCCTTTCGAGCAGGTGAGCTCGAAGCCGATCTCGGCGGACCCTTCGCGCCAGAGCCGCAGCGATTCGATCTTGATCTCGCGCGGCGCCCGCTCGACCGTCTCGCCCTTGCGCGCGAGGTCGTAGAGGCGAACGCCGTCTTTCTTGAGCGCGGAGAACATCGGCGGCGTCTGCATGAGGCTTCCCGTGAACGCGGCGCGCAACCGCTCCAGGTCGGCTTCGTCGAGCGGCGGTACCGGCCGCGATTGGATGACTTTGCCGGTGGAGTCTTGCGTGTCGGTCTCGACGCCGAGCGCGACGATGCCGCGGTAGCTTTTCTGGGCGGCGAGAAAAATCTCGGCGACTTTCGTACCTTCGTTGATGCCGAGAGGCAGCAGGCCGGACGCGAAGGGATCGAGTGTCCCCAAATGGCCGACTTTGCCGGCGCCGAGAATGCGCTTGACCCGCGCGACGACGTGAGCCGACGTCGGCCCTTCGGGCTTATCGACGAGCAGCAGCCCGCTCAACGATGTGGTTTTCATATAGGGCCCGCCACACGAAAAACTATCATAAAGCAGTAGATCGGCAGGCGCCCTTATTGGCTATCCTTCTTTTGCAGCAGATTGTCGATACGGCGCGCGCGCTCCTCGCTGTCGTCGTAGACGAACTCGAGGGTGGGCACGACGCGGAGTTTGAGCGCTTTGCCCGCCCGGCCGCGGATAAAGCCCGCGGCGCTCTTCAAGCCGGCGACGGCCTCCGCCTTGCCGGCGCTGCCGGTGAGAACGTTGAAATAAATCTTCGCGTGGCGGAGATCCGGACTCACGTCCGCTCCCGTGAGCGTCACCGAGCCGATGCGCGGATCGCTCACTTCTTTGACAAGTAATTGGGAAATGATTTCGAGCAACAGATCGCCGACCCGGTCGGAGCGCTTGTAATCCATAGCAGAACCATCAGCAGTAGAATATCTCGGTGTCGGAGTCGCCGACCTGCGCGAGGCCGAGCCCGTCGACAAATTCCACGATCTTATTGAGCGTCGCCTCGACGATGTTGCGGCTGCTGCCGACCGCGGCGAAGCCGAGCAGCGCCGTCTGCCACAAGTCCTGATCGCCGCATTCCGCCACGGAGACGTTGAATTGGTGCGCGACCCGCGCCTGCACGCGCTTGAGCACGCCGCGCTTGCCTTTGAGAGAGTGGTTCTCGGCGAGAATTAAGCTGAGCTTCAACACCCCGACGACCATCGGGGAATTCTCGGGAGAAGGGTTGTGTCTACCTATCGGCCCTCACCCGCCGAGGCCCGGCTCTCGCGTCCGCCCGGCGTTGGGGTAATGCGGCGGAGGACCGCGACCCTTTCGTAAGCTTCGATCGTGTCGCCTTTCTTGATGTCCTGAAAGTTTTCCAGGCTGAGGCCGCATTCGTAGCCGGCCGAGACCTCGCGTACGTCGTCCTTGAAGCGTTTGAGGCTCGCGAGCTTTCCTTCGTGGACGACGACCTGATCGCGCAAGAGGCGGACGAGGTAGCCGCGCTGGATCTTTCCGTCCGTGACATAGCAGCCGGCGACAGAGCCGACGCCGCGGATGTTGAAGACCTCGCGCACTTCGACGCGGCCGTGGACCTGTTCTCTGTAAGTGGGCTCGAGCAGGCCTTCCATCGCCGCTTTGATGTCGTTGATGACTTCGTAAATGATGCTGTAGAGTCGGACGTCGACGCCCTCTTGCTGGGCTAGGTTCGCGGCCTTAACCTCCGGCCGGACATTAAAGCCGATGACGATCGCGTTCGAGGCGGCGGCGAGTAGCACGTCGCTCTCGGTGATGCCGCCGACCGAGCCGTGCAGCACGTTGAGCCGCACCTCATTCGTCGAGAGACGGGTCATCGCTTCGCTCAGCGCCTCGACCGATCCATGAACGTCGGCCTTGAGCACTACGCGCAATTCCTTGACGTCGCCGGTCTTGATCTGATCGTAGAGCTCTTCGAGCGAGACCTTGCTCGTCTTCACGAGATCGGATTCGCGCTGCTTGCTCTGGCGATACTCCGCGATCTGCCGGGCCTTCGCCTCGTCGGTAAGCGTGACGAAGGTGTCGCCCGCCTGCGGCACACCTTGAAGTCCCAAAATCTCGACCGGCAGGGCAGGAGGTGCCGCGTTGATCTTGTTGCCGCGGTCGTCGATCATGGCGCGAACGCGGCCGGTGAAGACGCCGCAGACGAAGGCGTCGCCCACGTGCAGCGTGCCTTCCTGGACGAGCACCGTCGCGACCGGGCCGCGGCCGCGGTCGAGTTTCGCTTCGACGATCGTGCCGCGCGCGAGTTTGTCGGGATTCGCGCGCAGCTCCAAAACATCGGCCTGAAGCAGGATCATTTCGAGGAGCTGGGGAATGCCCTCTTTGGTCTTGGCGGAGACGTTGACGAAAATCGCCTCGCCGCCCCACTCTTCCGCGACGAGCCCATGCTCCATCAAGCCGCGTTTCACACGCTCGAGATTGGCGTCGGGCCGGTCGATCTTGTTGATCGCGACGATGATGGGAACCTGCGCCGCGCGCGCGTGGTTGATCGCCTCGACCGTCTGGGGCATGACCCCGTCATCGGCGGCGACAACGAGGACAACGAGGTCGGTCACTTTTGCGCCGCGCGCACGCATCGCGGTGAAAGCCTCATGGCCCGGCGTATCGAGAAACGTGACGCCGCGACCGTCGACTTGAACGTGATACGCACCGATATGCTGCGTGATACCGCCCGCCTCGCGCTCCGTCACATTGGTGCTGCGGATCGCGTCTAGGAGCGAGGTTTTGCCGTGGTCGACGTGGCCCATGATGGTGACGACGGGCGGTCGCGGCTTGAGCGACGCCTCGGGTTCTTCAACCTGATGCTCGACCTCCAGCTCGGATTCCGCGTTGAACGCGACGTTTTCCACCTGGTGATCGAACTCGGTGGCGACCAATGCCGCGGTGTCGGCGTCCAGCATCTGATTAATGGTCGTCATCATGCCCATCTGCATGAGCTTCTTGATGACCTCGCCCGCCTTGACGCCCATGTCGCGGGCGAGATCGCCGACGCTGATCACCTCGGAGATGCGGACGACGCGCTTGCTGGCCTTGGGAACCGTGATCTCGGTCTTCTTCTGCTCTTTGCCGGGCAGGGCGCGCTTCTTTTTCGGGAAGCGGCCCGAGCGCATGTCGCGCTCGCGCAGCTCGAGCATGTCCTGCTTCTTGACGACGCGCTTTTTATGTTTGCCCGGCTTGGCGGCTTCACCCGCAGCGGCGCCTTCGCCTGCCGGCGCCGCGGGCCGTGCTTCGCCCGCAGGCGCGGGGGCGCCGGGACGCGGCGGAGGAGTAGGGCGGCGGAGCGGC
>DATDFN010000021.1:0-10950 GCA_036522615.1 Binatia bacterium | reverse complement strand
AGATGATAGTCCTCGAAGAGCGCCGCGGCGTAGGGATGCGGCGCGTGCGCGGCGATGCCGATGATCGACGGCGTGCGCACGATCGTGGGATTGGGAAAGACGAAATTGATCGGCGCGCCTTCGGACTTCATTTTGACCGCGTTGTGCGCGTAGCCGTCGACGATGACATCGTGCTCGCCGGCGGCGACGAGCTGCGTCATGAACGTATGCGACTGCCGCGCAAATGTGACTTCCTGCTTTTGCACCAGCTCCAGGAGAAAACTCTGCGCCTTTTTTTCTCCCCAGATGTCGGTCAGGCCGGCCAGGAGGTCATGCGCTTCGGCGTCCATCAGCAGGCTCTTCTTCCAGCGCGGCTTCAGTAGATCCTCGTACTGCTTCGGCGCGTCCTGCAGCGCGACGCGCTTGTTGTTGTATATAAGGGTATAGCCGATGGCGTATACGCCCGGCCAGAGCCCCTCTTCGTCGATGAAGCCCTTGCGCACAAAGGGCACCATCGGACTTTTATAGCGCGCGAGGATTTTGCGGTCGATCAGCTCGAGCGCGTTGTTGCCGGTGAGAACCGTGACGTCGGCCGTATAGACGCCGGCGCGATATTCGGTCGTGATCTTATTGAGGACGCCGGGGCCGCCGAGGCTCAAGAAGCTCACCTTCACGCCGGGATAGCGCTTGGTGAAGCCGTTGATCACATCCTGCGTGTCGCGGTTGTTGGTCGCGGTGTAGAGCGTCAAACCGCCTTCTTTTTTCGCGTTCTCCACCAGGATGGTCTGGCGCTCCTCCGTCGGGCGGCGGTTGAGCTGCGCGAGCGTCTCTTCGACGTCCGCGCCGGCGCATCGCGGCCACAGGAGCGACAAGCCGGCGGCAAGAAGAAGTAAAAGGTTACGGCGCGAATGGTTCATGGGGCTGTCCTCCCCGTTGAACGGTCAAGATAATTTTTTAATCGCTCTCCACACTCGTTCCGGAGTCAGCGGCAACTCCTTGATTCGTGCGCCGGTGCTCCAGGCCACGGCGTTGGCGACGGCCGGTGCGACCGGAATAATGCCGCCCTCGCCCATGCCCTTGGCGCCGTACGGTCCCGGCCCGTTGCCGTCCTCGATCAGGATCGCCTCGAATTTCTCCGGCACGTCTTTGAAGTTCGGCACCTGGTATTCGAGCATGCTGTCGTTGACGATCTGGCCGCCTTCGTAAGTCACGGATTCGTAGAAGGTATGGCCGATGCCCATCATGACGGCGCCCTCGTCCTGCCCCTCGCACTGCGGCGGGTTGAGCGCCTTCCCGACGTCGGCGGCGCTGATGTATTTATCGACGGAGATTTCGCCTGTCTCCCGGTCCACGCGCGCCTCGACCGCGCCGATGCCGATCTCCCAGAAGAGCGGATTGGACGGCTCCGGCGCCATGCCGCTGTGCGCGTAGCCGGTGCCGATGAGCTCGCCGCCCTGCATCGCGAAGTGTTTGCGGATCATATCGCCGTACGAGACTTCCTTACCCCCCGCCTTCGCGCGGCCGTCATCCATGACGATCGCTTCGGGCGGCGCCTCGAAGTGCTCGGCCGCGAGCTCGACGAGCTGCAGGCGCGCGTCCTGCGCGGCGAGCTGCACCGCCTTCCCCATGACGGTCGTCGAGCGGCTCGATCCCGTCGAGCGGTCGAACGGCGTAAAGTCGGTGTCGATCGGACGCACCGTGACGTGCTCGAGCGGCACGGAAAGCTCCTCGGCGACGATCTGGCTCATCACGGTCTTCGACCCCTGGCCCAATTCCACCGTGCCGGTGAGCAGCACGACGCTGCCGTCGGCTAGAACGTGAACGGTCGAGGTCGAGGCGAGCGGCGCGCCCGGATCGGTGACGCCGAACGCGAGCCCGCGCCCGGCGCCGTCGCGTGTGCTTGCGCCGTCCCAGCCGATCGCCTTCGTGACCTCGTCGAGGCCTTTGAAAAGATCGGCGTCGATCGGATTGCCTTTCGGCTTCAGCTCCTCGCCCTTGCGCAGGAGATTTTTTCGCCTCAGCGCGACCGGGTCCATGCCGAGCTTCTGAGCGATGATATCGAGTTGCGATTCGGTCGCCCACGCGGTCTGCGGGCCGCCGATCGAACGGAAAGAAGCCGCCGAGACGGTATTCGTGTAGATGCAATAAGAGGTGATTTTGAGGTTCGGAATCCGGTACGGACCGAGGATGCGCGTGAGCGTGCGACCGGTGACGGTCGGCCCCGTCTCCGCGACGGCGCCGGTGTTGAGATAAATCTCGGCTTCCTTCGCCGTCAGCGTGCCGTCTTTTTTGAAGCCCGTCTTGACCTTGCAGATCGCCGAATGGCGCCGGCACGTCATCATCGCTTCGGCGACGCTGGTTTTGACGCGCACCGGCCGTCCCGCCTTGCGCGCCAGCGCTACCACGAGCGGCTCGATCTTGCACCCCGACTTGCTGCCGTAGGCGCCGCCGACGAACGGAACCAGCACGCGGACGCGCGAGAGCGGCAGCTGGAAGACATCGGCGATCTCCTGGCGCACGCCGAACGGATGGCTGTTCGACGACCAGAGCGTCACGCCGTCCTCGTCTTCCTCCGCGATCGTGGTGTGCGGCTCCATCGAGTAGTGGTAGACCATGGGAAACTCGAAAGTGTCTTCCACGAAGTCGTCGGCTTCGGCGAAGCCGGCTTTTACATCGCCTTTAACGAGCGAATCCTGAAAGCAGATGTTCTTCGGCGCGAACGAATGGAGCTGCGGCGCGCCGTCGGCCATCGCCTCCGGCACGGTGGTCACCGCGGGGAGCTCTTCGTAGTCGATTTTGATCGCGTCGATCGCCGCCTGCGCGGCCCGGATGTCGAACGCGGCGACGGCGGCGACGGGCTCGCCCGCATAGATCACCCGGTCGATCGCCATAATCGGCCGGTCCTTGCGCTTGCCCCGGCCGATGTAGGGGTCGATATCGGTGATATCCTTGCCGATCAGCACGGCAACCACCCCGGGGATTTTCTCCGCCGCAGAGACGTCGACGCTTTTGATTCGCGCGTGCGCGTAGGGGCTCCGGAGGAACTTCCCCTCGACCATCCCCGGCACGATCATGTCTCCGGTATATTTCGCCCGGCCCGTTACCTTGTCGATGCCGTCGACGCGCGGAGCTGCGGTGCCAATGATTTTCATGAAGACTTTTCTAGGCCTTTATGATTTTTCCTGCAACATCGATCGATACTAGCGCTGCGTGGTCGGGGCCCGCGGTGGCGATGCCGCGCGGGTTGCAGCGCGCTTCACGCCCGGATGTGACGCCATACGCCGCGCAGCCGACAAAAGATGAAAAGGCCCGAGAGGATCGGGAAATATGAGGGGTCTCGCCGGGAGACGAGACGGATTAGAACACGACTTCCTGAAGCTTCGGTTTGCCGCCGCAGATGCGGCACTTCCCCGGCACCAACACCGTCTTGACGGTCCAGGTGTCGCCGCACTTCGGGCAATGCGTCCAGACGATCGGGGACGCGTCCTGCTGCTCTTTTTCCTCTATCGGCATTTCCTTCGTTTTCCTTCCACGTTTGAGCGCAGCTTCCATAGGCGTCAGCACCCCTTACCGTAGTGGCGAAATGCATAGTTGTCCAATATAGAATCTATATCTATCCATTAAAATATTTAATACAAAAATCAGCCCCGTCCGGCGAAAATCGGCCTGCCTTCGGTCCGTTCGAGGTAGCGAACGAATTTATATTTTGTCTCCAGCAGATCGACATTGGAGCGCACGATCTTGCGATGCGCCAGGCTTTCTTCGATCTTGCAGACGACGAAGCGGAGCCCGCTCTCCGCGAGCGCGCCTGCCGCCTCGCGCTTGAATTCCTCGAGCTCTCGAATCGTCAGCGAGTGCTCGACGCCGGCGCCCTTGGCGACGGCGGCGAGATCGGTCTTGCCGGCGGTCGCCGTCGGCCAGCTGATGCGCGTGCCGCTGTACTTCTGGTTGTCGAAGACGAAGACCGCGAGGTTCGGCGGATTGAGATTCGCAAGCGTCGGCAGGTTGAAAAGCGAGAGCAGCAGGCTGCCGTCCGACTCGAAGACGAAAACCTTGCGGTGCGGCAGGGCGAGCGCGAGTCCCATGCCGACCGCGAGCGCGTTGCCCATCGAGCCGAGCGTCAGGTCGGCGTCGCGGTGGGAGAGATGGCCCCACTCGACCCGCTGGCCGCTGAGCGACGTCACGACCAGCTCGTCTTTCATCTGCGGCGCCAGCCATTCGAAACAGTCGTAACGAATCATATGGTAAACTCCCCGGTGAAGAGCAGAGCCACCGGCTTCTTGAGCGCGTTCATCATGCGCACGGCGTCGGCGATTTTGGTCTCCAGGCCTTCACCGTCGCGGAGAATCTGGTACTCGATGCCCATCGACTCCAGCTGCGCGATCATCTTGATGCCGTATTCGACATAGAGAAACGTGTTCCGCTTGTCCGCCATGCTGCCGACGTAGCCGACCAGCAGAAGCATCGGCACGCCGTAGCGCACGCCGACGGTGACGATGTTGTACGACGAAACCCAGATGCCAGGTCCTTCCATGTAGGCGGCGCATTGTTTTCCGCCCAACGCGGCGCCGGCGGCGATCGAAACGCCCTCGGCCTCGCTGGCGACCGGCACGAGCTTGAAGAAGTCGTCCTTTTCGATGAGCGGCAGCATCTCGCTCAAGCGCGTCTCGGGGACGAAGGTGATGAAATTGATCCCCGCAACCTTGAGGCTGCCGACGATTTTTTGCGCCAGCTCAGCTTCCATAAACGAAACTCCTCACTTTCCGGGCTTCCAACCCGACGCCTGCAGCTCTTTGTAGATTTTTCGCGTGAGGCTGAAGTCGAAGACTTTTTTCGTCGGCGGAGCTTCCTTGAGCTCGGTCCGCTCGACGATCTGATCGATCGATTTCTTCTGCACCTCTTCGCTGACGGTACCGTCGCCGGTCGTTCCCGGCCGCGCGAGATCGTAGAGCCGGTTGGCCGTCGCGGCATCGACCTTCAGCACCCGCGAGTGAATCGCCACGCTGCCGGCGCGGTTATCGCGCAGGTAGAGCAGCCCCTTCAGCGTGGCGCGGGTGAATTTCTGGACGAAAGCCGGATCCGACCCCATCAGCGAATCCTGAAGCACGATACTCCCCTGCACTTCGACGAACTCGTCGCCTTTGGTGAATGAGTAGAGCTGGCGGAGACCCGACTCCTGCGCCAGCAGCGCGGCCTGCTCGTTCAGCACCGCCGCGTCGGTGGCGCCCGCCTTGAGCGCGAAGAAACGCGCCGGACCGGGCCCCGTCGCGAGGATCGCGACATCGCGGCCGCCGTCCAGGTTATATTTCTTTAGCAGGATACGCAGCAGCGAATCGGGCCCGCTGCCGATGCTCGACACGCCGACCTTCTTGCCTTTCAATTCCTCGATACTCTTGATCTCCGGCTTGGAATAAAGCCAGAACATCGGCCGCACGTAGGTGGTAAAGATGACCCGCAGCGGCGCGCCGCGAATGATCGGCAACAGTCCCGCACCGCCGGAGCTGGAAAACGGCACCGTGCCGCCGATCAGCGCCTGGACGGCGGGCGCGCCGCGCATGACGACGAGATCGACGTTCAATCCCTCTTCCTTGTAGAAGCCCGCCTCCTTGGCGATGATGAAGCTGCCCGACGATATGCTGACCGTCGGGATGCCTACCGGCACGTAGCGGAGCTGCGTCTGCGCCGCCGCTGTCCTAGTCCCGAACAAAAAACCGGAAAGTAAAAGATAGGCGAAAAACTTTCTCACGGAAGTCACTTCTTCACGATTCAATATCAGAGCCAAAGGACTGCCCCCGAATTTTATTTCCCGGCGACTTCCGCGATCGCTTCGGTGACGCACTTGTGGTCGTTCTCCGGCGTCGAGCCCGAGATGCCGGCGCCGCCAACGAGCTTGCCGTCGATCATGATCGGCGCGCCGCCGGGGCCGGCCCAGAACTCGTCGGGATAAAGGCCGGACATGCCGACGATGAAATAGTTGCCGGGATAATTCGCGTAGCGCTCCATCGTCTGCTTGGTGTCGCGCTTATAAGCCACGGCGGTCTTCGCTTTCGCGATGGCGATCTTCTCGCCGAAGCCGCCGCTCGCCTCGCCCATGCGCGCGTAAGCGACGAGTTTTCCCATCTCGTCGACGACCGCGATGAACATCTCGAGCTTCATCTCGCGCGCCTTCTCTTTGATCCGGCGCACGCATTCCTCGGCGAGATCGAGCGTCATTCCAGCCATGGTCATTCTCCCTGTTTGCCGGCCGACCTTTTTGCCAGCGCGCTCCAGACGCGCTGGCCGGTAAGCGGCACGTGATAGACGCGCACGCCGGTCGCGTCGTAGACGGCGTTGCAGATCGCCGCCGCGGCGGCGAGCGTGCCGCCCTCGCCGATGCCTTTCGCGCCGAACGGCCCCGTGCCGCCGCCCTCTTCGACGATGATCGAGTGAAACTTCCGCGGCAGATCGTGAAAGCGCGGCAGGCGATAGTCCATCAAGTTGGGATTCGCGAGCTGACCGTCGTGGTAGACGAGCTCTTCATGGAGCGCGTGGCCGATCCCGAAGAGCACCGAGCCCTCCTCCTGGCCGAGGCAGTGGCCGGGATTGATCATCCTGCCCGCGTCCGTAAGGGAAACATAGTTCAATAACTTTACAGCGCCGGTCTTCTCGTCGACCTCGACTTCGGCGGCGGCGAGGCCGTTCTCCCAGAACGTCGCGGGATAGCCGAGCGGCGCGTCGTCGCGGCGCTCGACCTTGAAGCGCCCGCGCCCGGTGATCTCGCCCTCGAGATCGCCGAAATGGCGCCGCAGAATCTCCCCGAACGAGGCCTGTTTGCCGCCGCAGGACACGCGCCCGTCAGCGAGCTTCATTTGTTCCGCCGGCGCCTCGAAGAGTTCCGCGGCGAGCGCGAGCAGCTTCTCGCGCGCGTCGCGCGCCGCCGCCTGCACCGCCTGCCCCATGACCGTGATCGCGCTGCTCGCGTGCGTGCCGCGGTCGAAAGGCGTGGAGGCGGAATCGAGCGGCGCGACCTGGATTTTTTCCGGGGCGAGCGAAAGCTCTTCGGCGACGACCTGCATGAGCGCGGTGCGCACGCCCTGGCCGATCTCGACCGAGCCGTGGAACAGGAGCGCGCTGCCGTCGACCAGAATCTGCACCATCGCGTTGGCTTCTTTGTTGACGCCGCCCCCGTCCTTGACGGCGCAGGCGATGCCTTTGCCGCGCCGCATGCCCGCGGTCGTCGCCGGCGCGGACTTTTCGCCCCAGCCGATCGCGCCCGCGATGCTCTTGAGCTCGCTTTTCAGATCGCAGTCGATCGGGATATTTCCCGCCGTATACAAATCGCCTTTCTCCAGTAAATTTTTCAGCCTCAGCTCGACGGCGTCGATGTTGAGCGCGCGCGCGATCGTGTCGGCCTGCGACTCGTAGGCGAACGACACCTGCGGCCCGCCGAAGCCGCGGAAGGCGCCGCCGGGAACTTTATTCGTATAGACGCAGTAGGCGTCGGTACTCACGTGGGGAATTTTGTACGGGCCGTGCGCGCGGTAGCCGGCGCGCTCCGTTACGGTCGGACCGGAATTGGCGTAGGCGCCGCCGTCGAAATAGATCTCGCAGCGGCGCGCGACGAACGTGCCGTCGGTCTTGACCCCGGTCGTGATCGTCACCTTCGCGCTCGGGTCGGCGAGCGTCTGAAACGTCTCTTCGGCGCTCACGCGCAGCCTGACCGGCCGCTGCGCGAGGCGCGACAGCGCGACCGTGAGCGCCTCGTACTTGACGCCGCTCTTCGCGCCGTAGCCGCCGCCGACGTAAGGTACGATCACGCGCACGCGGCTCTGCGGCAGGCCGAACATGCGCGCGATCTCCTGGCGCAGCGGGAACGGCGTCTGCGTCCCGCTCCAGACCGTGATCTCCTCGCCGCGGTCGTCGGCGACGCAGGCGTGCGACTCCATGGGATAGTGCTGCGCGCCGGCGAGATCGTAGGTCTCGGTGAAAACGCGGTCGGATTCCCTCAAGCCGCGCTCGACGTCGCCGCGCTCGTAATGGAAATGATAGAAGACGTTGGTCGCGTCGTGGCGCACGACGCTCGCGCCGTAGCCGTATCGGGGATCCTTGCGCGCGGGATTCTCGTCGTGGATCAGCGGCGCGCCTTGGGCGAGCGCCGCGTCGACGTCGTAGAGCGCCGGCAGCTCCTCGTAGTCGACCTCGATCTCGGCGAGCGCCTGGTCGGCAATGCGTTCGTCCGTCGCCGCAACCGCGGCGACGACGTCGCCGACGTAGCGCACCTTGTCCAGCGCGACGATCGACTGGTCCTTGATGTAGGTGCCGTAGTACGGCGCGCCCGACATGAGGTTCTCGCGCGTGAGCACCGCAACCACCCCCGGCAGCGCCTGCGCGCGGCGCGCGTCGATGCGGACGATCTTCGCGTGCGCGTAAGAGCTCCGCAGGATCTTCCCGTGCGCCATGTTCGGGAACTTTAAATCGCTCGCGTACACGGCGCGGCCCGTGACTTTCTCCCGGCCGTCGATGCGCGGCACGCTCTGTCCTACGGTCGCCGGCATTTCATGTGTCAATTCTTGTTCTTGTACAGATTGTCGATGAAACCGCTCTCGTCGAATTCTTTGAGATACTGCAGCTCCGTGAACTCCTCCGGCTTGGCGGTCGACGCGCGCGGATAGACCTTCACCAGGGAGTCGAGCACCGTCTTAATGCCGGCGTTGGTCGGATACTGTTTGCGCGGCAGGATGTTCTCCGCCGTCGAGATGTCGTAGCTCTTCTCGAGGAGCTGGCGGTCCCTCGTCTGCCGCAGATATTTGGCGAGCGTCCTGACCCCCGCCTCGCGGTCGGTCTTGAGCATATGCACGGCTTCGAGATGCGCTTTGATGAAGCGGCGCATGATGTCGGGATTCTGCTTCGCGAATTTCCGCGTCGACACGACGCTGTTGTACGGCAGCGGCATGTTTACGTCGGTGAGAATATTGAAGCCGTCGCGCTCCGCGGCGAAGCTCGTGGGCGGGCTCAAGAGCGTCGCCTGAATGCGCCCGGTGCGCATCGCCGCGAGCCGCTCGGGCGTGCCGCCGACGACGAGCAGCGTCACGTCGTTGCGGCTGATCCCGAGCTTCTGCAGGCCGTAGACCGTCGCCGTCGTCGCCGAGCCGACGACGCTCGCGATGCCGACGATGCTGCCCTTGAGCTGCTCGGGCGATTTGATTTTGGTGGTCGTGATCAGGGAATAATCGGTCGCGATCTCGCCCGCCGCCACCATCACCGCGTCGGAGCCGGCGAGATTGCTGGTGATCGCGGCGGTTCCGCCCATGAAGGCGATGTTCACCTCGTTAGCTACGACCGCCATAACCGCGACGTTGCCGGTGACGCGGATGAGCTGCACGTCGAGGCCGTTCTTGGCGTAGAGCCCGCTTTCTTTTCCGATCCACACCGGCAGCGCGCCCGGACTATCCGAGGAGTAGCTGAGCTTGAGGCTCTGCGCGTGCGCGGCCGCGCCGAATGCGAAGAAAAGCAATGCGAGAATGAAATACTGTAACGGTGTCATAGCAAATACGGATTTAACCCTTGCCGGATTTACCCGGCCGCTTGAGGAACTCGTCTAGTTCCTGGGCAAGATATTTCTTCTTCTGCTCGACGAAGTCGGCGCCCTTCGGCACATTGATGCCGCGCGCGCGGCTGTATTCGGCGTTGCGCTCGTGCTCGCCGGCGACGGCGTTCTTCGCCTGCTCGACGAGCTCTTCGGACCAGAGCCCGAGCGAGTAGCCGTGCCATGGCGGGCGCGGCGTGAGCTTGGGTAGGCCGAGCTCGTCCCAGATTTTCCGCGCGGCTTCCATATATTCGCGCGCCGGCAGCGCGACCGGCGGGAAGTCCGCCTTCAGCGTCGCGTCGACGAGCAGCGTGGAATCCGTGACATCGTAATGGTCGCCGTCGGCGACGTAGCGAATCGGATTCCACGGCAGCGGGCGGTTCGGCACGATGCGCATGTCGCGGTGCGGCTGCGAGCGGTTGACGATCGCCCAAAAGAGCGACATCGGATCGTGCGGGTCGATGTCGGAATCGACCGCGACGATGATCTTGTGGATGATGCGCGACGGCAGCAGCGCCTCCAGCGCCGACCACGTCTGCTCCGGCTTCGCCTTTTCCATCTGGACGACCGCGACTTGTCGGTTGAGCAGGTCTTCATAGAGCGCGACGCGGAGCACCGCCGGGCCGACGGTTTTCTGCAGATGCTTGAGCGCGAGCGTCTCATAGGCGGACTGCTTGATCTTGCTCGATTCGCTCGGCGTCAGCTGGCTCAACATCGACACGTAAACGGGATTCTTCCGGTGTGTGATCGCCGTCACCTCGAAGAGCGCGTTCAAGTCGCCGGGATCGACGTAGCCATGCGCCTCGCCGAACGGGCCGTCGGGCTCGAGGTAATCGGTGCGGAATCGCCCCTCGATCACGATGTCGGCCTCCGCCGGCACATCGATGTCGACGGTCTTGCATTTGACGACTTCGAGCGGCTCGCCGCCGAGCGCGCCCGCGAGCGCGATTTCGTCGACGCCGAACGGCACCGGCTGCACGGCGGCATAGGTGATCGACGGCGGTCCGCCGACGACGATAGCCGCCTCCAGCGGTACGCCTTTTTTGTTGCATTTCTCCCAGTGGATCGCGCTGTGCTTGAGGCTCCCCCACATGATGCCGGTCTTGAGCGCGCCCTTCACCTGCGCGCGGTAGACGCCCATGTTTCTCACGCCGGTCTCGGGATCTTTGCTGATCCAGCAGCCGGCGGTGAAGTACGGCGCATTGTCGAAGCCGGGCGTCGAGATCGGCACGGGGAGCTTATAAAGTCCGCCGGCGCGCTTCAGCTCTTCGCCTTGAAGCACGACCTCCTGCACCGCGCCGCGGCCGACGAGAGTCGGCGGCAGCGGCTTGTCGAGCGCACGCGACCAGATCGCCTCGACCTCATCCTCTCTGCAGTTGAGGCCGAGCGCGTAGATTTTCTGCGAC
>DATDFN010000020.1:0-13564 GCA_036522615.1 Binatia bacterium | reverse complement strand
TGGAAGACGATGATGCGGTCGGCGTTGCGGATCGTCGAGAGTCGGTGGGCGATGACGAGACAGGTGCGGCCTTTCATGACTTTCTCGAGCGCGTCCTGGATCAAAAGCTCGGTCTCGGTGTCGACGCTCGAAGTCGCCTCGTCGAGGACGAGAATCTCCGGCTGAAACACGAGCACGCGAGCGAGCGAGAGCAGCTGGCGCTGGCCGGTGGAGAAATTGCTTCCCCGCTCGCGCACATGCGCGCTCAAGCCGTCGGAATGCCGGCCTACGACACGCTCGACATTGGCATAGCGGACCGCCTGCGCGATGCGCTCCTCGGAGATTCCGCTCTCGCCGAGCGTCAGATTCGTCCGCACGTCGCCCGAAAATAAAAACACGTCCTGCAGTACGACGCCGATGTGGCGTCGGAGCGCGGACAAATCCCATTCGCGCACGTCGGCGCCGCTCACTTTGATCGAGCCGCCCTGGATGTCGTAGAAGCGGCTGAGCAGCTTGATCGTCGTCGTTTTGCCGGAGCCCGTCGCGCCGACGATCGCGACGCGCTCGCCCGGCGCCACGGTGAACGAGACGCCTTTCAACACGGGCGTGTCCGGTTTGTACGAGAACCACACGTTTTCGAAGCGCACCTCGCCGGTGAACGGCTTGGGCACGACCGGCTTCGGCGGGTCGGCGATCGCGATCGGCGTGTCGAGCAGCTGGAAGATGCGCTCGGCCGACGACATCGCGGACTGCATGACCGTATACTTTTGGCTGAAGTCCCGGAGCGGAACGAAGAAGCGGTTGATGTATTCTTTGAACGCCACGATCGTGCCGATGCCGATGGCGCCCGCGAGTGCCTCGCCGCCGCCGTACCAGAGCAGCAAGCCGAGGCTGACCGACCCGGCGGCCTCGACCATCGAGTAGAGCGCGGCCTCGTAAATGTTCGAGAGCTGGTTGGCGTCGCGGTGCGCCGCGTTGAGCTCGTCGAAGTCGCGGTAACTTTTTTCCTCGCGCACGAAAAGCTGGATCACCGCCATGCCCGAGATCGCCTCGCCCAGGTAGCCGTTGATGCGCGCGATGCGCTCCCGTATCAGGCGATAGGTGCGCCGTGCCTTGTGGCGGAAATAATTGATCGCGATAAACATCGGCGGGATCAGCGCGAGCGAGACGAGCGCGAGCTTCACGTTGATGTAGGCCATGATGGCGATGATCCACAGGAGCATGACGAAGTCCGAGAGCACCGTCATCGCTCCCGCCGCGAACATTTCCTGGAGCACGTCCACGTCGCTCGTCATCCGCGTCACCAGCCGCCCGACCGGGTTTTTGTCGAAGTAGCTCATCGGCAGTTTCTGCACGTGCGCGAAGATCGCGATGCGCATGTCGGCGAGCGACCGCTGCGCCACCAGCATGGTGAGATAGTAATGGGCGTAGCCTGTGACCGCCTCGCCGACCACGGCCACCAACAGCAGCGCGGCGATACCCAGAAGACCGCGGAGATCGCCGCCCGCCATGTAGCGGTCGATCGCGATCTTCATGAGATAAGGCTGGGCAAGGCCGGAAAGCTGGAGCAGCGGGAGAAGCAGGAGCGCTGCGAAAAAGGTCCGCTTGTAGGGGACGAGGAAGCGCCACAGCCGTCGGATGAGCCGGACGTCGTAAGCTTTGCCGTACTCTTCTTCCTGGTGGAGCTGATCCGGCGCCAGGCCGGCGGCTTTTTGCTTGCCGTTCCGCGCCGCGCCGTTGATAGCTTCGATCGGGTTGGCCATGCCGATTATTCGATGTGCTCCAGTTCCTCGGTCAGCTGCTGCTGCCGATAGAGATCGGCGTAAAGGCCGCCGCGGGCGACCAGCTCCTGGTGCGTGCCGCGCTCGATGATGCGCCCCTCGTCGAGCACCAGGATCTCGTCGGCGTCCTTCACCGCGGAGATCCGATGCGAGATGATCACGCAGGTCTTCTCGTCGATCGTCGATCTAAGGCCGCGGAGGATCGTATCCTCGGTCTCGGCGTCGACGCTCGACAGACAGTCGTCTAGAACAAGAAAAGGAGCGTCGGTGACGAGAGCGCGCGCGAGCGTCGCGCGCTGCTTCTGTCCGCCGGACAATGTAATGCCGCGCTCACCGACGATCGTCTGGAGGCCCTCGTGAAAGATCGCGACGTCGCGGTCGAGCCGCGTCGTACGCACGGCCTCCTCGATCTCCTCGTCCGTCACATCATCGCGGCCGAACGCCAGATTCCGCACGAGCGAGGTCGAGAAAAGAAAGGGGTCCTGCGGCACGTAGCCGATCATTCTGCGCAGGTCGGCGAGCGAGAGCGAGCGCACGTCACGGCCGCCGACACGGATCTCGCCGGACGAGACGTCGTAGAGGCGTGGAATGAGCTGCGCGAGCGTGCTCTTTCCCGCTCCCGTCCGGCCGACGATGCCGAGCGTGCGGCCGCGCGGCACGACCACGTCGATATTCTTTATAATCGAGTCACCGTTCGCTTTGCCGTCGTGCGCAAATGAGACGTTCCGGAACTCGATGCCTTCCTTGCCGTTGCCGAGCGACTGCGCCTCGGCGGGACTCGCGATCGCCGGCTCGATCTTGAAGATCTCTTCCAGCCGCTCCATCGCGGCGCGGCCGCGCTCGATGAGCGAAAGCATCCAGCCGAACGCGGCCGTCGGCCATGCGAGCACGTGGAGATATGCGATGAACGCGACGATGTCGGCGATCAGCAGGTCGCCGCGGATGACGCGCAGCCCGCCGTAGCCGATGACGAGGAGGATCGTGACGCCCGAGAGCGCCTGCATGACGGGACCGATCAGGCCGCGCAGGCGCGCGAGCTCCATGTTCTTTTCCTGAAAGTCACGGTTCATCTCGACGAAGTCGCGGATCTGGTTCGCTTCCTGCGTGTACGCCTTGACGACGTGCATGCCGCTCAAGTTTTCCTGGATGTGCGAGCTCAGCTCCGCCATCTGGCGCTGGACGGCGAGCGAACTCTTGAGAATCCGGCCGCGGAAGCGGCGCACGGCATAGATCAAAAGCGGGCACGGAATCAGAGCGACGAGCGTTAGGCGCACGTCGATGGAGAACATGAGGGCGATGCCGTAGACATAATACGCCGGCGCGTTGACGAAATTCAGGACGCCGGGACCGAGCAGGGAGCGGACAGCCGAGATGTCGTTGATGACGCGCGACATCAAATCGCCGGTGCGCTGGGAATGGTAAAAGCCGACCGGCAGCTTCTGCAGATGCGCGAAGAGATCGTTCCGAATGTCGTATTCGATGTCGCGCCCGGCGTTGAAGATCAACGCGCGGGAGAAAGTTCGGAAGATGCCCTGGCCGACGCCGGCGACGGCGATAAGGGCGGCGTAATAGCGCACGTCCCAGAGACTGCCGCCCTGCTCGATGACCTTGACCGCGGCCCGCATGAGCCACGGGATCCACATGACGAGCGATACAGTGCCGAGGAGGCAGAGCGCCCCGAGGAGATAGCGCCGCCAATAGCGCAGCACATAACTCCAGAGCCGTCCCATTCCGCCCATAGAAGAAATTTATACGCCACAGGCGGAATGTTCGCAAGGAAAACGGCGGAATCGCCGCGGAAAATCTAGGAAAAATCGTCGTTGCTTGATCGCGTGCGCGCGCTGTTGTAGCTTGGCGCTGTGCGAAGCGACAAGAACGCGCGCGTCCGCCGCGCGCTTCTCGGCTGGTATCGCCGCTCGCGGCGCGATCTTCCGTGGCGCGCCACGCGCGATCCCTACGCCATCTGGGTTGCGGAGACGATGCTCCAGCAGACCCAGGTGAAGACCGTTCTCCCCTACTACCAGCGGTTTCTCGCGTCGTTTCCCTCGATTCATCATCTCGACCGCGCGCGCCGCGACAAGGTGATGGCGCTCTGGTCGGGCCTCGGCTATTACCGCCGCGCGACGAATTTGAAACAGGCCGCGCGCGAGATCGTGCGCCGCCACGGCGGCAAACTGCCGCGCAATTATGCGGCGCTGCGGGCGCTGCCCGGCGTCGGTGAATATACCGCCGGCGCGGTCATGAGCATCGCGTTCGACGAGCGCTACCCGGCGCTCGACGCGAACGCGCGGCGCGTATTGTCCCGGATCTACGAGACGCGCGACGAGGCCGCGTTAAAGGCGGTGGCGGCGCGCGTCGTTCCCGGCGCGCGCCCGGGGGACTTCAACCAGGCGCTGATGGATTTGGGCGCAACGATCTGCCTCGCGCGCAATCCGCGCTGCGCCGAGTGTCCGACCGCGCCGTTGTGCGCGGCGTCGCGCGGCGGCCGCATCGCAAAGAACGCCGCGAACGTCCGGACGCGAAAAGTCGAATGGCCGCTGGCGGTCATCGCGCGCGACGGCAAAATCCTGCTCCGCCGCCGCGCCGAGCGCGGCCTGCTCGCCGGAATGTGGGAGATACCCGGCGGGGAAAAGAAGCCGCGCGAGCGGATAACCGACGCGCTCGCCCGCGAGCTAACCTCCGCGGGCGCGCGCGTCGCGTCGGCGTCGATGCTCGGCGTCGTGCGCCACAGCATCACCGACCGCAACATCCGCGCGCCGGTTTATCTCTGCACGCTCGAACGCGATTTCCGGGAAAAAATTCCCGGCTGGCGCTGGCTGCCGCTCGCCGCGCTGAAAAAGCTTCCGATTTCCGCGCTCAGCATGAAAGCCGCGCGGCTCGTGCAAACACCGTGAAGCGCGTCGTCTTCAAAAGCGTTCTCGCCGCGCTCGTGATCGGATTCATCGTCTACGAATATTTGAGCTTCCCCGACGTCTCGCCGCTCAAGAAAAGAAATCCGCGCACGACCGCGCTGATGGAGCTGCGCGACGAGCAGTCGCGGAGCCGCGGGGTCAGGCCGGCGCGCCAGCAAATCTGGGTGCCGTACGATTCCGTCTCCGAGCATCTCAAGAAAGCGATCCTGCTGAGCGAGGACGCGTCTTTTTTCAGCCACAACGGCGTCGACTTCTATGAGCTCAAGGAGGCGGCGAAGCGCGACTGGGAAAAAGGCGAGCTCGCGCGCGGCGGCAGCACGATCACGATGCAGCTCGCGCGCAATCTCTATCTCAGCCCCTCGAAGGACCCGCTGCGAAAAGTGCGGGAGGTGCTCATAGCCTTTCGGCTCGAGCGCGAGCTCAGCAAGCGGCGCATCTTCGAGATCTATCTCAACGTCGTCGAGTGGGGGCGCGGCATTTACGGCGCGGAGGCGGCGTCGCGCCATTATCTGGGCAAGCCGGTATCCGCGCTCGACCCCGCCGACGCCGCGACGCTCGCCGCGCTGCTGCCGAGCCCTCTCAATCCGCGCGAGAAAAGCCTGCTCTACCGGAGAAATTTGATTCTCAAGCGCATGGCGGCCGCCAACCACATCAGCGCCGCCGAGGCCGACCGCCAGAGCCGCCGGCCGCTGTTTTACCGCGGCGAGGAGCCGCCCGCGCCCCCCGAGGAGGATAAATCCTTTTTCGACTAGCGGTCGTAAACATCTATGGGGCGCGCTTGGGCATTGCGACGAACGCATGATAAGATGAAGCCATTGAGGAGATTTTCATGCTGATCAAGAAACCCGCGGATATTAATTCCTCCGATATCACTTCCAAGGAACTTTTTCTGAGCCGGCGGCGCTTTCTCGCGCAGGCGGCGGTCGCAGGCGCGGCGATCGCCGTGTCCGCGACGGCGGATTTTCTGCTGCCGTCCGACGCCCGCGCCGCCGAGAAGCTCGCCAACGTGCAGAAAAGCAAGTTCAGCATCGACGAGAAGCAGACGCCGCTCAAGGACATCACCACCTACAACAACTTCTACGAGTTCGGCACGGACAAATATTCTCCCGCGCAGTACGCGAAGTCGCTCGTGCCGCGGCCGTGGACCGTTGCCGTCGAAGGCGAGGTCGCAAAGCCCAAGCGCTACGACATCGACGAGCTCATGAAGCTCGCGCCGCTCGAAGAGCGGATCTATCGCCTCCGCTGTGTCGAAGGCTGGTCGATGGTGATTCCGTGGATCGGCTTTCCGCTGAATGCGCTCATCAAGCGCTCCGAGCCCACCGGCAAGGCGAAGTACGTCGAGTTCACCACGCTGCTCGATCCCAAGCAGATGCCCGAGCAGCGGAGCCGCATGATCCTGGATTGGCCTTACGTTGAAGGGCTCCGCATGGACGAGGCGAACCATCCGCTCACGATCCTCGGCGTCGGGCTTTACGGCGAGACGCTGCCGAATCAAAACGGCGCGCCGATCCGCATCGTCGTGCCGTGGAAGTACGGCTTCAAGAGCATCAAGTCGATCGTGAAGATTCGCTTCGTCGAGCAGCAGCCGGCGACGACGTGGATGAAGGCCGGACCGACGGAGTACGGCTTCTATTCCAACGTCAACCCCGAGGTCGATCACCCGCGCTGGAGCCAGGCGACCGAGCGGCGCATCGGAGAATTCTTGAAGCGCAAAACGCTTCCGTTTAATGGCTACGGCGACCAGGTCGCTTCGCTGTATCAGGGCATGGACCTGCGGAAATACTTTTAAATAGTGTTGAGTGTTGAGTTTTGAATTAATGAATCTCCAATTCAACATTCAAAATTCAAAACTCAAAATTGCGAAGGCCGCGGTCTTCCTGGCGTCGCTGACGCCGCTTTACTGCCTCGCCTACTTCGCCTTCACGGACAACCTCGGGGCGAACCCGATCGAGGTCATCACGCACTGGACCGGCGACTCGACGATCATCTTTCTATTGATCACTCTGACCGTCACGCCGCTGCGGAAAATCTCCGGCTGGAACGACGCGGTCAAGTTCCGCCGCCTGCTCGGACTTTTCGCGTTCTTCTACGCCTGCCTCCATTTTACGACCTACATCTGGCTCGACCAGTTCTTCGACGTGCATAGCATGGTGAAAGACGTCGCGAAGCGGCCGTTCATTACGGTCGGCTTTGCGAGCTTCGTGCTTTTGATCCCGCTCGCGCTCACCTCCACGACGGCGATGGTGCGCCGCCTCGGTAAGCGCTGGCAGCGGCTTCACCGGCTTGTCTACTTCGCCGCCGCCGGCGGCGTGATACACTACTGGTGGCTGGTGAAGAAAGACATCCGCTGGCCGCTCGCGTTCGGCGTCGTCCTTGCGCTGCTGCTCGCCTTTCGCGCCGCGATCCGTTGGAGCGCCCGCCAGCCCTCGCGTCTCTTCGCTCCGGCCGCGGAGAAGCAATGAGCGATCTCGTCTACCGCCACAATCGAGTCACGCGCGCCACACACTGGATCAACGCCGCAGCGCTCATGGTGCTTTTTATGAGCGGCCTCATGATCTTCAACGCCTACCCGTTTCTTCACTGGGGCAGCAAGGCCGAGCGCGGCGAGGCCTTCTTCTCGATCTATGCCTCCGGCGAGGACGGCGACGTGCGCTCTTACACCGATCTCTACGGCCGGCGCGCCGACACGACCGGCCTTCTCGGCACGCAGAACACCGACATGGGGCTGCTGCCGCGCGCGTTCCCGAGCTGGGTCACGATCCCCGGCTTTTACTGCCTCGCCTGCGGCCGCCGCTGGCATTTTTTCTTCGCCTGGCTGTTCGCGCTGAACGGATTATTTTATTTCATATACAACCGTGCGACCGGCCACGTCTCGCAATTCATCCTGCGGCCTCGAGACGTGCCGAAGCTGCTGCCGATGGCGCTCTACTATCTCCGGATCCGCAAAACTTCGCCGCAGGACGGTGAGTACAATCCGCTGCAAAAGCTCGCTTACACGTCGGTGTTTTTCATCCTGACGCCGCTCGTCATGCTGACAGGCCTTGCGATGTCGCCCCAGATGGGCGTCGCGTTCAACTGGCTCCCGGCGCTTTTCGGCGGGCGCCAGTCCGCGCGCAGCGTCCATTTCATTCTCGCTTTTTCCTTCGCGTTGTTCACGCTCGGGCATATCATGATGGTGATCACGACCGGTGCGATCAACAATATGCGCAGCATGATGAGCGGCTGGTACCGGGAAAAATTCCACGCCGAGGAATTCGCGGCGGCGGAAGCTCCCGCGCCTGTGATCGATAATTTCGTCGACACAGCGGAAACGATCGAAGCGCCCGCGCCCCGCGCGGAGAACGGAGGCGGCGATGAAAAAGAGCGGCCTTGAGATTACGCGGAGAAAAATTCTCGCCGGCGCGCTCTACGGCGCGGCGATGCTCGGCCTTTCCGGCTGCGACAAACTCTTCAACCGTCTTCAGCAAAGCCGCAGAGTCGAGGCGCTCCTCGACTCCGCCGAAACCGCGAGCCGCGGGTTCCTGCGCCTGTTGACCGGGCGGCGCCGCCTCGCGCAGGAGTTCGAGGAGAAAGACATCTCGCGCTACTTCAAGCCGAACGGCAACCCGCCGCCGCTCGAAAACGAATACCTCGCCGACGCCGCCGCCGGCTGGACGAGCTGGCGGCTCGAGGTCGATGGGATGGTCGAGCGCCGGACGCGCTTCACGCTCGCGGAGCTGAAGGAATTGCCCGCGCGCACGCAGATCACGCGCCACGACTGCGTCGAGGGCTGGAGCGCGATCGCGAAATGGAAAGGCGCGCCGCTCGCGCGCATCATCGCGCGCGTCAACCCCGCGCCCGCCGCGCGCTACGCCGTCTTTCACTGCATGGACCGCGACGACAACGGCGAGCTCTACTACGAGAGCATCGACATGCACGACGCGCGCCACCCGCAGACGATCCTCGCCTACGAGATGAACGGCGCGCCGCTGCCGGTCGAGCACGGCGCGCCGCTCCGCCTCCGCGTCGAGACGCAGCTCGGCTACAAGATGGCGAAATACATCCGGCGCATCGAGTTCGTCGCCGACCTCAAACACATCGCAAGCGGCAAGGGCGGCTACTGGGAAGACCGCGGCTACGAGTGGTACGCGGGCATATGACTCCATCGCGATTGAAGCCCGCAAGGCCGTCTAGCTATTTTTCAGCCATCGTCTTTTCTCTGCTGCTCGTCATGCCCGGCGCCGCGCTCGGTCAGACCGACGAGCGGCTGCGTTCTCTCGCCGCGAAAGAAACTCCGGCCCTGCTGGAGACCCTGAAGGATATTGTGTCGATCGAATCCGGCAGCCGCGACATCGAGGGCTTGGACCGGCTCGCCGCGGTCGTGGCCGCGCGGCTTGGCGCGCTCGGCGGCCGGGTCGAGATCGTCGAGCCGGGCGAAGCCTACCGGATGGAAGACACGCCGGAGAAAATCGGCAAGATCGTGCGCGCGACGTTCGTCGGCGACGGCGCGAAAAGAATTCTGCTGCTGGCGCACATGGACACCGTCTACGCGCGCGGCATGGGCGCCGAGCAGCCGTTCCGCGTCGACGGCGGGCGCGCCTACGGTCTCGGCATCGCCGACGACAAGCAGGGCATCGCCGTCATCATCCACGCGCTCACGCTCTTGAAGCAAATGAATTTCCGCGGCTACGGCACGCTCACCGTGCTCGTCAACGGCGACGAGGAGATCAGCTCGCCGGCCTCGCGCGCGCTGATCACACGGCTCGGCGCCGAGCACGACGCGGTCTTCTCGTTTGAGTGCAGCTACGCCGATTCGGACAAGGTAGCGCTCGCGACCAGCGGCATCGGCTCGATCGCGCTCACGGTCGAGGGGCGCGCTTCGCACTCCGGCATGGCGCCGGAAGCGGGCGTCAACGCGCTTTACGAGCTGGCGCACCAGGTGCTGCAGACGCGCGACCTCTCCGACCCCGCGACCGGCCTCAAGCTCAACTGGACGCTGGCGAGCGCCGGCACGGTGCGCAACGTGATCCCGCCGAGCGCGCGCGCGACCGCCGACGTGCGCGTGCTCCGCGTCGCCGACTACGACGCGATCGAGCGCCGCGTGCGCGAGCGCATCCAAAACCGGCTGCTTCCCGAGGCGAAGGTCGAGATGAAGTTCGAGCGTCGGCGCCCGCCGCTCGAAGCCACCGCGGCGTCGCGCGCGCTCGCCGCCCGCGCTGCGCGCGTTTACCGCGAGCTCGGGCGCGAGCTGATTGTCGACGAGGTCGCCGAGGGCGGCGGCACCGACGCCGCCTTCGCCGCGCTCGAAACGAAGGCGCCGGTCGTCGAGCGCATGGGGCTGCAAGGCTACGGCTCGCATTCGGCCGATGCGGAGTACGTGCTCCTCGATTCGGTCGCGCCGCGCCTCTATCTGATCGCCCGCCTGATTATGGATATCTCTCAAGAACGCTGACGGAGGCCGCGTCTTCGGCTTCATCAAACTCGACAAAGAAAATATGCCGCGATCGCTTTTGCGCGGCCGGTGTCGATTTAGCGCTTCGCCGAACGATTATATAATGTAAGCGGGTAAACACACATTCCAGGAGGCAGCTGATGCATTACGTCGATGGATACGTCGTCCCGGTTCCGAAGAAGCATCTTGCGGCCTTCCGCCGTATGGCGCAGAAGGTGGGCAAAGTCTGGCGCGAACACGGCGCGCTCGAATACGTCGAGGCCGCGGCCGACGACGTCAAGCGCGGCAAGCGCACGTCGTTTCCGCGGAGCGTCAAGCTCAAGCGCGGCGAGACGGTCGTCCTCGCCTACGTCGTTTACAAGTCGCGCGCGCACCGCGACCGCGTCAACGCCAAGGTGATGAAAGATCCGCGGTCGATGATGGACATGAAGGCGCTGCCCTTCGACGCCAAGCGCATGTTCTGGGGCGGCTTCAAGGCGATCGTGGAATTGTAAGAAAAGCGGTCGCAGCTCGAAAGTCATCACTTCCGGATCGCGCATCTCTCCGGCGTACTTTCGGTAAATCGGCCTTCACCCGCTCCGGCGACGGCGCGGAAAAGCTAGCGCTCACCGTCGCCATTGACAAAACCGGCCCCGGCGATGTACACGCTCGCCGAGAGAACGCGACCGTCTTTTTCATTTCATTGCGATGAAGCTCACCGCCGCCGCGCGCCGCTGGACCTACTGGGCCGGCGTCGTCGTTTTCATCGTCCTGGGCATGCTCTTTTCCGACTGGGCGGCGCGCCAGGATTTCTGGCCCAAAGCGCGCTACGTCACGTATCAGTTTTTAACCACGCTCAGCTGGCGCAAGGCGCTCCCGCAAAACACCGTCGTCGTGCTCGTCGACGACGACGAGTACTGGCGCGGCGAGCCGGCGCGGCGCGTGCCGATCAAGCGCGCCTATCTGGCGAAGCTGCTGCGCGCCATCGACGCCGCCGAGCCGGCCGTCATCGCGGTCGACTTCGACCTCTCCTCGCCGACGCCGGACGGCAGCGTCGTCGAGCATCCCGACTACGTCGAGGAAACGGCGACGCTGCTGCGCACGATCCGCGAGCTCGCGGCGCGGCGAAAAATCGTCCTGCCGCAAAATATCGGCTTCGACGCCCGCGGCGACTACGTCCTGGCCTCCGACATCCACAGCAAATACGATTTCGGCGCCGCCGCGGGCAGCGTCGGCAAGGGCTACATCGCGCTGCCCTACGACGTGAGCCGCGTCCCGCTGGCGCTGCCGCTCGCCGGCGGCGGCAGCGTCGATTCTTTCGCGCTCGCCATCGTCAAGGCGTACAACGCCGACGCGCTCGCGCGCCTGCCGGAAGGCGCCTCGCATTTCCCGCTCGGCGGATTCATCGAGCCCGGCCGCTTCCACACGGTCGCGGCGGGCGACGTGCTCCGAAGCGCTCCCGCCGCGCTGCAAAGATTGTCGCACCGCGCCGTGATCGTCGGCGCGGGCTGGCACGTCCTCGCCTACGGCACCGGCCCGCTCGCCGATCTCCACGCGACGCCGGTCGGCGCGGTCGGCGGCGCGCTGCTGCACGCCAATTTCGTCGAGGCGATCGTCGACGGCCGGCTCTTCTCGCCCGCGGGCGAGCTATTCTTGAAGGCGCTGGAGTTCTTCCTCGCGCTCGGCGGCGCGCTCCTCTTCGCGCTGCGCATGAAGGCCGCCGCGAAATGGGGCATCGTCCTCGGCGCGACTGTGGTATTATTCGTCGCGAGCTATCTGGCGCTCCAGAACCTCGGCGTCTTTTTCGAGAGCTTTCTTCCGATCGTCTTCGTCTGGCTGCACGCGCTCTTGCACCGCATGGCGCTGGAATGAACGGAATTCTACGGAGGTGGAAAATGAATCGAGTCTTCTACGCGCTGGGCCTGCTCGCCTGCTGCAGCGCCGTCGTGCTCGCGGGCGAAGTCGATCCCGAAAAGCGCGGCGGCGCGGCGCGTCAACAGCAGCCGGCCGGCAGCACGGCCACCGGCAGCGCCGTCGGCGCGGCCCCGCCGATGGTGCGCGCGGGCAAAGAGTTCGAGATCAAGCAATTGACCGGCACGGTCGTCAAGAAGTCGGGCAGCGAGATAAAAATCAAGACCAAGGATTCGGAGAAGACCCTCGTCACCGACTTCAAGACCAAGGGAATCGATCACGCCAAGAACGGCGCCAAAGTCGCCGTCCGATATTACGAAGACGACGGCAAGCTCCGCGCCGCCGAAATCGCGCCGCGCTGACTCCAAAAACTTGACAAAGAGGCGACACTCATCCGCGGGCGCCGAATACGGCGGCGGCCGCGCCGTTGTGGGCGCTTAACGAGCCGGCGGCGCGGGCGAAAAAATTTTAGACCTCGCGTTGCCAGGATGAACCTGAATCGCCTTCCAATCAACAAAAATATTCGCCGAAATGTCGCAGTCTGTCGCGGTGTGACGCACAATTTTGGAACGATTGTGTCGCCGCGCCCGATGCCTTACAGAATTTCCCCTTCGCCCGGCACCCGCCTGCTCTCGTACTCCCTTCCGCTTTCGTCGATCAGGCGCATGGCGTCGTCCGCGATATCGACGATGATGTCCACGTAGAGCTTGTCGGGGTCGCGCGGAACCGGCAGCGGCAGCACTAGCTCGATATTGTCGGCCTGGCTGTAGAGGCGCCCGCCCTCGATCCGCCACCACCCTTCCATGGTCATCAAGACCACGCGATTCTCCGCCGACAGATAAATCACCCCGAGATAGACCCCGCCCGGCAGAAAGGTCGAGACGCCGTAGGGCGACACTCCCTCCGCCCACGAGCCGACGATCTTCCGCCGCCACACCTCGTCGCCCGCGAGCTGCCGGCTCTGAGCCGACGAACATCCCGATAGAACGATCCATATCGCCGCCGCCGCGGCCAGCGCCGCCGCGGTCGAGACGGCGCTTCCCGGTCTCACGAACGCGCGCCGAAAAACCCGCCTCGCGCCGGCATGCATAGAGTCGAGCGACATACGATCCCGCGGCCGAAATAGCGATACACCCCGAACATTGCCCCAGCCTTAATAGAACATTACATCGGTAAATCTTCGGGGAGGGACGTTAGGAGCGGGCGCAGTCGCTGGCGATCAAAGGCGAATCGAGCTATTCTATGCCGGGTGGCGCAATATCGCTTTACCGAGTATTTTGAAAAGGAGGTTTTGCGCAAGCGCCCGTATCTGAAAAAAGAATGGTGCATAGCAATCGTAGAGAACCCGTTGAAAAGCGAGCCTCAAGGAGATAACCGCTATCGATTTTGGGGACGGGTCGACGAACTGGGAGGGCGAATCCTGAGGGTTGTCACATTGGACGATCAACAGACCATTCATAACGCATTTCCAGATAGAGGGTTTAAACCATGAAGCTCAACTATCATGCCGACACCGATTCGCTTTACATCGATCTCTCGGAGCGGCCGAGCGCCGAGAGCCGCGAGATTTC
>DATDFN010000019.1:0-30408 GCA_036522615.1 Binatia bacterium | reverse complement strand
TTGAAGGAGGTTTTATGAAGCGAACGGTTTGGCGGACTCGGAAGGATGAAAAAGAAAGACTCAGACGAAAAATGCGACTGGCGGTCGCGTTGCTGACGCTGATCGGCGTGTTGACGGCGAGCGCGATTTACAGCTTCGCCGACGATGTCGGCAATGCGACTCCGGCGCACCGTTACTTCCAATTCAACTGATCATCAACGAACAATCAACACAAGGAGGACATTATTTTTAGCAACTTCATGGTGGCTTAACCGGATCATCATCGTTTCTTAACGTGGCTGCTACAAAACGACGGCGAAGGAGGTCGGCGATGCACGAAGTCGATTTGAACGGCTTGATCGCGCAGGCGGTCGCCCGCTTCGCGCAAAACCGCGCCGGGCCGCGGCCGAGCGTTCGCGCGAAGCTCCCTCCGGCGCTGCCCGTCATCTCCTGGCGCGATGAAAGTCTGGGACGATTAATCAAACGGTTTCTTTACCATGCGCTGACGGCCAACCATCCGGACATCCCGGTGCGAGTCTCCGTCAACGAGCGCAGGCGGCTAGCGGATCTCGAGGCCTTCGTGCGCCTCCATCCGCTGAGCTGGATTCAGCTGAGAATCGAAGGCCACGGCGCCGGCATGAGCGATGGCCTGGTAGAAGAGCTGTTTCGCGATTTCGCCTATCGCTGCGAAGAATGGGTCGGGGTCGAGGGGTCGGACGCGCAGCTCGCCATCTTCACGGCCGTCGACGGCTGCGGGTCGAAGATCATTTTCTGCGCCGACATCGCAAAACCGGCTTGGAAGTGCGACCTCCTGATCCCCGTGCCGGAGCCGTTGATACTGCCCGCGCCATCGCCGCGCAAGAAAAATTGATCCGGCGTTGTTTAACCGGAACATCATTTATGTTTTACACTGCGCTAACACGGTTGCGATACCCTCAATACATCAATCATTGAGGAGGTATCAATGAAACGGTTGCAGAGAATTCTGGCTCCGGTAGATATGACGGAGGCTTCCCGTTCCGGTCTCAAGCTGGCGATTGCGCTGGCGGCGGAAAACGGAGCCGATCTGCTGGCGCTGCACGTCGCGAACGAATTTCAGGCTTGGCAGATGCTGGACGAGACCGGATTTGCCAGTGACAGGATCTACCGCTGGGAGGTCGACCGGCTAGTCCGAGAGTCACTTTTGGATCTCAATCGATATCTAGAGCCCGCGATTGCCGAAATAACACGCCTGCCGCAGTTTCGGCGCCGCGTGGTTCTCGGCGACGCCGCAACAAAGATCGTCGATATTGCGCACCTGGAGGAAAGCGACCTCATCGTTCTTTCGCCGCGGCCGCATGGCGCGCTTCGCCGATTGTTTTTCGGCAGCGTCACGGATAAGGTCACACGCGCTGCGCCTTGTCCGGTGCTGTCGATTTCAGCGATCGAGCAATCGCAAAGGCCCAAGGGCAAAGTCGTTCCCGTCGTGGGCGGGCTGCTGAGGGCGCTTGAAGCGTGATAATCTACCAAAGGAGTGACGATGCGGGAGAGAAAATCTTTCGGACGACCGATCATCGCGGCGAGCTTCGCCGTAGCTGCGGCATTTTTATCGGAGGCGATGCAAGCCGCGGGACCGGAGGTAAAGGCCAAGTACGTCCTCTCCGACGTACGTCTCGCGGATTTTCAAAACGCGAAAGTCGCAGGAGGCATTACCAACGACCGAAAGATTCTGCTCGGATCGATCGGCAGCGATCTCTGGCGCGGCCCCGGCGACGCGCCGGGAGAGTTCTGGATGATCACCGACCGCGGCCCGAACGGGCAGATCAAGGTGAGCGGCCAGAACCGCCGCACTTTTCCCGTGCCGGAATTCAATCCGGCGATCTTGAAGGTTAAGGTCGAAAACGGCGCGATTCGAATTCTGGAGAAGATTCCAATCACGACGCGGTCCGGCAAGCCGGTTACCGGCATGCCGAATACCGAGGGGCGCGACGAGACGCCCTACGACTACGCGGCCGAGAAAACGTTCGCGTTCAATCCCAACGGCCTCGATACCGAAGGATTGGTACGCACGGCCGCGGGGGATTTCTGGGTGGCCGAGGAATACGGTCCTTCCCTGCTGAAGATCGACCGCAGCGGCAAAGTGCTGCGCAGGTACGTACCGAAAGGGCTGCGCCTTGACGGCGCCGATTACGAGATCGTCGAGGCGCTGCCGGAGATTTTCGCGAAGCGGAAGATCAATCGCGGATTCGAAGGGCTCGCGATCAGCCGCGACGAAAAGACACTTTATCTCGCCCTGCAGAGTCCGCTTTGGAATCCGGATAAAAAGACCGGCGACGCGTCGCGGCAGACGCGTATTCTTGCCTTCGACGTCGCGAGCGAAAAGACCGTCGCCGAATACGTCTATCGCTTCGACGCGTCGAAAGAGTTCGATCCGGCGCACAGCGCGCCGGACGAAATGAAGATATCGAGCATCGCCGCGATCGGCGACGGCGCGCTGCTTGTCGACGAGCGCACCGACTGGATAGCGAAAATCTACCGCGTCGACTTGAGCCGCGCGACGAATGTGCTGGGTAGCCGTTGGGATGATCCCAAGACGACGCCGGCGCTGGAGGCGTTGGCCGACCTAAGCGGAAATGATTTTAGACCGCTGGAGAAAACGATCGTCGTCGATCTAGGAGGTATTGCGAATATTCCGGAGAAAATCGAAGGCATCGCCGTAGTCGATGCGAACACGATCGCGATCTCGAACGACAATGATTTCGACGTCGGCGATTTCGACGCGCAAGGAAACAATGTCGGCAAAGGAACTAAGAACAGCATCCTTTTCATCCAGCTTCCTCAGCCGCTTCAGCTCAGCGATAATGAAGGAGTGCGCATGTCGGGGCGAACAGAGACAAAATGAGGCCCGAATGAATTCTTCGGAGCATCATCCGGACGAGCCATGCGACCGGCTCGCCGAGGCTCAGTACCGCCTCGCCACCGAGCTGGGCGTTATTTTTGCCTGCTGTCATAAGCTCCGTCAGGGCACCGAAATACCTCTTCCGCCGGACTCGCTCGCTTTACTGCACAGAATCCAACGCAGCGCCGAAAGTATTCGCGATCTGCGCGGTCTGCTTATCGGCGCCCGGGACTGATACAGTTATTCCATAAAAGTATCATTAAAGAACGGCTGACTGGTGATTTGCCCGAGTTATCCACAGCTCGAGGCCAGGCCGAGTTTGTTTCAAGATTTCACAAAAAATTCATGAAAGTTTAACTTTACTACGATCTCTGCGCATACTATGGAAGTGCCTGGATCATAGCCCCGCAGAAAGCTCTTCAATGGCAGAATATTTTGCGGTCATCGACGTAGGCAGCAACGCGCTCCGTTTCCAGCTCGCCGCGATCGAGCAGCCGGGTTCTTATCGCGTGATAGAGCAAGACCGCCGGCCGATCAGGCTCGGCCGGGAAGTTTTCCGCACAGGAAAGTTGAGTCGACCAGTGGTGGAGGCGGCGCTCGAAGCGATGGGCGATTTCAAGGCCGCCGCAGACCGCTACCAGGTGAAATCCTTCCGCGCGGTCGCGACCGCGGCGCTCCGCGAAGCGACGGACGCCTCCTCCATCATCGCGGGCGCCAAGACCCTCGGCGTGCCGCTCGAAGTCATCTCGGCCGAAGAGGAAGCGCGCCTCATCAGTCTAGGCGTGATGAGCGGCCTCCGTTTCAATCTTCCCCTGGGCCTTTTCCTCGACATCGGCGGCGGCAGCGTCGAGGCGGCGATCGCCAACAGCACGAATACTTTTTGTCTATTCAGCCTGCCGCTCGGAGCGGTGCGCCTGACGGAGCGGTTTCTTAAGAACGATCCGCCCGCCGAAAAAGAAATGAAAGAGCTCCGGCGTTTCGCCAAGCGGCAGATCGGGCCGATGGCGGAGCGCGTCGGCCGGGAAAAATTCACGATGGCTTTCGGCACCGGCGGGAGCATCACGACGCTGGCGGACACCGACGCGAAGCTCAGCGGCGAGTCACGGGCGGGCTCGCTCAGCGTCCTCAGGCGATCGCGGCTCGAAGCGCTGCTCGCAATGCTCGAGCAACGTTCGTTATCCTATCGTGCGGCGGCCATCGCCGGCGATCCCAAGCGCGCCGACATCATTCTCGCCGGCGCGGCCGTCCTGCTCGGTCTCATGAAGCAGATCGGGCTGGACTATATCTTTGTCTCCAATCGCGGTCTGCGCGATGGCCTCATGATCGATCTCCTGCGCAACGAATTTCCCGAGGTCGAGACCGCATGGCGCGAGGACGACGGCAAGCCGGAGACGCTGGAGCAGATCGGCGAGAAATACCATTACGATGCGCCGCACGCCTATCAGGTGAGCCAGCTCGCGCTCACTCTCTTCTACCAGCTCGAAGGCCTCCACAAGCTGCCGGAAAAATTCGCCGCGGTGCTGCACGCGGCGGCGCTGCTGCACGATGTGGGACTGTTCATCGCGTATCGCAAGCACCACAAGCATTCGTACTACATCATCACAAGCTCCGGTCCCGTCACGCTCAGCAAATCCGACTGGGAGCTTGCCGCGAATATCGCCCGCTACCATCGCAAGGCGCACCCAAGTCCGAAGCACCTTCCGTTCGGGCAACTCTCGCCGTCGCACCAGGACGTGGTGCGGAAGCTCAGCGCTATTTTGCGCATCGCCGACGGGCTCGACCGGCGCCACGAATCGCGGGTCAAGGAAATCCTCTGCGCCGTACAAAAGAAAAAGTCGATCGAGCTCAAGATATCCGGGCCCGCGGACTTGACCGTCGAGATCGAGGGGGCGCTCGATAAGACGCGGCTTTTGAACGAAGTCTTCAATGTCGAGCTCACGATCCAGCAAATGAACGATTGATAAAAACAAAGGAGAGGGGCTATGACTCGTAGAAAAAACCTGGAGCGAAATATCCTTTTCTTGGGGATGGACCAGTCTTGCAGCGGTCAAATGGCCGAAGCGATCGCCAAGCGGCTCGCGCCGCCGGACACGCGGATATTCAGCGCGGCTCTCGTGCCGCGCGAGGTGCCGCCCGCGGCGATCGAGGTCATGAGAGAAGTCGAGGTCGAGATGCCGCTGGAGCGCGCGAAACCTCTCGACAGCATTCCGATGGATCATATCGATCTGGTCGTGGCGCTGGGCGAAGCGGAGGGCGTCTGGCCGTCGCTCCCGCCCAAAACCCGCCTTGTGCACTGGGCGATTCCGGACGCGCGGCGCATCGCCGGGGGCGAGACGCCTCTCCGCGTTGTGCTCCGGTTCATGCGGGACGAAATCGACAAGGAAGTGGCGGCTTTGTTCTTAGATCATTGGCGCAACGTGACCCACTGAAAACCCACCGGAGGGAAAAACCATGAATGTTTATTTTATGCGGCACGGTATCGCCCAGGCGAAAGATGATCCCAAGATCGAGTCGGACGAGGAGCGCGAGTTGACGAAGAAAGGCGCAAAGCGCGCCCGCAAAGTGGCCAAAGGCCTGCGGGCACTGAAGATCCCTTTCGATCGCATCGTCACAAGCCCGCTTCCCCGTGCGCGCGAGACTGCGGATATCGTCGCGAAAATCTTCGATATGAAAGAGCAGGTGGAGGAGGCCGAGGAACTGAAGCCCGAAGCCTCCGTCGAAAGACTTGCCGCGCGGCTGCTCGAGTACCGCGACTGCCAGGAGCTGCTGCTCGTCGGGCATCAGCCGTTTTTGGGCAAGGCCGCTTCGCTTCTTTTGTGCCGCAGCGAATCGGCGGAGATCGACCTTAAAAAAGGCGGCGTATGCTGCATCGAGCTGAACGAGCTCGACATGAAAAAACCGGGCGTCTTCCGCTGGATGCTCACGCCGCGTCAGCTTAGAAAGCTACGCTACAGCTAAAATCACAACGCGCCGGCCGCACGGAAAACGCGGTCAAACCAACCGCGCCTCCGTCGACGGATAAGAATCGCGGCGACCTCGTACGCTCCGCGCGTGAGCGGGTGCGCCGGTTTGCGCGCGCCGTTCCCCGGGTGTTGGACCGCGACGACCCCAAAGCGGTGCATCGCGCGCGCGTCGCCGCCCGCCGGCTCGAAGAATACCTCGCCGCTATCTCCCCCGGCTCAAAGCCTAAAAAGCTCAAGAAAATGCGCCGGCTGCTGAAGCATGTGCGGCGAGATCTGGGAGGATGGCGCAACTGCGACGTCGTCCTCGCGATGATTGATAAAAATCGCCGTGCCACCGACAAAGAGGCGCGTCAGTCCGCCTGGAACTTGGTGGAGCGCCACGTAAAAAAAGAGCGTGGCCGCGAGATGAAGCGCGCGCGTCGCAGCATCGATGTCGCCGGTGTCGACGCTCTGGACGAAAAATTGGAAGCCTGGCTCGACGCGGAGGCTCCGAACGCGGAAACAGTGCAAGCGGGTCTGGACCTGGCCGCAGAAAGATGGAGATCGGCGCTCGAGGCAGCCGAAAAAAGCTGCTCCGGGCGTGAGTTGCATGAGTTTCGCGTCGCGACCAAGAAATTCCGCTATCGCTTGGAGCTTGCAGGTGAGCTGGGTGGAGCCGCGCCGCCCCTACTGCCCACGCTCAAGCGGCTTCAGCGGGCGCTCGGCAAGTGGCACGACCGCGAGATCGCCGATCGGATGATCGCCGAATCGCTCGCGCGGCCGAAATTCCTCCTCCGGGAATTCCGCGCAGCGCAAAGGCTCTTGAAAGAATTGGAAAAAGACGACCGTCGACAGAATGCTGCGGTGGCGGAGATTCTACGCGCCGCCCGCGCCGCGGCCGCACCGGCTGAATCGAGCGAAGGCCCGTCTCTACTGCTTGCTTTTTCCCGACCCTAATGCGCGCTCCGGCTCGACGACGCGCATGATCCTCTGCTTGAGATCCTCGAAGACCTCTTCGATGCTTCCGGAAGCGTCGACGACATCGAAGCCATAAGCCTCGACCATGTTGTCGAACTGGGCCAGCAAGCGCCGTTGATACTCCACAAAGCTGTCGTACCGGTCGGCGCCCAGGTGGAGGTCCATGCCGGATTCCCAATAGTCGAACCCCTTTGTCTGAATCACGCGCGTGACGAGATCGTCGATATTGAGGCGGAGGTAAAAGACCGCGTCGGGCTTAAGCGCGAAGCTGAAGACGTTGGCGATCCATTCGGGATCGGCGCCACGGACGATGGAGCGCGCCATCTGTGAATAGATGTAGCGGTCGGTGAGGACGACGAAGCCGGCTCGCAGCGCCGGGATCATTTCATTTTCGAGCCGATCGGCGAAGTCCGTCGTGTAGAACAAGCTCATCGTGATGCCGCCGAGCGTGTGCCCTTCTTTAGCTTGCCGCAGCCGCTTGCCGGCGAGCGCCGAGCGGGTCATACCGGTATCCAGCACCGCGTGGCCGTTGTTTTCCAGCCACTGCTTCAGCAGGCTCACGTGCGTGGAGCGGCCGACGCCGTCGGTCCCCTCCAGCACGATCATCTTTCCCTTGAGCTCGTCTAAATCTATTCCTGGGGGGCCTTCCCCAAAGAAGCTAAATCGAGCCATCGCCGTACCCTCGTCTTTTTCGTGCCGGTCAGGGCTTCGGTCACGATCCGCCGCATTTCGGCCTGCTGCTCTTCGATCGACAGCGTGGCGTCGATGACCACCAACCCGAACTCCTCCACCATCTTTTCGTATTCTTCGATGATGCGTCCTTGAAAGATGCGGAAGCTTTCCTCGATGTCGTCGCTGAGATCGAGATCCATGCCCGCTTCATAGTACTTGATCGCGTCGCGGCCGCCCAAGATGCGCTTCATGGCCACATCCAGCGGGGTACGAAAGTAAAACGCGACCGTCGGCTTGACCGCAAAGCCGTAAAGGCTCCGCACCCAGTCGGGGTGCACGCCGCGCACCACGTCGCGGGCGAACGCGGTGAAGATGTAGCGGTCTGCGAGCACAATCGCGCCGGCCTTAAGCGGCGGAATGATATCGTGCTCGGTGCGGTCGGCGAAGTCGGTAGCGTGAATGAGGCTGAACGTCATCGGCGTCAGCATCTTTTTTTTCTTGCCCCGTTTCGTCACGTCGCGCACGAGCGGCGAAGAGTTCCACTCGCTGAACGAAGCGACGTACCCTTCCGACTCGAGCCATTTGTGCAGGAGCGACAGCTGGGTGCTTTTGCCGGATCCGTCTATCCCTTCAACTATGAAGAGACGGCCGGGAAAGCGATGCTTGCCGTACATTTTCATGCTGGCCGGCACTGCGCTCCTCCTTTCGAGAATAGGATTTCACCGCCGGAATGCTCACCAAGCGGCGCTCCGGCAGGATCACGGCCGTGAGGCTACCGCCGTACACGCACCCGGTATCGATCCCGATCGTGCTCTTGGTCACGTGCGGAGCGGTGAAAACCCAGTGGCCGAAGACGGCCGTTTTGCCTTCGTATTGCTCGAACCACGGGGCGCCGAAATCGCCGCACGTCCGGAGGCTGGTTAGGTCCTCCACGGTCTGCCGGTCCAAAGAGACCCCGGGCCGGAGGCCGGCATGCACGACCAATTGATCGCCGAGATCGATCAACCTGGGGAACCCTGCGACCCATTCCATATAGCCGTCGAAAGACTTACCCAGGGCGGCGACCGTCTGCAGCTGCGGCCTGGTTAAAGTAATGTCCTGCCGCCGCCAAAAACGCAACAGGTCGTATTCGTGGTTGCCGAGCACCGACTCGCAGCGCCGGGTGGCGCGGACGAAGTCGAGCACCTCGCGATCGGCAGGGCCTTTGGTGATGAGATCGCCGACGAAGACGATCCTATCTGTCGGCCGTATCTGAATCTCTTCCAAAAGCGCCCGGAGCTCGAAGTAGCAGCCGTGTACATCGCCGATAATTATAGCTCGGTCCATACGATCACCTATAGGGGCCGACCGTTACAATTGTGTTACGAAACGATGAAGAATACGGGTCCAAAACTGGCCACGAGGCTTCATCATTTCTTAACCTACGCTTCACTCGACCGTCACCTGCCATGCTTAGTTTCCTAACCGAATTAAGCAGAAGAGTTGAGGAAATGACCGTAATCCAGCGTTCACGGTTTCGTAACCAAGCCGTAACAATCTTGAATTATTAACCTTAACAAGGAGAAAACCATGAAGCGTAGCCTCTTTCTAGTTATCACCGCCGTCGCTCTCTCCCTGACGGCCGCTGTCGCCCAAGCTGGCTGCCCTACGAAAGGCGTCAAGGAACTTACCGGCGCGGGGGCGACTTTCCCTTACCCGCTCTATTCCAAGATGTTTGCGGAATACGTGAAGGCCTGCAACGTCAAGGTGAACTATCAATCCATCGGCTCGGGTGGCGGAATCCGCCAGCTGCAGGAGCTGACGGTCGACTTCGGCGCCTCGGACGGCATCATGGACGACAAGCAGAAGGCCGAAGCGAAGAACGGCGCCGTACTGCACATTCCGACGGTCGCCGGCGCCGAGGCGATCGTCTATAACCTGCCCGGCATCCAGCGCGGCCAATTGAAGCTGACGGCTGAAGTATTGGCGGATATCTACCTGAAAAAAATAAAAAATTGGGATGATGCGCGGATCAAAGCCCTCAACCCCAATCTCAATCTGCCGGGCACCGATATCGCCGTAGTCCACCGCTCGGACGGCTCCGGCACCACGTTCATCTTCACGAACTATCTCGCGAAGGTGAGTCCCGAGTGGAAGGATAAAGTCGGCTTTGCCACCTCGGTCAACTGGCCGGGAGACGTGGGCGGCAAAGGGAACGAGGGCGTTGCGAACTCCGTGCAGCAGATTCCCGGCGCGATCGGCTACGTCGAGCTTGCCTATGCGAAGCAGAACAAGATGGCTTGGGCTCAGCTTAAAAACAAAGGCGGCGCCTTTCTCGAGCCGAGCCTCGAAAGTGCGGCGCTGGCGGCCGATCAGCCGAACCTTCCTGATAACATGGAAGTGATGGTAACCGACAGCGCGAACCCGAAAGCCTATCCGATCACCGGTTTTACGTGGCTGTTGGTGTACGAGAACCAGACCGATCCCGCGAAGGCCGACGCCGTGGCCCAACTCGCATGGTGGATGATCCACGAAGGGCAGCAGTTCGCGCTGCCGCTGGAATACGCACCGCTCAAAGGCCCGGCGCTGAAGAAAGCCGAAGCCCTCGTGAAGAAGATCAAGACAAACGGAAAGCCGGTATTGAACTGACGAGGCAAACGATGCAAAGCGAGCCGCAGGCGATTAAGCGCGCTCTGGGTCGCACGCTGATCCGGACCAGCGCAGGCAAGACGGCTTCGCGCGACACCCGGGTGATCAACCTGGGCGATCGCGTGTTTTATATCGCTACGCGCTCGCTAGCTTCGTGCGTGATCCTGCTGGCGCTCCTGCTCACCGCCGATCTCTTCCGCGGCGCGTGGGAATCCATCGGACAATTCGGGCTCAGGTTCCTCATCGGCACGACTTGGGATCCCGTTGCGCGGCAGTTCGGGACGCTACCGACGATCATCGGCACGCTGGTAAAAGCGACGATCGGATTGCTTTTGGCCGTGCCGATCAGCATCGGCGCGGCTCTTTTCATCACGTTCTACGTGCCCAAATGGCTGCGGCCGATCATCTCCTATCCGATCGAGCTGCTCGCCGGCATTCCCAGCATCGTGTTCGGTCTTTGGGGACTTTTCGTCATGGTCCCGGTTGTCCGCGTCGTGCAGATATGGCTCAAGGCGCACTTCGGCTGGTTCTTTCTCTTTGACGGCCCCGCCGTGTACGGCGTCGGCGTTCTTTCCGGCAGTGTGATTCTCGCCATCATGGTGATTCCGATCATCACGGCGATCTCGCGCGACATTCTGCTCACTGTGCCGCGGCTCCAAATCGAAGGCATGCTCGCGCTCGGCGCGACGAAATGGGAGGCGATCTGGAAGGTCGCCCTTCCCTACGCGCGCGTCGGCCTCGTCGGCGCGGTTATTCTCGGCCTCGGCCGCGCCATCGGCGAGACGATGGCCGTGACGATGGTCGGCGGCAATTCTTTCGACCTGATTCATTCGCTTTTCGATCCCGTCCACAGCATGGCGAGCCAGATCGCGAGCGAGTTCACCGAGGCGACTTACAGTCTCTACGTCTCGTCGCTGATTTATGTCGGACTGGTGCTGTTCGGCATTACGATCTGTATCAGCCTCCTGGCGCAGCTTCTCATCTGGCGCCTGTCGAAGGGAAAGGTGGCGATCTTCGAATGAGCGACGTGAACGCAGCTGTCTCGCGCCGGCGCTTTATCCGACGCAAGATAACCGAGCGCCTCGCGGTCGGCGGTATGTTCCTGTGCGCGGGCGTGACGATCTTCTTTCTCGTGACGATCCTGGGATATGTCCTCTATCACGGCGCTGCGGCCGTGAATTGGGAGTTCCTCACTTCTCTGCCGCTGCCGCCAGGCGAAAACGGCGGCGGCATCCTCAACGCGCTCATCGGCAGCGCAATGGTCGTGCTCTGCGCGGCGGCGATGGCCGTGCCGATCGGCCTCGGCGCCGCGGTTTTCGTGAACGAGTTTCCCACCGCGGGGTTCGGCCGCTTCGTGCGTTTTCTCGCCGAGGTCCTGACCGGTGTCCCGTCCATCGTCGTAGGGCTGTTCGCCTACGCCCTGGTCGTGCGGCCGCTGGGCGGCTTCTCCGGCTTTTCCGGCTCCGTCGCCTATGCCTTCATCATGATTCCGATCATCCTGATCAGCGCGCACGAAGCCTTCCGCCTCGTTCCCGATTCGCTTCGCGAGGCGTCGCTCGCGCTCGGCATCCCGAAATGGCGCACGATTCTGCGCGTCGTACTCCCGGTGTCGTCGCGCGCACTGCTCACGGGCGTCGTGCTGGCGATCTCGCGCGCACTGGGCGAAGCCGCGCCGATGCTGTTCACGGCCTTCGGCAACCCCTATTTGAGCTTTAACATGGGCAAGCCGATCGCGACGGTGCCGCTCTTGATTTACACTTACGCCACCGCTCCGTATGAAGACTGGCATCAAAAGGCCTGGGCCGCTTCGTTCATCCTGCTCGTGTTCGTGCTCTTCACGAGCGTTCTCACGCGCGCATTCTTAAGAGGTAAATCCCATGAATAACGAAGGCTACGCGCTCGACGAGAGCCGCGGCGGCGGCATGGAGCCGCGCACGCCCGAGCGCGCGCAGCAGCCCGAACCCGAGGCGATCCGCATCGAGGTCGACGGCCTGAGCGTCTATTACGGGAAGACGCGCGCGGTCAAAAATGTGAGCCTGGCGATAAAAAGCCGCAAGGTCACCGCGATCATCGGCCCTTCCGGCTGCGGCAAATCGACTTTTATCCGCTGCTTGAACCGCATGCACGAAGTCACGCCCGGCGCGCGCGTCGAGGGCAAGGTGCTTCTCGACGGCAAGGATGTTTACGGCCCGGGCATCGATCCCGTCGAAGTCCGGCGCAAGATCGGGATGGTCTTCCAGAAGCCTAACCCGTTTCCCACGATGTCGATCCACGACAACGTGGTCGCCGGCTTCCGGCTGAACGGCACCGGCGACCGCCGTCTGATTCAGGAGAAAGTGGAAAAAAGCCTTCGTGCGGCGGCCTTGTGGGACGAAGTCAAAGACCAACTGCATCAGCCGGGAACCAGCCTTTCCGGAGGCCAGCAGCAGCGCCTTTGCATCGCCCGCGCGCTAGCCGTCGAGCCGGAAGTACTGCTCATGGACGAACCCTGCTCGGCGCTCGATCCGATCGCAACCGCGAAGATCGAAGAGTTGATCCACGAGCTCAAGGAAAGCGTCACGATCGTGATCGTGACCCATAATATGCAGCAGGCCGCGCGCGTCTCGGATTTCACGGCTTTTTTCTACATAGGGGAACTGGTAGAATACGGAGTTACGAGCAAGATCTTCACCAACCCCGACAAGCAGCAGACCGAAGATTATATAACCGGCAGGTTCGGCTGAGCCGCCGGCGAAGCTTGAGGGAGTTTTATGCTGACTCAACATACCGATAAAAAGTACGGCGAAGATCTTAAGAAGCTCCGCGAAGACATCCTCTACATGGGCGGGCTCGTGGAGGATCAGATCCAGAAGGCGGTGAGCTCGCTCGTCGAGCGCGATTCCAAGCTCGCCGAGACGATCATCCAACGCGACCACGAGGTGAACCGCCTCGACGTCGAGATCGACGATCTCTGCATCCAGCTGCTCGCCTTGCACCAGCCCGCCGCGCGAGACCTCCGCTTCATCACCACGGCGCTGAAGATCACGACCGATCTCGAACGCATCGGCGACATGGCGGTCAACATCTGCGAGCGCGCTCTGGAGCTCAACGAAGAGCCGCAGCTCAAGCCCTACATCGACATCCCGCGCATGGCGCGCATCTCGGAGAACATGATCCGCGAGAGTCTCGACGCGTTCGTTCGCGAAGATACCTCGCTGGCCCTCAAGGTCTGCAAAGAGGATCAGGAAGTTGACGATCTCAACAGCCAGATCTTCCGAGAGACGATCAGCTTTATGATCGAGGATCCGCACACGGTCAGCCGCGCGATGAAAATCAGCTCGATCTCGAAGTACCTCGAACGCATCGGCGACCACGCGACCAATATCGCCGAGATGGTGGTCTTCATGGTCAAGGGAAAGAGCATCCGTCACATGAAAGAGATTCCGCAGACGATCTGAACGCGATTTCATGGCGGGCAGAAAAATTCTCGTCGTCGAAGACGAACCGGACATTCGCAAGCTCGTACACTATAATCTCGTGCAGGAGCGGCTGCAGACCGTCGAAGCCGAGGACGGCGAAAAGGCGCTGCGGATGCTCGATCGCGAAAAGCCGGATCTCATCATTCTCGATCTCATGCTTCCGGGCCTTTCGGGCTTGGAGATCTGTAAGCGGCTGCGCGAGCGGCCGGAGACGGCGCGCATCCCGATACTCATGCTTACGGCCAAGGCGAGCGAGGCGGACCGCGTCGTCGGCCTCGAAATGGGAGCGGACGATTACCTCACCAAGCCGTTCAGCCCGCGCGAATTGGTCGCGCGCGTCAAGGCGATTCTGCGGCGCAGCGACATGCAAACCGCTTCGCCGGCCGCCGAGGTTTACGAAAAAGGCGGTCTGAAGATGAATTTTGCCACCTACGAAGTGATGATCCGCGGCAAGGCCGCCCGCTTGACGTTAAAGGAGTTCGAGCTCCTCCGCTTCCTGGTGCAAAATCCCAACCGCGTGCTCACGCGCGACCAGCTTCTCGACCGCGTCTGGGGCGGCGACGTTTTCGTCGACCCGCGTACGGTCGACGTGCATATCCGGAGGCTCCGCAAGGCGATCGAAAAGAACGATCGCAAACCCGAATGGGTGCTCGCCGTTCGGGGCGTCGGATATAAATTCGATGAAAAGGCCCTGGAAAAGTAGCGCCGCCGTCAAGTTCTTTCTCGCGTATCTCGGCATCGCTCTCCTTCTATTCGCAGTTTTCTATTTCTACGCGGTCAACGCCATCAAAGAGTTTCATACCGCGTCGCTCTCGGGCAGAATGGTCGAGGAGGCGCGCGTCGTAAGCCGGCTTCTGCCGCTCGGGATAGAGGGAGCCGCGCTCGACGAAATTTGCCGCGGCCTCGAGCGCGACCTCGGGGTGCGCATCACCGTGATCGCGCTCGACGGCAAGGTGCTGGGCGATTCGGAAGAAACGTCGAGCGCTATGGAAAATCACGGCACGCGCCCGGAAGTGCTGCAGGCGCTATCCTCGGGCACCGGAACCATCGCGCGCTTCAGCACGACCGTGCGTCACGAGATGCTCTATCGCGCCGCCTTCGAGCCCCAAAACCGCCGCATCGTCCGCCTCTCTCTTCCGCTCGGCACGATCGACGAAGCCGAGCGGTCGATACGAAAGGCGATTCTCACCGGGCTGCTGCTGTTTTTCGTAGTCGGCCTGTTGCCGGCTTTCGTCTTCTCGCGCCAGATCGAACGGCGCGTGCAGCGCATGGTGGAATTCTCCGAGAACGTCTCGCGCGGATCGTTTCCTCCGTCGATCGCGCTCGGCCGCGAGGACGAATTCACGGTCCTGGAGCGCAACCTGAATTCGATGAGCCTGGCGATTCAGGACAAGATCCGCGGCATCGTGGGCGAGAAGGAAAAGCTCGATTCGATCCTGCGCGGCATGACTGAAGGCGTCCTGGTGCTCGACACCCGCGGCAGGCTCATCCTCTCGAACCAAAACGCGCAGCGCATGTTCGGCCTGCCGCACCCGACGCCGCAGGGCGCGTCGCTGATGGAATTCTCGCGCAATCCGGAGATGCGGAATCTGGTGAAGGAAATCCTAGCGCGCGACCTATCGTCTGAGCGTTTCGTCAAAGATATTTCGTTCGACGACGGCCGCTGGCTGAGCGTTACGGCGGTCGATTTGCGCGGCGCCGACGAGAAACCCGTCGGCTTTATTCTCGTCTTCCACGATGTCACGGAAATCAAGCGCCTGGAAACCATGCGGGCGGATCTCGTCGCGAACGTGTCGCACGAGCTGCGCACGCCGCTGACGGCGATTCGCGGCTATGCCGAGACCCTGCTGCAATCGCCCCCGGCCGATCCAAAGGAGGCCGAGCGCTTCCTCGACATCATCCAGCGCCACTCAGAGAGACTCGGGCGGCTCATCGACGACCTGCTTACACTCTCGGACCTCGAGTCCGGCAAGATCCATTTGAACCAGGATAAACTTCGGCCGGCTGAGCTGATCCATCGGGTGCTGGAGATATTTCAAGACCGCGCGGCGAAAAAGAACATCACCCTCTCCGAGCGGTCGGCCGCCGGCTTGCCGGAAATCGTCGGCGATACGGATAGGCTGCAGCAGTTGCTCATCAATCTGGTGGATAACGCGGTAAAGTACACTCCCGAAGGCGGGAAAATCGAGGTCGCTGCCTCGCCCGTCGCCGCCGATCACGGAACGGCGGTCGAGATCGCGGTCAGCGACACCGGATGTGGAATTCCCGAAAAGGATCTCCCGCGCCTGACCGAGCGCTTTTATCGCGTCGACAAGGCGCGCTCGCGCGAGATGGGCGGCACCGGCCTCGGGCTTGCGATCGTCAAACACATCGTTCAGGCGCACGGCGGACGGTTGGAGATCGAAAGCCGCGTCCAAAAAGGAACGACCGCGAAGGTTTTCCTGCCGGCGGCGAATGGAGCCGCCATCGCCGAGCCCGAAAAGCTGCGCAAAGCACAGCGGTCCTGATCGAGAAACTAAAGACCAATCGCCCGCCCGGTCACTCGCCGATCACCTTGACGATGACGCGCTTGCGGCGCCGGCCGTCGAACTCGGCGTAGTAGAGTTGCTGCCACGGGCCGAGGTCGAGCCGGCCGGCTGTGATCGGCAGGATCACCTGATGGCCGATAAGCAAGTTTTTCAAGTGCGCGTCGCCGTTGGTCTCGCCGGTTCGGTGATGGCGGTAGTCGCCGCGCGGCGCGAGCCGCTCCAGCCATTCTTGAATATCCTCAATGAGCCCGTCCTCGGCGTCGTTGACGTACACCCCGGCGGTGATGTGCATCGCGGAGACGAGCATCATCCCTTCGCGGACGCCGCTCTTCTCGAGAATCTCGGCGGCCTTGTCCGTGATGTTGACGAACTCGCGCTCGCGCTTAGTGTTGAACCAGAGGTATTCGGTGTGCGACTTCATGGGAGAGCCGCGGGCGAGCTAATCGCCGATGGTCAAGCGGCGGTCTGCTAAATTTCTCTTCTGCCTTCGAACGCCTTGCCTAAGGTCACGGCGTCGGTGTATTCGAGGTCGCCGCCCATCGGCAGTCCGCGCGCGATGCGCGTCACGATGATGCCCAGCGGCTTGAGCGTCTTGGACAGGTAGAGCGCGGTCGCCTCGCCGTCGACCGTTGGATTCGTCGCGACGATGATCTCTCGCGCGCCTTCGGCGTTAACGCGCTCCAGCAGCTCCTTGATCCTGAGCGCGTCGGGGCCGATGCCGTCGAGCGGAGAGATCGTGCCGTGGAGCACGTGGTAAAGACCTCTGTACTCCTGCGATTTTTCCACCGCCATCAAGTCCGAAGGATCTTCGACGACGCAGATCTTTTCACGCTCGCGGCGCGGGTCTCGACAGATGCCGCATTGCGGCCGGTCGCCGTTTCCCGGGACGACTTCGCTCAGGCCGAAGCAGGTCGCGCAAAGCCCCAGCTCGCGCTTAAGGCGCGCGACGCTCTCGGCCAGCGCCTCGACTTCCTCGGCGCTCTCCTTCAGAAGGTGAAACGCGAGGCGGCCGGCGGTCTTCTCGCCGATGCCGGGCAGCTTCGATAGTTCTTTGATGAGACGCGCCAGCGGCGCAGGATAATTTGCCATAGTAAAACTTTTACGTCAGCCCGGGAATTTTCATTCCCCCGGTGATCTTGCTCATCTCCTCCGCGGCCATCTCGCGCGCCAAGCGCATGCCCTCGTTAACGGCGGCGAGCACGAGATCCTCCAGCATCTCGCGCTCGTCGGCGTTGACGACCGCGGGATCGATCTTGATCGAGGCGAGATTCAGCTGCCCCGTGACGGTGACGCGCACCATGCCGCCGCCTGAAGAGCCCTCGACCGTGCGGTGCGCGAGCTCTTCCTGAACGCGGGCGAGCTTCGCCTGCATCTCCTGCGCCTGCTTGAAAAGATTTCCCATGCCGCTGAAACCCTTGGACATAAAATCCTTTCAGTTTACTCCGGCCGCTTGATCTGCCGGACGGACCCGCCGAAGATTCTGAGCGCGTCCCTTACGACGTCGCTCGAGTTGGAGCCCGGGGCCGCGGGGGTCTCGCTCGGCGCCCTTTTCTCCTGCAGCAGCGAGAGCGACACGGAAACATCGGTCGAGAAAAACCTTTTGGCGAATTCTTTGAGCGCTGAGAAAGTTTCCGGATCCTGCAAGCAGGTGAAATTGAGCCGGCCGGCGACCCCGATTGTTAACGGTCCCGGCGGCACCGCGAGCGGCTCCGCCTGATCCAAATAAGTTGCCAGCAATTTCTTCTGCTGCGTGACGAAAGCGACGAATTTTTGCCATTGCTCGGAGGGCGTCCCAGCGGCCGTCGAGCCGCTCGGAGCACGGGGCGGTTGCGGCGTTTCGGCAGCAGGCGCGGAAGTCGTCTCCGCGCTCGGCGGTCGAAAAGTGGTGGACACGGGATCGGCAGCCGGCCGTGCGTCCGGCCGCGCCGCGGCCGGACGAGAGTCGCCGCGCGAAAGTCGCTTTTCCAAACCGTCCAGGCGGTCGATAAGCTCGGTGATCGGAACGGCGGCCGATAGCGTCGCCAGCCGGACGAGCGCCGCTTCCAGCGCGAAGCGCGGATAAGGCGAGCGCGCGACTTCCTCGTCGCCGCCGGCGATGAATTTAAAATAGTCGAGCAACGCCTCAGGCGAGACCCCTGCCGCCTGCCGTTCGAGATCGGCGATCTCCTGGTCCGGTAAATCCAAAAGTTGCCCACGCGCTTCGGCGGGCGCCGACGCAGCATTTCCGCCGCCGGCGAGCCGCGCCACGAGCAAATTGCGGAAATGTTCGACGAGCTCGCGCGAAAGCCGCGTCACGTCCTTCCCTTGATCAACGACTTGCGCGACGATCTCGACCGCCTTTTTCGCGTCGGCCTGAAGCACCGCCGCGGAAATGTCGTAGAGCACGCGGCGATCAGTGACTCCCAGAATAGTTTCCACCAAGCGCTCGTCGATCGGCGCGCCGCTTCCCGGAGGCGCGTAGGAGAGCATCTGCTCCAGCAACGACTGGGCGTCGCGCATGCTCCCTTCCGCTTCGCGCGCGAGCAGCAGCAGCGCCCCGTCGGAGATTTTAAGCGATTCTTTCGCGGCGATCTCTTTCAGCCGCTCTACCGTCTCGCGCGTCTGAATACGGCGGAAGTCGAAGCGCTGGCAGCGCGAGAGAATCGTCTCGGGCAGCCGGTGCGGCTCGGTGGTCGCGAGAATGAACTTGACGAACTCGGGCGGCTCTTCGAGGGTCTTCAACAGCGCGTTGAAGGCGTCCTTGGTGACCTGGTGGACCTCGTCGATGATGTAGATCTTGAAGCGGCTGCGCGCGGGCTGGTATTTGACGTTCTCGATGATCTGCCGGACTTCGTCGATGCCCCGGTTCGAGGCGCCGTCGATCTCGTAGACGTCGAGCGAGCGGCCTTCGGTGATCTCCACGCACTGGGAGCATTCGTTGCACGGGTCGGCGGCGGGTCCGCGCTCGCAGTTGAGCGCCTTGGCGAGCACGCGCGCCGCGGTCGTCTTGCCGACGCCTCTAACGCCCGTGAAGAGATAGGCGTGCGCGATTCTGCCGGCGCCGATCGCGTTGCGCAGGACTTGTGTGACATGGCCCTGGCCGACGATGTCTTTGAACGTCTGCGGCCGCCATTTTCGCGCGAGAACGAGATACGACATGATCCCTTCGGGAATCTAAATTTCAAACTCAAACGGCAATGTGATTTGCCGTCTAAGATGCCGATACCGAACGAAGCGAGGCCGGATGCCCATTGCTGACAGCCGGGTTTGCCTGTGGCACAGGGGTAAAGCCGCTACCGCTGCTTCCTTCCGGACCTGACGGGGTTTGCGGGACCGCCTTGCACAGGGCCCGGCTATCAGCAATCGACATCCGGCGCTCCTGAGCGAATTTCCGGCTCGCTTCGAGCTGCGGAATTCCGGTGAGCTTGAAAAAAGCGTACGCCGATCGGGCCGAAGAATCAAGAAAAAATCGGCGCCCGGCGAGTGGAAAATGGCGGAGAGGGGGGGATTCGAACCCCCGATGCCGCTATTAACGGCATACACGATTTCCAGTCGTGCACCTTCAACCGCTCGGTCACCTCTCCGGTCTTTGAGTTTCATAACATACCTAGCCCATGGAAAAAAGTTTGCGGCCGGCGGCGATCGGCGCTACAATGCCTCAACGGAGGGCTGCGCCATGGTTCTCATCCTACACTGGCTCCTAAGCGCGCTCAGCATCCTTATCGTCGCGCACGTCGTGCCGGGTTTTGAGGTCCGCGGCTTCGGCACCGCGCTGCTCGCCGCTGTCGTTATCGGACTCGTCAACGCGACGCTCGGATTCGTGCTTAAAATCCTCACCCTGCCGGTCACTATTCTCACCTTCGGTCTATTTCTTATTGTCATCAACGCGCTCATGCTCCTGTTCGCGGCCATGCTGGTCCCGGGATTTGCGGTCCATGGTTTCGGCCCCGCGCTGCTCGGAGCGATCGTTCTCAGCGTGGTGAGCTTCGTACTACGGTTCCTGGTTTTTAGCCTGTAATCCGCCACTTCCCTGCCCCTTATAAGGTCGGGTTTTCCCTTGTGACCGGAATTTTCCGCCCCCGGATTAGGGTAACCGCCCTATTTGTCCAAGCGCTTCCAGCAGGTAATCTACCCGAGCGACTTGTTGCGCGGACCACTGCCGATGCAAAGCCATCCCGCCAAGAAAAAACCGCACTCGTCATCGATTTACGGCGTGGTGCTCGCCGCGCGCGCCGATACGCGTCTGGCGCCGTTTATTCGGAAGCTCCGCGGCGACGACTTGCCGAAGCCGTTTGTCAGCTTCATCGGCAAGCGCTCAATGCTGGAGCATACGCTCGCGCGCGCCGAGAAACTCATCGCGCCGGAGCGCCTTTTCGTTTCCGTCGGTCGGGAGCATATGAAGCGGCCCGATGTGCGCCGGCAGATCGCCGGGAGACCGCGAGGCACGGTGATCGTGCAGCCGGAGGACAAAGGATCGCTGCCGGAGGCGCTGCTGCCTCTGCTGCATATTTATCATCGCGATCCGCTCGCGACGGTTGCGCTCTTCCCGGCCGATCATTTCGTCTTGGAAGAAAATCGATTCGTCAGCTACCTCTATCTGGCTTCGCGGACCGTGGAACGAAGCCCAGCGAGCCTCCTGCTGCTCGGTGTAAAGCCCGAAGCGGCCGAGACCGATTACGGCTATATCGTACCCGCCGGCGAACCGGATAGGCTCCGCGGCTTCGGCGCGCAGCGTGTGGCGTCTTTCGCGGAGAATCCCTCGAAAGCGGCATTGTCGCAGATCCTCGAGCGCGGCGCCCTTTGGAATACAATGGCGATCGTTTTCAAGGCGTTCACGCTCTTAGATCTCACCGCACGTCTGACACCCTCGCTCCACGCCGCTTTCGAACGCCTCGGGCCCGTCATCGGCAGCCGGCGCGAAAGGCATGCGGTCGCCGATGTCTATAAAGACATCGACGCGTGCGACTTCTCGGCCGATTTACTCGAGCGGCTGCCGGAGGAAAGGCCCGACGCTTTGCTGACTTTGCCGGTCGAAGGGATTTTGTGGAGCGACTGGCGTTCCCCGCAAACGCTTGTGAGCGCGCTGACGCGCAGCGGATATCTCGCCCGGGTCAACGATTTATCCGAGCGCCGTCTCTTCGCGCTGTTGGGGCACGAACGGAGCCCGCGAACACGGGCATCGAAAAGGAAGAGCGCAATAGCGCTAGGGTTGGGATGAGGACCGCCGCGGAGGCGGATTGAAAAGGAGGTCGGCTATGAAATGGCAAACCATCTTTCAACAAAGCAAAGTGAACGGCGCCCCCTATCTCGGAGACGCCTTGCCGCACCACCCCTGGAAATGGCCCAACAACACGTGGTTTCAGAAGCGGCTGCGCGATCTTCGTCTTGAAGAGCGGGTGACGGAGAAAAACGACAACAGGATGGCGTTTCAGCAAAACTAATCCGAAAGATTTTATACGGTTCTGCCCGGGGGGACGGAGCCGGCGGTTCGGTCTTGAACCCCGGCTCCGGCGGGCAGAGAAGGTCCCGCGCGCCGGCCAGCGTCGGCGCTTTTTTTCACTCGGCCCGAACGCGGCTTAAGACCGACGCTCGGGGAAAAGATTCGAACCACAAAGGGACACGTCTGCCGCTGTCGATAAGAAGGGCCAGAGTTTTGCGCTTTACGGCGGATTCGCGGAGGCAGGCTGGATACTGCGGTATTCAGCAAGAATCCCGGTCAACCACTCGGCCGAGGTAAAAACCCGGCCGTCACGCGTCCTTATCTGATAGGGTTTGCCCGTAATTTCGCTTTTTGTAGCCGCCAGCCGGATGAAATCTTCCGGCGTCTGAATCTGACTTTTGAAATATTTGTATTTCGAGCGTAGATGCGCCATGGCCTGCTGAACATCATAACTCTGGCCGTTGCGGATGAATGTGCAATCCGATCGCGCAACCTGGTCGAGCAGATATTCAACCGCTCGATCCGTGTCTTCGGCCGGAGCCGCGGACGACATGCCCGCGGCGATGAGCACCGTCAAAACAACACCTATTGCAAATGCAAATTTTTGTGCCCACATTGATATAACCTCTGGTCACCCCTGAGGCTTTTTATTTTCGCAGGTCGGCCAGTGCGACACAATGCATGACCGTGATCGCGAGAGGTATACGTTTCGGTATTCCCGTGTTGTAAGGATACGGTTTTTCTTACAGGGCATTTCCCCGTGTATCGATTCTTCCACACCTTCTGGCATGTACTCTCTGCCTTAATAATTACCATCTCCTTCCTCGGCTGCCGGCAGCAGCCTAAAGCCGAGACCAAACCGATTGACGTCGAGGTCGTCTCCGTCGAGCAGAGAGACGTGCCGATCTACTCCGAGTGGGTCGGCACGCTCGTGGGCTACGTCAATGCGCAGATCCAGGCGCGCATCACCGGCTATTTGCTCCGCCAAACGTATAAGGAAGGGGCATTCGTCAAGGCCGGCCAGCTCATGTTCGAGATCGATCCGCGACCCTATCAAGCAGCTCTCGATCAGGCCAAAGGCCAGCTACAGCAGGCTGAAGCCGCGCTCGGCAAAACGCAGATCGATGTCCGCCGCCTCACTCCTTTAGCGAAAGATCAGGTGGTCAGCCAACAGGAGCTCGACAACGCCGTTCAGGCGAATCTCGGCAATGAAGCGGCGGTCGCCGCCGCCAAGGCGGCCGTCGCGCAAGCGCAGCTCAACTTCGAATTCACGAAGGTCATCGCGCCGATCGACGGCATCGCCGGCGTGGCGCAGGCGCAGGTCGGCGACCTCGTCCAGACCAATACCGCGCTGACCACGATGTCGACCGTCGACCCGATCAAGGTTTACTTCTACGTCAGCGAGCAGGAGCACCTTAACTGGCTGCGCATGAACCCCGACCCGGAGAAGCGCGCCGAGCGGGAGCGGAATATTCGACTGCAGATGATTCTCGCCGACGGCACGCTCTATCCGCATAGGGGGACGTTCTCGTTCGCCGACCGGGAAGTCGACGTGAAGACCGGCGCGCTGAGGCTTCAGGGGCTTTTTCCTAATCCCGGCAACGTGCTGCGCCCGGGACAATTCGTGCGCGTCAAAGCAGCGCCGAGAACGGCCGAGGGCGCCTTGCTCGTGCCGCAGCGCTCAGTGACCGAACTGCAAGGGTCGTATCAAGTCGCCGTGGTCGGCGCCGATAACCACGTCCACGTACGCCCGGTCAAAGTCGGCGACCGAATCGGCTCGCGGTGGATCATCCAATCGGGCGTCAAGCCCGGCGAGCACGTCGTCGCGGAGGGCACGCAAAAGGTGAAGGAAGGGATGGTGGTGAACCCTAGGCCGTTCACGGAAACGGCCCAATCCACGCCGCCGTCGGGCACCGCGCAATCGAAAGCCGACTGACCCATGCCGCGATTTTTTGTTTATCATCCCATCATCGCGATCGTCATCTCGATCGTGACCGTCATCATCGGCCTCGTCTCTTTATTCCGCCTTCCCATCGCGCAGCTTCCCGACGTCGCGCCGCCGGAGATTTTTCTTCAGGCGACGTACGTCGGCGCGGACGCCATCACCGTCGAGCAGTCCGTCGCGACGCCGATCGAACAGCAGATGCAAGGCGTCGATAATGCGCTCTACATGCAATCGGTCAACTCCGCCAGCGGCCTCATGCGGCTCCGGGTCGATTTCGACGTCGGCACAAATCCCAACGACGACCAGATCTTGACGCAGATGCGCTATCTCCAGGCCGAGTCGCAGCTGCCGCTCGACGTGCGCAACCAGGGCGTAACGATCCGCAAGTCGGCGACGAGCCCGCTGGCGCTCATCTCGCTTTACTCGCCGAAGGACACCTACGACGCCACCTTTCTCGCCAACTACGCCTACATCAATATTAACGATCCCATGAGCCGGGTGCAGGGCATCGGCCAGGTGTCGATTTTCGGGGCCGGCCAGTACGCCATGCGCTTCTGGGTGCGGCCCGACACGCTGGCGAGCCTGGGCATCACCGTCAACGACATCATCACCGCGCTGACCAATCAGAATACCGTCAACCCCGCGGGGCAGATCGGCGCCGAGCCGGTGCCGAAAGGCCAGGAGTACACCTACACGGTGCGCGCCCAGGGACGTCTTCTCTCTCCCGAGGAGTTCGGCGAGATCGTGCTCCGCGCCGACGCCGGCGGCGGCATCGTCCGCATGAGGGACGTGGCGCGGGTGGAGCTCGGCGCGCAGAGCTACAATCAAATCGGGCGCGTCAACGGATCGCCCTCGGCGATCATCGCGGTCTATCAGCTGCCCGGCTCCAACGCGCTCGATACGATTGACCGCGTGCGCGCGCTGATGGACGAGGTGAAGCAGCGCTTTCCGGAAGATCTCGCCTACACGGTCTCGCTCGACACGACACTCGCGGTGAGCGAAGGCATCAAGGAGATCATCACGACGCTCGTCGAGGCCCTGATCCTGGTCATTCTCGTCGTCTTCATCTTTCTGCAAAACTGGCGCGCGACCTTGATTCCGCTGCTCGCGGTGCCGGTGTCGCTCATCGGCACCTTCGCCGTTTTTCCGCTGCTCGGATTCTCCATCAATACGCTGTCGCTCTTCGGCCTCGTCCTCGCGATCGGTCTCGTCGTCGACGACGCGATCGTGGTCGTCGAGGCGGTCGAGCAGCACATCGAGCACGGCCTCTCGCCGCGCGACGCGACGCTGACCGCGATGGAGCAGGTCTCGCGCCCGGTCATCGCCATCGCGCTGATCCTCGCCTCGGTGTTCCTCCCGGTGGCCTTCATCGGCGGCATTCAAGGGCGGCTCAACAATCAATTCGCGATCACGATCGCAATCTCGACGCTCATCTCGGCTTTCAACGCGCTCACGCTGTCGCCGGCGCTGTCGGCGATGCTGCTCCGGCCGCGCACGCAGTCGCGCGGGCTTCTGCGCCGCTTCTTCGACGGCTTCAACCACGGTTTCGAGAAAGTGATGCACGTGTACTTGGTTGGCAGCGACGTTCTGCTTCACAAAGCCATTTTCTCGATCGTGCTCTTAATCGTTATCGCGGTCGGCGCCGGTCTGTTCGGATCGTCGCTGTCGCGGTCGTTCCTGCCGGAAGAGGATCAGGGGTATTTCTTTATCAACGTCCAGCTGCCGATCGCCGCATCGCTGCAGCGCACCGATGCGACCGCCAAGCGCATCGAGGCCATCCTCAAGGACACGCCCGGCGTGCAGAGCTATAATACGGTCGTCGGCTTCAGCCTGTTGAGCTTCGTCAACACGACTTACAACGCGTTCTTTTTCGTCACGCTGAAGCCATGGAGCGAGCGCCCGGGGCTTACGGCGGCCGATATCCAGCATAGCTTGAATCAGCGCCTCGCCGGGCTTCCGGAGGCGCAGGCGTTCAGCTTCTCGCCGCCGGCGATCCCCGGCATCGGCACTTCGGGCGGCACGACGTTCATGCTCGAAGACCGCTCCGGCCAGGACATCGGTTTTCTAGCGCAGAACACCGAGCGTTTTCTCGAGGCCGCGCGCAAGCGCCCGGAATTCACCACATTGACGACGACGCTGATCGCCAGCGCGCCGCAAGTCTTGGCCGACGTCGATCGGGACAAGGTGCTGAAGCAAGGCGTCGACCTGGGCGCGGTGTATAGAACGCTGCAGGCGTTCATGGGCGGATTTTTCGTCAATTTTTTTAATCGCTTCGGACGCGTGTGGCAGGTCTACGTGGAGGCGGAGGGGGAGTTTCGCACCGACGCTAACAACGTCGGGCTCTTCCGCGTGCGCAACGGCGACGGGCAGCCGGTTCAGCTCTCGACATTGATTAATATGCGCACCACCTACGGTCCGGAGTTCACCGTCCGCTTCAACGGATACAGAGCCGCGCAGATCAACGGCATCGTGGCGCCGGGCTACAGCTCGGGCCAAGCGATGGCGGCGTTGGAAGAGGTGTTCGCGCAGACCATGCCGCGCGAAATGGGCTATGACTACGCGGGCATGTCGTTCCAGGAGAAAAGAGCGGCAGAGGGCGTGCCGGCGAGCGTCGTCTTCGCTTTCTCGCTGCTGTTCGTTTTTCTCATCCAGGCGGCGCTCTACGAGAGCTGGTCGCTGCCGTTCTCCGTGCTGCTCACGGTGCCGATCGCCGTCTTCGGCGCGTTTTTCGGCCTGTGGATGCGCCATATGTCCCTCGACGTCTACGCGCAGATCGGCCTCATCGTCCTGATCGGCCTGGCTGCAAAGAACGCGATCCTGATCGTCGAGTTCGCCAAGATGGAATTCGAAAAAGGCCGCGGGTTGATGGAAGCGGCTCTCGAGGGAATGCGGTTGCGCCGCCGGCCGCTGTTCATGACTTCGCTCGCCTTCATTCTTGGCTGCGCGCCGCTATGGATTGCGGCGGGCGCCGGCAGCTCGGCGCGGCGCACGCTCGGCACGGTCGTCATCGTCGGCATGCTCGCCGACACGATCGTCGCGAGTTTTCTCATCCCGGTCTCGTTCTACGTCATCGAACGGCTCAGCCGGCGCAAAGAAGAGCATGCCGCCGCCGCGCCTGCGCCGCAGCCGGAGTGAACCGCTGAAAATGCTGTGGTGAGGAGGATGGAAACGCACCGCATCGCGCCCGCTTTCGCCGCACTGACCGCCATGCTCGCGCTCTCCGCCTGCGCCTTGGGGCCGAACTATAAACGGCCGGAGGTCGCGTCGCCGCCGGTTTTTCGCGGCGAAGAAGGCGCCGCCCAGCAGGCGTCGATCGCCGACCTTCCCTGGTGGGAAGTCTTCAACGACCCCGCGCTCGCATCTTTGATCAAAGACGCGCTCGCGAATAATTACGATTTGCTCGTGGCGGTGCAGCGCATCGAGCAGGCCCGCGCCGTCGCGGTCCAGGTGCGTTCGGAGTTCTTCCCGCAGCTCGGCTACGAAGGCGATACGGGGCGCGGCAAGAACGCCATCGGCGATCGTGTGGCATCGACGGCCGGCAAGACGGTCAATGCCTTCGCGGGCCTCTTAAACGCTTCGTGGGAGATCGATCTCTGGGGCCGCATCCGCCGCGCCGACGAAGCGGCGCGCGCACAGATCCTCGCCAACGAGGAGGCGCGCCGCGGCGTCATGCTCTCGCTCGTGAGCGATGTGGCCCAGGCCTATTTCGAGCTGCTCGAGCTGGATCTCCAGCTCGAGATCGCTCGTCGCACGACCGAGAGCTTTCGCGACAGCCTCGACATCTTCCGCCGCCGCCTCGAGGGCGGCGTCGCATCGCGCCTCGAGACCGCGCGGGCTTCCGCATCGCTCGCGCAGACCGCCGCGACCGTACCAAACCTCGAGCGGCTCATCGTGTTCAAAGAAAACCAGATCAATCTGCTGCTCGGCCGCAATCCCGCGCCCGTCACTCGGGGCGCCGCGCTGACGGCGCAGCGGCTGCCGCCGGAGGTGCCGGCCGGGATTCCCTCCGATCTTCTCGAGCGCCGGCCGGATATCCGCCAGTCCGAGCAGCAGATCGTCGCCGCCAACGCGCGCATCGGCGTGGCGATCGCCGATTTCTTTCCGCGCCTCGACCTCACCGGTCTTTTCGGCTTCGCGAGTCCGGAGCTTTCCGCCATTACCGCCGGCAAAAATCGGGTGTGGTCCGCCGCCGCATCGCTCGCGGGACCGCTTTTTCAGGGCGGCCGCCTGGTCGGCCAATACCAGCAGTTCAAGTCCGAATGGGAGGAAGCGCGAATCCGCTACGAGCAGACCGCGCTGAACGCGTTCCACGAAGTATCCAACGCGCTCGTCTCCCGGCAGAAATTGACCGAGGTGCGCGCCCAGCAGGCGCGCGCCGTCGCCGACCTGCAGGAATCGGTCAGCGTCTCGACCCAGCGCTACCTCGCCGGGTTTTCGAGCTACTTCGAAGTGCTCGAAGCCCAGCAGCAGCTCTTTCCCGCGGAAAACGCCCTCGCGCAGACTCAGCTCGATCAGCTGGTCGTGATCGTTCAACTCTACCGCGCGCTCGGCGGCGGCTGGAAATTGGCGGACGCCGAATGGGCGACGGCTCCCTGACAAATCTCCGCACGCCTCATTGACAGCGAATTTCGGATTGGATAGCGTTTTTCTCGTCATACGGGAGGAGCGATGGAAGGTCCCAAGCCGGTTAAAAGCGGCAAAGTCAACGTCCACGGCGTCAATCTCTATTACGAGCTCTACGGCAACGGCGACCCGCTTGTGCTCGTCGCCGGCACCGGCATCAGCCTCGCGCCCTGGCGCGTCTTCCAGGTGCCGGAGTTCTCCAAGCACTACCAGGTGCTCATCTACGATCACCGCGGGCTTGGCCGCAGCGACAAGCCCGACGTTCCCTATTCCACCCGCGGCTTCGCGCAGGACTGCGCCGCGTTGATGGACGCGCTCGAAATCAAGCGCGCCCACATCATGGGCCATTCGATGGGCGGCCGCGTCGCGCAGTGGATCGCCCTCGATCATCCAGGGAAAGTCCGCAGCCTCGTCCTCTCCGGCACCGGCTCGGGCAAGTACAGCGAATCGCTGGAAGATTATCCGCGCGGCGTGCCGCTCGACGCCGCTTACGAGATGATCTCCAAAGGCTACGAGAAGTACCAGCACGACCACTGGGGACCGGGCTTCATGTTCAGCGACGAGTTCATGAAGAGTCACCCTGAAGTCGTGAAGCAGTTCCAGGACCTCATCGTTGACGAGGTGCCGCCGCTCAAATGCTACCTGCGCCACGTCGTCGCGCGGCAGTGCCATGAGACGACGGATATCGTGCATAACATCAAAGCGCCGACGCTCGTGATCGTCGGCAGCAAGGACACCCACGAGGGCGGCACGGGCAGCCACGTGGAATCGTCCCGCGCGCTGGCTCAGAAAATCGCCGGCGCCGAGCTGGTGCTCGTCGAAGGCGGCAAGCACGGCTACCTCCGCGAGATGCCCGAGAAGGGCCATCCGCCGATTCTCGAATTTCTCCGTCGCCACTGAGGGAAGATGAAGAAACAAGAAATTCTCGACAAGCACCAAAAATATCTCTTTTCCTCCGTCGCCAATTATTACGACGAGCCGCTCGTCGTCGATCACGCCAAGGGCAGCTTTATTTACGACATCGAGGGCAAGGAGTACCTGGACTTCTTCGGCGGCATTCTCACGATCAGCGTCGGCCATTGCAACGAAAAGGTGACCGCCGCGATCGACGCGCAGACGCACAAGCTCCAGCACGCCTCGACGCTCTATCCCAACGAGCCGCACGTGCGGCTGGCCGAAAAAATGGCGCAGATCACTCCCGGCCGCCTGCAGAAATCGTTTTTCACCAACAGCGGCACGGAGGCGAACGAGACCGCGGTGCTGATCGCGCAGCTCTCGACCAAATGCCAGGACGTCTTCGCGCTGCGCCACAGCTACAGCGGCCGCTCCTACATGGCGCTGAGCCTCACGGGCAACGCGTCGTGGCGCATCGCGCCGACGACGGTTCCCGGCGTCCATCACATCGCGAACGCCTACTGCTACCGCTGTCCGTTCGGCCTCACCTACCCGAGCTGCGAGCTCAAATGCGCCAAAGACCTCGAAGAGGCGATCCAGACCGAGACATCGGGACAGGTGGCCGCGCTCATCGCCGAGCCGATCCAGGGCGTCGGCGGCTATATCACGCCGCCGAAAGAATATTTCTCCGAGATCGTCGCGATCCTGAAAAAATACGGAGGCCTTTTTATCTGCGACGAAGTGCAGACCGCTTGGGGGCGCACCGGCGGCAAGATGTTCGGCATCGAGCACTGGGGCGTCGAGCCCGACATCATGACCTTCGCCAAAGGCATGGCGAACGGGGTGCCGATCGGCGCGACGATCGCCGCGCCGGAAGTCGCCGACAGCATTAAGGGGCTGACGATCTCGACCTTCGGCGGCAATCCCGTCACCGCTGCGGCGGCGCACGCGACCATCGAGGTCATCGAAGAGGAAAATCTCGTCGAGAACGCGCGCGTCATGGGCGATCGCCTGCGCGACGGATTAGAAGCGCTCAAGAGCAAATACCCCGTGATCGGCGATGTCCGCGGCATGGGCTTGATGCAGGCGCTGGAGCTCGTCGGCGAGAACAAAAAACCCGACGCCGCGTCGCTGAAGCGCCTCTTCGAAGCCACCAAACGGAACAGCCTGCTCATCGGCAAGGGCGGTCTCTGGGGCAACGTCGTGCGCATCGCGCCGCCGCTGAACGTCACCAAAGATCAAGTCGACCACGCGCTGCAGGTTCTCGATCGCTCCTTTGCACAGCTCGGACAATAACGCTCGCCTGCCATGATCGGACGCCGGCTCATCGGTGCGATACCGGTTCTTCTCGGCATCTCTTTCATCGTCTTTCTGCTCATGCACCTCGCGCCGGGCGATCCGGTGTATTTGCTGCTCGGCGAAAACGCTACGCCCGACGACGTCGCGCGCGTGCGGCAGGAATGG
>DATDFN010000018.1:0-3186 GCA_036522615.1 Binatia bacterium | reverse complement strand
CCGCTCTTGCCAGCACGTTCGGCGGGATCGTCATACCGATCTGCTTCGCCGTCTTTAAATTGATGATCAGGTCGAACTTCATCGGCTGCTCGACGGGAATTTCCGCCGGCTTAGCGCCTCGGAGAATCTTGTCGACGTAGCGCGCTCCGTTTCTTCCCTCGTCGGCATAGCCGGGCCCGTACGCCATGAGACAGCCGTTGTCCGCGTAGTCCTCACGCGCGCAGATCGACGGCAGCCGGTGGCTCGCCGCCAGATCGGCGATGCGCTTCTGATTCGAGTTCGCGAGCGGATTCAGCGTAACCCAGACCGCTTGATTGCGGGCTTTCACGGCTTCTTTGAACGCCGGCTCGTAGCGGTCGGCGCTGCTCACCTCCATCGAATAGAGCTGCAATCCCAGATCGCGGGCGGGCTGCTGGCTTTCGTTCCACTGCGGGATCGAGCCGGGCCCCTTCGGATCCCACAAGACCGCCACGCGCGCGATCTTGGCGACGGTTTCTTTCAGCATCTCCAGCCGCTTGCCGGTCAAAATCGCCGCCATGTTGGTTACGCCGGTCGCGTTTCTGCCCGGGCGCGCGAGGCTGTCGGCGAGACCGGCGGTCACCGGATCGGTGATGCCCATGAACACGATCGGAACGCTGCGCGTTACTTTCTGCGCGGCCTGCGCCGCGTTGGTCGTAACCGTGACGAGCACGTCGATCTTCAGCGCGACGAGCTCGGCGGCCATTTGCGTCAGCCGGTCGAAATCGGCCGGCTCGTAGCGATATTCGATGCTGACGTTCTGCCCTTCGATGTAGCCGAGATCGCGGAGGCCGCGCCGGAACGCCTCGATGCGCGGCGTGTCGGCCGTCGCCGACACGGCCGATAAATAGCCGATGCGCGACATCTTCTTCGGCGGCTGCGGCGGCTGCTGCGCCTGCGCGTTTGCCGCCAGCGCGAAGAAAAGCGCGCCGGCGACAAGCGCGAATTTTGAGTTTTTAGTTTTAAGTTTTGAATTCATAACTCAACACTCATAATTCAACACTGTCATTTTATGACTCTGTCCGCCCGCGCGAGCACGTTGGGCGGAATGGTCAGGCCGATCTGCTTGGCCGTGTTCAAATTAATCACGAGCTCGAACTTCGTCGGCTGCTCGACGGGAAGATCGGCGGGCTTGGCGCCCTTTAAAATTTTGTCGACGTAGGTCGCGGCGCGGCGGAACAAATCAGGATAATTCGGCGCATAGCTGATGAGCCCGCCGTCTTCGACATATTCACTTTGGGGAAACATGATCGGCAGCCGATGGTCGGCGGCGAGACGCGCGATTTGCGTTCTATAGGAAAAAATGACGGCGCTCGATAAAACGAGGCCGGCGTCGGCGTGGAACTTCCGCGCCGTTTGGAAGGCCGCATCCAGAGCCTTGGAGTTTTTTACGTCCGCTAATTGGATTTCCACGCCAAAGCTGCGGGCGGCAACTTGGGTTTCTTTTAATGTCTCAGCGGTACCCGGTTGATCCAAAGTGCCGATGACGGTCATGCGCGAAAGCTTCGGCACGATGTCTTTTACCAGCTCCACGCGCTTGCCGGTCATCTCCGGAAAAAGCACGCTCAAACCCGTGATATTTCCTCCGGGCCGCGCCAGGCTCGCGACAAAACCGCTTGCGACGGGATCGTTGTCCTGGGCCATGATGATCGGGATCGTTTTCGTGGCTTGCTTGGCGGGACGGGTCGCGGCCGGGCCGGCGGTGACAACGACATCGACTTTCATCCGCACCAGCTCGGCGGCGAGCGCCGGGAGCCGATCCGATTTCCCCTCGGCCCAGCGGTACTCGATAAAGATATTCTTCCCCTCGATGTACCCCAGGTCGCGCAGCCCCTGACGGAAGCCTTCGACGCGCGCGGCGTTTGCCGAAGCGTCGGCGGCGCCGAGAAACCCCACCTTTCTCATCTGCTGTGCGTCGGCGTGAGCCCCAACCACCGCGAGCACGAAAGCAATAACCGAAATCCCCGCCCATTTTCGATTTTGGATTGCCGATTTTAGATTGCGGGAATTTTTAGAAACCGCATTCATGCGTCTTCTCTCCCAATCGAAAATCCAAAACCTGTCCTGAGCCACGCCGAAGGATCTAAAATCCAAAATGGCATCACTTGATCACCTGATTCGCGCGCTCCAGCACGCGCGCCGGAATCGTGAGACCGATCTGCTTCGCCGCCTTCAAATTGACGATGAACTCGAACTGCGTCGTCTGCTGAACGGGAAGATCGCCGGGCTTGGCGCCTTTGAGAATCTTGTCGACGTAGTAGGCGGCCTTACGGTATTCGTCGGAGTTGTCCGGCCCGTAGGACATGAGACCGCCCTCATCGACGTATTCCTTCCGTGGGTAAATAACCGGCAACCGGTATTTACCGGCAAGCTCGACAATTCGTTTTCTTACCAGGGAAAACGAGCGAACGGCGACCGTCATCATCGCGCCCACCTGCTTCTGCTTTGCGCTTTGAAATGCCACCTCTATACTTTTGGAGTCGCCTTGAGTCTCTATCTCCTCCAATTTTATCTTGAGTGTCTGAGCCGCGGGTCTAAGCTCTTTAAGTTGGAGGTCGGTTGCCAGGTTGGCTAGCGGCAGCCGCAATACTCCGACTCGGACGAGCTTGGGGACGGCATCCTTGAGCATCTCCAGCCTTTTGGTGCCTAGTTCGGACGCGAAACCTGAAACCCCCGTGACATTGCCTCCCGGCCGCGCCAGACTGGCGACCAAACCACCAGCCACGGGGTCCGTAACGTTCGTCATCACGATGGGGATCGTAGTGGTAGCGCTCTTAGCCGTTGCCGCCGGCTGTGCCCCTGAGACCAGAATGAGATCGATCTTAAGGCGAACCCAATCCGCCGCAAGCTCAGGCGGCCGATCTTGGCCGGTGTACTTTAGGTCCTCGATGGTGAAATTCTTTCCTTCGATCCATCCAAGCTTGCCGAGCTCTTGCCGGAACGCAGCCAAGAGGACCGCGCTAGTCGAAGCCGCTGGATCCACGATACCAATGCGGTAGATTTTTCCCGGCTGCTGCGCCTGGGCCATAGTCCCAACCACCACGAGCAAGAAAGCGATGATCGAAAGCCCCGCCCATTTTCGATTTCGGATTGCCGATTTTAGATTGTCGACATAAAAACCGGGAATTCTCATGCGTCTTCTCTCCCAATCGAAAATCCAAAACCTGT
>DATDFN010000017.1:0-13160 GCA_036522615.1 Binatia bacterium | reverse complement strand
AACGCTTCAGCGGCCGGCCGACGACTTTGTAATCCTTCGGGTCTTTCGCCTTGGCGTCCGGCGCGACTTTCATGTCCCAGCCGGTGCCGGTGGCGGAAATCTTCACGTCGAAGCGCTTGCCGCCGATCAACTCGCCGTAGGTGACTTTCTTCGCCGAATCTCCTGCAACCGTAACGATGCCGTCGTGGACGACGAGCTTCTCAACCGGCGTCTTCAAGCGCGCGGCGGCGAGCTTCAGAAGCTCGCGGCGCGCCGCGGCGCTCGCCTGGCGGATCTGCGGGCCAGCGCGCTCGATGGTGCGGCTGCCGACGGTCGAGCCCTGCTCGATCGTGTTCGCCGTGTCGCCGGAGGCCATTTTCACGCGCTCGAACGGCACGTCGAGCTCCTCGGCGACGATCTGCGCCAGCGCGGTGATCGTGCCGGTGCCGATCTCGACCTTGCTGGTATAAAACGTCACCGTGCCGTCGGGCGCGATCGCGAGCCACGAGTCGAGCGCTTGCGGATCGTTGTCGCCGGAGGCCGCCGCCGTTTGGGCGAATACATTCGCCCCCCGCGGGAACAGGCTGAAGCTCACGATCAGCGCGCCCGTGCCCTGCAAAAACCGCCTGCGCGAGAGTTCCGGCGTCTTCATGCCCGCTCCTTACTCCTAGCCGCCCTGCCCTTCCAAGCTGTGGAATCTCTTATTGCAGCGCGGGTGCCGCGTCAAGCACGCTGCCGCAGTGTGTATTTTATCCGGCGGGTGTGCTTTAACCATCGCGAGGAGGGTTCCATGAAGATACTGCGCATGCGCTCGTGGAATTTTCACGCCGAGGATTTCGACGCGATGAAGCGCTTCTACCACGAAGGGCTCGGCCTCGAAGTCAAAAAGACGCACACCGTCTCCGGCGTCAACGTGGTGCGCCTCGGCGCCGGCGACACCGGACTGGGCCTGTTCGACGCCGCCGAGAAGCGCGCGCCGCGCGTGCCGCATCATACGTTCGACATCGACGGGCCCGACGATCCGCACGAGCTGGCGCGCGAGCTGGAAGGCAAAGGCCTCAAAGTGCACGATATCCGCGTCCACGACGGCGGCAAGGGCTATTCGATCTATGTCATCGATCCGGGCGGCAACCGCCTGGAGCTGTCAAAGCCTGAATAACGCCGCGTGGCCCCGGCGAAGAAAAATTTCGGCCGCATCGTCCAGCGCGAGTTCGCCAAGCAGTCCGAACGCTTCTCGAAGTCGCAGACGATGCGGCAAAAGGGCGGCCTGGAGATCCTGCCGCGCCTCGTCGGCGCCAAGCGGCGCCATCGCGTCCTCGACCTCGCCTGCGGCCCCGGTTTCGTCGCCCTGGAATTCGCGAAACACGTCAAGGAGGTCGTCGGCGTCGATCTGACGGCCGCGATGCTCAAGCAAGCGCGCGCGCTGGCGCGCCGCGAAAGGATCGAAAACGTAACCTTCCGCCGCGCCGACGCGACGCGCCTGCCGTTTCGCGACGCCGCGTTCGATCTCGTCGTCACACGGGCCTCCTTCCACCATTTTCCGGAGCCCGAGCGCGTCTTGAAAGAGATGGCGCGCGTGCTCAAGCCCACCGGCCGCATTCTCATATCCGACAACACCTCGAAAGACGATGCCGAGAAAAGCCGGCGGCAGAACGCTCTGGAGAAGATGCGCGATCCGTCGCACGTCGAGATGCTGTCGGTGAAAAAATGGCGCAGGCTGTTCAAAGCCGCGCGCTTGAAAGTCTTCAAGAACGGTCGGCTCGTCCAGCCGCGCGACGTCGAGGACTGGATGGCGCTAACGCACACGCCGGCGAGGGTGAAAGCGAAAATTCGGCGGCTGTTGATCGCTTCGATGCGCGGCGACCGGACCGGACAGAACGTCCGTTTCGCAGACGGCAAGCTGGTCTTCGATTTGAACTACCGGATCTTTGTGCTGCAGCGGCGGTCTTAGGTCCCCCGCCGGTTGCCCCAAATCTCGATCTGGAGCCGCGGGCAATAGGTAAAGCCGTGCGTCTTGCACAACTCGACGACCCACGGCGCGCGCCCGGCCAGCTCCGCGCGCGTCTGGCCCTGCGGCATGACGAGCACGCGCGCGCGGTCGACGCCGCCGAGCTTTTCCAGAATGTCCTCGATCTCGGCGAAGTCGTCCTCGCGCTCGGCGACGAACTTGAGCTGAAAATCGTAGCGCCCGATGAACTCCGCGATCGCCGCGATGTCGAGCCGCCGCTGCTCGTGCATCCACGCGAAGCGGCCGTCGTCCCGCTTCCACGGCGTCGAATTCGCCAGCTTCGGGCTCAGCGACATGAGATCGCAGCGAACGGGCTTGAAGACGGTCGCGGCGGTCTCGATGGTGATATGGAAGTTTTCGGCCTTTAGCCGCTCGCTCAGAGCCTCGATCTCCGGCGCGATCAGCGGCTCGCCGCCGGTCAGAACGGCGTGGCGCGCGGGATAGCTCTTGGCCTCCACGATGATGTCATCGAGGCTTTTCTCCTCCCCTTCCGGCTCCCAGGACGTATACGGCGTGTCGCACCAGACGCAGCGCAGGTTGCATCCCGAGGTGCGGATGAAGACCGACGGCACGCCGGCGAGGCGCCCTTCGCCCTGGATCGAGTGAAAAATTTCGGCGACGCGCATCTGCCGATATCAAAGCGCGCGGCGGAATCGAATGCAACCGGTTTTCGCTTGACTGAAGGTCGTCCTGTGATAAAAGTATAAGGTTGTTCCATGAAGCCGGATAAAGAAGCCGTACTCGCCGAGGAGCGTAAGCTCAGGCGGCTCCGATTTTCGATGGATTTGACCGCCGCGCTCCTCTGGCAAGCCGAACTGAGCCTCGACGAGGCGCGCGAGGTGGTCGCCCACGCGAAGGCGACGGCCTTGGAGTTGTTCCCGGACAAGAGCGAGACGTTTGACTTGATCTACGGCTCGCGCTTCCGCCGCATTCTCGCCGAACGCTACCGTCTGCTCTGAACAATAACATGAATGCGATTCATATCCGCGGCGCGAAGCAGAATAACCTCAAGAATATCGATATCGATATTCCGCTGAACGCGCTGACGGTCGTCACGGGCGTCAGCGGCTCCGGGAAATCCACGCTCGCCTTCGACATCCTCTACGCCGAGGGACAGCGGCGCTACGTCGAGAGCTTCTCCGCGTACGCGCGGCAGTTTCTCGACCGCATGGACAAGCCCGACGTCGAGAGTATCGAAGGCATTCCGCCGACGATCGCCATCGACCAGCGCCGCCCGGTCAAGACCTCGCGCTCGACCGTCGGCACCATGACCGAGCTCCACGATCACTTCAAGCTGCTTTTCGCCAAGGTCGCAACGCTCTATTGCTCCGGCTGCGGCCGGCTCGTCGAGCGCGACACCGCGCAGACGATTTTCAAGAAGCTCGGGGACGTCGCCGACGGCACGACGCTCGTCGTCACGTTTCCGCTCGCCATCGCGTCGCTGCCGTGGGCGGAGATCAGAGCCGGCCTGCAAGGCGCGGGCTTTCACCGCCTGCTCGTCGGCACGGCGATCAGCGATATCGAAGAGATCGCGGATCTGCCCGCAGCGGCGGACAAGATCGAGGTTGTCGCGGACCGGTTGATCTACCGCGCGCAGCAGCGGAAGCGCATCACGGGCTCCATCGAGCAGGCGCTGCAGTACGGCAAAGGGCGGGTGAATCTTTACTATCCCGACGAGAGCTGGCGCGTCGAGCCCTTCAGCAGCCATTTTCACTGCGCGCACTGCGATTTGAGCTACCGCGATCCGACGCCGAACCTCTTCTCGTTCAACAGCCCGCTCGGGGCGTGCGAGACCTGCCGCGGCTTCGGGCGCGTGATCGACATCGACCTCGACCTCATCATCCCCGATCCGTCGAAGTCGCTCGCGGACGGCGCGATCAAGCCGTGGCGCACCAAGCAGCGCCGCATGACGCGCCTGATGGATTTCTGCGAGCGCAAGCGCATCCCCGCGAAAAAGCCGTACGGCGAGCTCACCGACAAGCAGAAGCAGCTCATCATCGATGGCGACGGCCAGTACAAAGGCATCCGGGGCTGGTTCCAGCGTCTGGAGCGGAAGAGCTACCGCATGCACGTGCGCGTCTTTCTCGCGCGTTACCGCGCCTATCTGCTCTGTCCGGAATGCCGCGGCTCGCGCCTCAAGCCCGACGCGCTCAACTTCCGCATCGACGGCAAGACCATCTTCGAGATCAACTCGATGAGCGTCGGCGAGGCGCACCGCTTCTTCGAGAATCTCCACCTCAGCACGCAGAGCGATCCGGTCGCGCGCATGATTCTCGACGAGATCCGCCGCCGGCTGAATTACCTGTTGGGCGTGGGCCTCGAATATCTCACGCTCGACCGACAGTCGCGCACGCTTTCGGGCGGCGAGCTGGAGCGCGTCGATCTCACGACGGCGATCGGCTCGTCGCTCGTCAACACGCTGTATGTTCTCGACGAACCGTCGATCGGCCTCCACCCGCGCGACAGCCGCCGCCTGGTCGAGATCCTGCGCGACCTGCGCGCGAACAATAATACCGTCGTCGTGGTCGAGCACGACCCCGAGATCATCAAAGAGAGCGACTACATCATCGACCTCGGTCCCAAGGCCGGCGAGCAGGGCGGCCGGGTGGTCTATGCCGGCCCCTATCGCGCGATGCTCGACGATCGGGAATCGCTGACCGCCGCGTATCTCTCGGAGCGCAGGACCATTGCGTTTCCCTCGCGGCGCAGAAAAGCGATTCCGCAGCGCCGGATTCGCATCTTCGGCGCGGCGGCGAACAATTTGAAGAAAATCGACGTCGACATCCCGCTCGGCCTTTTCGTCTGCATCACCGGCGTCTCCGGGTCAGGCAAATCGAGCCTCGTCGACGAGGTCATCTGCCGCAACCTGCGGAAGCTCAAAGAATCGCCCGGCGCGCCGGTGACGCATTGCGAGCGCGTCGAGGGCGTGGAGAAAATCTCCGAGGTCGTGCTGGTCGACCAGTCGCCCGTCGGCACGACGCCGCGCGCGAATCCCGCGACGTACATGAAAGTGTTCGATCCGATCCGCAAACTCTTCGCCAACGCCGATCTCTCGAAGCTCCGCGGCTACACGCCGTCGACGTTCTCGTTCAACGTCGAAGGCGGCCGCTGCGAAACCTGCCGCGGCGAGGGCTACGAGAAGGTCGAGATGCAGTTTCTCTCCGACGTCTACACCTCGTGTCCCGAGTGCCAGGGGAGCCGCTTCCGCCAAGAGATTCTCGAAGTCACCTACCGCGGCCGCACGATCCACGACGTGCTGAATATGACAGTGACCGAGGCGATCGATTTTTTCAAAGACACGACCGAAGTCGAGTACGGCCTGCGGCCGCTGCGCGACGTCGGGCTCGATTACGTGCGCCTCGGCCAGCCGCTCACGACGCTGTCGGGCGGCGAGTCGCAGCGCCTGAAGCTCGCGGCGCACATGGCGCGCGCGCGCAAGTCCGGCACGCTGTTCATCTTCGACGAGCCGACGACGGGGCTGCATTTCCACGACATCGAGAAGCTGCTGCGCGCGCTCGGCGAATTGACCGATCAGGGCCACTCGGTCGTCGTGATCGAGCACAACATGGAAGTGATCAAGTGCGCCGATCACATCATCGACCTCGGTCCGGAAGGCGGCGTCGCCGGCGGCGAGATCGTCGCGGTCGGCTCGCCCGAAGAGATCGCGCAGTGCGCGCGCTCGCATACCGGGAGATATTTGAAGCCTTACCTCAAACGCGGCGGCCCGTCCCCCTACGCGTCCGCGTTCGAAAAGCTGCCGCTCGCCGCCGAGGCCGCGGAGCCTTACGGCGGCGACGGCGCGATTTGCGTCGTCGGCGCCAAGGAACACAACCTCAAAAACATCAACGTCGACATCCCGCGCGACCGCTTCGTCGTCATCACCGGCCTCAGCGGCTCGGGAAAATCGTCGCTCGCCTTCGACATCATCTACGCCGAGGGGCAGCGCCGCTACATCGACAGCCTCTCGGCGTATGCGCGCCAGTTTTTGAACATCATGGACCGGCCGAACGTCGACCTATTGACCGGCATCCCGCCGACGGTCGCGATCGAGCAGCGCATGAGCCAGGGCGGGCGCAAATCGACGGTGGCGACGGTGACGGAAATTTATCATTATCTGCGGCTGCTCTATTCCAAGCTCGGCGAGCAGCACTGTGTGCAGTGCGAGCGGCCGATCCGCTCGCTGACAAAGAGCCAGATTCTCGACCGCATCTCGCGCGTCCACCGCGGCAAGGAAGTCGCGGTCTTGAGCCCGATCGTCCGCGGGCGCAAGGGCTTCCACAAGGAAATCGTTACCGGCGCGCTGAAGCTCGGCTACAAGCGCGCGCGGATCGACGGCCGCGTGATCGATCTGCGCTCGCCCAAGCTCGTCGGCGGCCTCGAGCGCTATCGCGAGCACGATATCGACATCGTCATCGGCCAGGCGAAGGCCGGCGGCCGGGAGGTCGAGGCGATGGTCGAGCAGGGGCTGCGTCTCGGCAACGGCGTCGTCCATCTCATCACGCGCTCGGGCGAGCACGTCTACAACCAGCGGCTTTTCTGCCTCCACTGCGGCATCGGCTACGAGCCGCTCGACCCGCGCCTGTTTTCGTTCAATAGCCGGCAGGGCGCGTGCCCCGACTGCAGCGGCATGGGCTTCAGCATGGAGTTCGTGCCCGAGCTGATCGTCGGCGACCCGCGCCGCTCGCTCGAGCAAATGTTGACGTCCTGGTCGGACAACTCTTTCATCAGCACGGCGGAGCTCAAGCGCCGGCAGGGAGATCTCCTGCATGAGCTCAAAAAATCGCGCGTCAGCCTCGAAGCGCCGTTCTCGCGCCTGAGCAAGAAAAAACGCGAGATGATCGTTAATGGCGACGGCAACGGCTTTATCGGCCTCGTGCCCTATTTCAAGGAGCTGCGGGAAGGCGCGCAGAACGGTCTCGCCGAATGGCTGGAGCAGTTCATGGCGGAATCGGCGTGCGCCGGCTGCGGCGGCAGGCGGCTCAACCGCCGCGCGCAGGCGGTAAAAGTGAACGGCCGCGCGATCGGCGAAGTCACAGAGCTTTCGGTCGGCGACGCGCGAAAGCATTTCGCCGCGTTCGAATTGAACGGCCAAAACGAACGCGGCAAAGAGCGCGACCGCGCCATCACGGAAAAGGTTTTGCGCGAGATCCGCCAGCGGCTCGACTTCCTCGCCGAAGTCGGCCTGCCCTATCTCACGCTCGACCGCCGCGCGGACACGCTCTCCGGCGGCGAGGCGCAGCGCATCCGTCTCGCGGCGCAGCTGGGATCGAATCTCCGCGGCGTCTGCTACGTGCTCGACGAGCCGACGATCGGCCTGCACCCGCGCGACAACGGCATGCTGCTGGAGACGCTCAAAAAACTCGAGCGCGCCGGCAACAGCGTGCTCGTGGTCGAGCACGACGAGGCGACGATCGAGGCGGCGGATATCATTATCGATCTCGGCCCCGGCGCGGGCGTCCGCGGCGGCAACCTCGTCGCGATCGGCACGCCGGAGGAGATTCGCCGCAATCCCGCTTCGCTCACCGGCGCGTTCCTGAACGCGCCGAAAAAGCGCATCTGGCCGCCGCGGCTGTTTGCCGGCTCGACCTGGCTCGCGATCCGCGGCGCGAAGGAGCACAATTTAAAAAATATCGACGTGAAGCTTCCGCTCGGCGCGTGGAGCTGCGTCACCGGCATCTCCGGCTCGGGCAAGAGCACGCTAGTGAAGGAAGTCCTCTACAAGGGGCTCAAGCAGAAGCTCGGGCAGTTCGCCGGGCGCCCCGGCGCGCACAAGGAGATCACCGGCTGGCAGGGCGTCGAGCGCATCGTCGAGGTGGATCAGAGCCCGATCGGCAAGACGCCGCGCTCGATTCCCGCCTCGTACGTCGGCTTTCTCGACGAGATCCGGCGCGTCTTCGCGCTGACGCCGGAGGCGCGGCTCCGCGGCTACGCGCCCAATAGATTCTCTTTCAATGTTTCGGGCGGCCGCTGCGAGGTCTGTGCCGGCCAGGGAAAAATCCGTAAGGAGATGAGCTTCCTGCCCGACGTGTTCCTCGACTGCGACGCCTGCGGCGGGCAGCGCTTCAACGAGGAGACGCTCGCGATCCGCTTCAACGACAAAAGCATCGGCGACGTCCTCGCGATGACGGTCGAGGAGGCCGTCGATTTCTTCCGCGCGCTGCCCAAGGTCATGAGCCCGCTGCAAATTCTGAACGACATCGGCATGGGCTACATCACGCTCGGCCAGGCGAGCAACACGCTCTCCGGCGGCGAGGCGCAGCGCATCAAGCTCGCCTACGAGCTCGGCAAGGAGTCGCGCGGCAAAACGCTCTACGTGCTCGACGAGCCGACCACGGGCCTCCATTTCGCCGACGTCGAGAAGCTGATCCAGATTCTCCACCGCCTGGTCGACATGGGCAACACGGTCGTCACCATCGAGCACAACCTTGAGATCATCAAGGAAGCAGACTATCTCGTCGATCTCGGCCCCGAAGGCGGCGAGAACGGCGGCCAGGTCGTCGCGTGCGGCGCGCCGCTCGACGTGATCCGGGACGGCAAGCGTTCGCACACCGCGCGCTACCTACGCGAGTATCTTAACGGCAATGGCGTGAAGGTCCCGTCCGACGCGAGCGTTTCAGCGGCGCTTTGACACGGCGCGCCCGGCCGCGATCGCCCGCTTCCCCCACACCGCGAGCTCGTCGCGGTCTTCGATGATATCCGCCGGCACTTCATAATAATTTTTCAGCGTCTGTCGCGCGTTGGGGCGGAAAGGCTTCATGCCGCGCCGCCGGTAAACCGCGGCGGATGCCGCGTCGGTCTTGAAGTAGAGCCTGCTCTTGTAAACGATCGCGAAAAAAATCTCGTCCTGGTAAAGCCCGTGGCCGCCGAACATCGCGCGGCACTCGAGATCGGGCAGATCCTGCAGCTGATCGAGAATAAAATCCGCGAAAGAATCGTCCCGCGCCATCGATGTCAGGACGGCACCGGCGGCAGCGCCTTCTTCCATGCGTCGAGCGCGGCGATGCGCGCATACCAGGCGAGGATGTTCGGATAATTCTCCAGCGGATAGCGCCCAGGTCCGGCGTAGACCAATATCGTCGCGACGGAAAAATCGGCGAGCGTGAGGTTGTTTCCGACGAGATACTCTCGATCTTTCAAATGGGCATCGAGCACGGCGGCCGAGGCGTGAAACAGCTCCGTGCCCTCTTTGATCTTCGCCGGATCGGCCGGGCCGAGGTTAAGAAACTTCTTGATCAGATTTTCCCACACGAGCATGCCGGCGCCGCGGTTCCACTGCGACGCCTGCCAGAACTGCCAGCGCGTTATGTCGGCGCGCGTCTGAAGGTTTTCCGGCCAGAGCGCGCTCGGTTTCTTCGACGCGATGTACTGCATGATCGCGTTCGATTCCGACAAAATGAAATCGCCGTCGACGAGCGCCGGAACCCGGCCGTTGGGATTGATCTTGAGATACTCGGGCTTCCTCTGCGCGCCTTTCGTCAAATCGACCAATTCCGCCTCGAGCGGGATGCCGAGCTGATTGGCCGTCGCGAGCACATCGACGCAGTTGGGCGAGTTGGGATGATAGTAAAGCTTCATCTAAACCTCCGTTTCCCTCTTGCTTACCCAAGCATAAATTTCACTGCGCCGATAGCTCAGTCGTCGTATTTGTCGCGGTGCCGCAGCCATTCCATGTGATACGCGAGGCCGTCCTCGTCGCGGCCCTTCGGCACGAGGTCGAGGTAGTGATAGGCGCCGTTCAGCATGTCGAGGCCGCGTCCGTAGCTGGAGTAGGTATGAAAGACCTTCGCCGCTGCGTCTTTATAGAAGACGCTGATTCCCGGCGCTTCGTCGCTGGGAAATTGTTGCAGCGTATAATTGTAGTCGACTTTTCCTTCTTTCTTGTCTTCCGGCGCGAACGAGACGCGGTAATCGCGGTTGAAATCCGAGCTGAACGACGAGACCCATTTGAAACTCCAGCCCATGCGCTTTTTGTAGGCGTCGAGCTTGTCGAACGGCGCCCGCGAGACGGCGATCAGGGTAAGGTCGCGGTGCTTGAGATGCACGTCGATGCCGTTGAAGTTGTCGGCCCAAAACGAACAGCTCTTGCAGCCCTCGCCCCAGTCGGGGCCGAACATGAAATGGTAGACGACAAGCTGGCTCTTCCCGGCGAAAAGATCGGACAGCGTTTCGCGACCGTTCGGCCCATCGAAGACGTAGTTCTTCTCGACGCGTTCCCACGGAAGCTCGCGGCGCTCGCGGCTGAGCTCGTCGCGGAGCCGCGTGAACTCTTTCTCGTGCCGCAGGTGCTCCTTGCGTGCGGCGAGCCATTCTTCGTGCGAGACGATATTACGATCGGACATCGGATTCTCCTTTCAATTTCAATTCTGCGGTAAGCACATCGAAACAGCCGATCCAGCCGGCCGCGTGCCGGTCGCGCCACATGCGGGTCGCGAAACGCTCGTGCGTGAGCACGAGCTCGGTCGAGCGGCCCCGGGCGAACAGCTCGACGGTGACGAGCGTCTCACCCACATCGGGGTCGGCATCCATGGACCAGGTGAAAACTAGGCGCTCCGGCGATTGAACTTCGCGGTATTGCCCGGATAACAGATGGCGTTCGCCCTCCGGCGTCGTTACCTCGAAGCGGTAACGCCCGCCCGGCCGTACGTCGAGCTCGAGGATTTTCATGGTATGCTTGGGCGTTACGCGGCAGAGCCAGCCGGTCATTTTCTCCGGGTCGGTCCACGCCGCGAAGATTTTTTCCCGCGGCGCGGCGAAGGTCCTGCGGACCTGGAGACGCGCGTCGGGGTTTTGTTTTTCTTCGGCCATCGGAATCTCTCCTTTTCCTGTGAATCGTTCAGATAATCGGCGAGAGCATCCAGCTGCTGCTGCCAGAAGCGGCGGTAGCGATCGATCCATGCCTGCGCCTCTTCGAGCGGCCCCGGCACGAGGCTCAAGCGATGCACGCGGCCGTGCTTTTCCCGCGCGACGAGCCCCGCGTGGTGCAGGACGCGCAAATGCTTCGAGACGGCGGGCAACGACATTTCGAACGGGCGCGCCAGCTGGCCTACCGAAGCATCGTGCCGCGCGAGACGCGCGAGCATCGCCCGGCGCGTCGGATCGGAGAGCGCCGAGAAAGTCGCGTCGAGCGCCGCCGCGGATGAATAGTTAACCATATGGTTAACTATTATCCCGAAGCACGGCGGCTGTCAAGTGCCGGGTCGACGCCTTTCAATCGGTGAGCACGCTGATCGCGTCGCCGACGCGGATCACGCCGTCGGTGAGGATCTCGGCATTCAAACCGCCGCGGTGAGCGAGGCCGCGCATGACTCCCGGCTCGGTGAGTTTCTGCAGATACGCGCACGGCTCGCAGAGCCGGATGCCGCGGAAGCGGACCGCGCCGATCGCGAACTCAAGGCCGACCAGATCATTGAGCGCGACGCCGCGGGTCGTGATATTGCGCCGGCTCGCGCCGGGCGCGAGCGCGATGCCATGTTCGCGCTTCAGCGCTTCGAGCGCCTCGCTCTCGATCAGCGTCGCTTCGGCGCCGGAATCGTGCTTGGCCTTGGAGTAGGTTCCGTTCCCGGTGGAATAGCGGTCGCCTTCCAGCCCCTTCCCCGCGGCCGCGCGGGCCTCGGCGACTTCCTTGACCGGCGCGCCGCCGGCCGGGGCGAGATGAATCGATACGACGATAGCGCGCGCGCTCATTTTTGTTTTTGCACCAGCGCCGCGACTTCCGGCGTCGTGAGACCCTCTTTCAGCGACGTGACCGTGCCGCGCTCGCGGATCTCCCGCGCCAACTTCCTGGTTGCGCCGATCGCGGCTTTCAGGAACGCCGAACCGTAGCTCACGCGCGCAAGGCCCAGATCCTGCAGCTCGGCGACGCTCGGGCTCTCGGGTCCGGCGAGAATGCTGACGGGCGCATGAATCTCTTTCACGAGCCGCGCGATCGTTTCGCGCGCGTGCGCCTGGAGAAAAAAGATGCAGTCGCCGCCGGCTTCCGCGTAGGCGTTGCCGCGGCGGATCGCCTCGTCGAGCGCCTTCTTCGGATCGTCTTTCATGACCATGAAAGAATCGACGCGCGCGTTCAGGAAAAATTCGCTGCCGAGCGCGCGCTTCGTTTCCATGACGGCGGCGATGTTTTCGAGCTGCGCGCCGATGTCGACGAGGCCGCGGCCGACGCCGCCCTTGCCGCCGGCGCCGTCTTCGAGGTTCATGCCGGCCACGCCGCGCGCGACGAGCCCGCGCAACGTCGCCGCGACGTCGCCATAGCCGCGCTCGGCGTCCGCGTTGACGGGCAGCGAGACCGCGGACGCGATGTCTCCGGTGATGTCAAGAAACGCGTCGCGACTCATCACCTCGCCGTCAGGATAGCCGAGAGAGGCGGCGATGCCGCCGCTCGTGCCCTGGATCGCCGCAAATCCCATCTGCTCGAACAGCCGCGCGCTGAGCACGTCGTACGCGCCCGGCATGACGAGAATCTCCGGCGCGCGGACGAGCTCTCTCAGCCTGCGGCTCTTCGCGTTCGCCGCCGCGATGATTTCACTCGGAATGGACTCCATGATCGCCTCCTGCGCTGAAAGCAATCATCCTAAAGCGCATGAGGGCGCGGAGCAAGGGTTGTAGGGCTAAATCGGCAGCGGCGTCGAGATGTGCTCGTGGACGATCAGCCACTCGCCGCCGCGCTGCTCCCAAATCGCCGTGTGGCGGCAGTCGAGGTCGACCTTTGCGCCGGTCTTGTGCCTAAACGAGAGATGAAACGTCAGCGTCATCCACGCGACGTCGCCGCGCCGGGTGATTTTTAGGTCGTTGTTGGGCTTGAGCGTTCCGCCGGAGATCTGGTCGAAGAAAAGCTTCTGCACCCCGGCCTTGTATTCGGCCCACCCGTTGTACTGCATCGGCAGGACGTCGAAAAAAACGAGGCCGGCGTCCTTCGCGTAGAAGGGCGCCGGCGCGTCCGTATTCAAAGAGTTCCACGCCGCGTAATAGCGCGCGACGGTTTTCTCGTCCATAAAACCCTCCCGAGAGCTATTTCTCGACGATATCCGGCTTCAGACTCGACGCAAGCGCGAGAAACTCCTGCTTCTCCTTCTCCGGCACCTTGAACTTATCGAGCGAGGCGACGAGGTGCTTGACCGTCAGCTGCCAGTCGCTCTCGGTGATGCCGAGACCGGCGTGCGCGGTTTTCATCGGCCGG
>DATDFN010000016.1:0-3492 GCA_036522615.1 Binatia bacterium | reverse complement strand
GATCGATATGTTCGCCTTCACGCCCGAAACGATCACGATCAACGCGGGCGACAGCGTCATCTGGACGAACGACGACGGCTCGCCGCACGGCGTCAAATACGGCGACGGCGCGCCCGGCAACGATTACCTGCTGCCGGGCACGGCGTTCAGCCGGCGCTTCGACCGCGCCGGGATGTTCGACTATGCCTGCCCGATACATCCTTATATGACGGGCCGCGTCGTCGTCCGCGGGGCAGAATGACGATCAAGCGCTTCGGCCGCAGCTTGACTGTCGCGATCCTTTTGCTACCCTTCGATGTGGAATGACGAAGCGTTTGGCCGCATTGCTGCTGTTCCTGATCTTTGTTCCGTCGGGCGCCCTCTTTACGGAGCCGGTGTCGCCGACCTTTGCGGCGGAAGCTTCGTCCTTTAGAGTCGACCAGCAGGATCTTTCTCAGGACGTGAATCCGGTATCCGGCGTCCTCGGCCGGCGCCTGAGCGCGAAATCTTCGATCAAGGGCCTGCCCGGTCTCGCCGCGGCGACGCCAGAGTTTCCGCTGGCGGGCCGGGTCAACGAGCGCACGTTCTCTCCTCTTTCCAAGTTTAGCGTTTATCAGCAGATAAACGTCTATCGACTTTAGACCCTGAGCCTTCTTCCAGGGCCGCACCGGCCCTGATTTCAGCCCGGAATTCATCCGAGTACGTCGAGCTTTGCTCGAAAATCTGCGGCGAAAAAGCCGCAGAAGGAAGGCGTAAAGCGTCCGGAAATGGATAAGTGGGTTCCTGTGATCCTGGTTCTTGCGGGTGGCACGGCGTACGTGTGCGCGTTGTTGTTCGGGTAGAAGACAAAATCGAGGAGGCAGAAATGATCACGATGAAAACGGTCTTTTTAATGACGCTGCTAACCGTTCTCCTGGTCCTGGCCGGCGCGATGCTGGGCGGCGAAGGAGGCATGATCATGGCGTTTTTATTCGCCCTGGTCATGAACGGTGTGAGTTACTGGTTCAGTGATAAAATAGTTTTAAGGATGTACGGGGCCAGAGCAATCGGCCCCGAGGACGCTCCGAAGCTTCACCGGATCGTCCAGGACCTCGCGCTGCGCGCGCAGATGCCGATGCCGAGGCTTTACATCATTCCCGCGGAGGCCCCAAACGCCTTCGCCACCGGCCGGAACGAGAGGCACGCGGCGGTCGCCGTCACGCAAGGCATTCTGCGCATTCTCGACGAAGCCGAGCTCCGCGGCGTGCTGGCGCACGAGCTGTCGCACGTGAAAAATCGCGACATCCTCGTGGGGACCGTGGCCGCCGCGATGGCCGGCGCGGTTTCGATGCTGGCGAACATGGCTCAGTGGGGGATGATCTTCGGATCGAGAAACGACGACCGCGAGGGCGGACATCCGATCGCGGCGATTGCGATGATGATCGTCGCGCCGCTCGCCGCGATGCTGGTGCAGCTGGCGATTTCGCGGAGCCGCGAATACGGCGCCGACGCGACCGGCGCGGCGATCTCGTCGGATCCGCTGAGTCTCGCCAACGCGCTGCGGAAGCTCCACATGGGGGCGAGACAGATACCCATGGAGGCGAATCCGGCCACGGCCCATATGTTTATCGTCAATCCATTAACCGGCGGCGGCTTGATGAAGCTCTTCAGCACGCATCCGCCGATGGAGGAAAGAATCCGGCGGCTCGAGAGCATGGTCGGCGCTAGAAGCCGCTGAGCGGCAGCGCGCGTCCGACGCATTGAGCTTCCCTGTAAGGAGATCGCGTGACACCCGACCGGCTGTTTTTATGGATCGGCTTCAACGTTTTCGTGCTGGGCATGTTGGCCCTCGACTTGGGCGTTTTCCACCGCAAAGCGCACGAGGTCTCGCTGCGCGAGGCGTTGACGTGGAGCGTCGTGTGGATCTGCCTGGCGCTGCTTTTCAACCTCGGCATCTATCACTTCTGGGGATCGGAGAAGGCGCTCGAATTTCTCGCCGGATATCTGATCGAGAAATCCCTCAGCGTGGACAACATCTTCGTCTTCCTCATGATCTTCTCTTATTTCAGCGTTCCCGCGCTCTACCAGCACCGCGTTCTTTTCTGGGGCATTCTCGGGGCGTTGGTGATGCGGGCGATCTTCATCGCCGCGGGCTCAGCCCTTTTAAGCGCGTTTCACTGGATCATTTACATTTTCGGCGGCTTTTTGATCATCACCGGGATCAAGATGTTTTCGGCCGGAGACGAAAAGATCGAGCCCGAAAAAAATCCGGCCGTCCGCCTGCTGCGGCGCATCATGCACGTATCGAGCGACTATCACGGACAGCGCTTCTTCGTGCGCAGGGACGGGCGGCTTTACGCGACCCCGCTCCTGCTGGTGCTGGTGGTGGTCGAGACGACCGACGTCATCTTTGCCGTGGATTCGATCCCGGCCATTTTCGCCGTCACGCTGGATCCGTTCATCGTCTACACGTCGAACGTTTTCGCCATTCTTGGGCTGCGCGCTCTCTACTTTCTCCTGGCCGGTATCATGGACATGTTCCGCTATCTCAAGGTGGGGCTGGCTTTCGTCCTCTGCTTCGTCGGCGTCAAGATGCTGCTGGTCGATTTCTACAAAATTCCGATCGGCGTCTCTCTGGGCGTCGTGGCGGGGATCCTTGCCGCGTCGATCCTGTTTTCGCTGCCGCTCGCGGGCGTGAAGGACAAGCGCAAGGTCGCGCAGCACTAGGCTAGGGAAGCCGTTGTTCTTGCAGCTTCTCGTTCTCTCGGCATCTAACTAATAGATTCGGCGGCTAAAACAAATTTTTGGGCGTGACTATAGGCCGGGCCACCAATTTACCGTTGGCTGAGGATTTGTTTCAGCCGCTCTTTGGCCACCTTGCCCAATTCGGTATGCGGAAGCGTATCGACGATCTCCACCGCCTTAGGGACTTTGTAGGATGCCAGCCGTTCTTTGCAGAATTGAATCAACTCGTCGCCGCGAATTGCGGCCCCCTGGCGGGGTACGATCACGGCCTTGACGATTTCTCCCCAATCGGGATCGGGCAGGCCGATCACGGCCGCCTCCAGCACATCGGGGTGATGATACAGGACGGTCTCGATCTCCAGCGGATAGATGCTGATGCCGCCGCTTTTGACCATGTCCTTTTTTCTGCCGACAACGTAGAGGTAGCCGTCTTCGTCGAAATATCCCAGGTCGCCGGTGTGGAACCATCCGCCGCGAAACGACGCTTCGGTGGCTGCGGGGTTTTTGTAATAGCCCTGTGTGGCGAGCGGGCTTTTAGTGAGAATCTCTCCGACCTCGCCGACCGCCATCGGTTGGCCGGCTTCGTCGATAATTTTGAGTTCGGTACACCAGACTGGCCGCCCCGCCGAGGCCGGCCTTGTCGCTATATCCGAGGGCTTGGATATTGCCATTTGCCCCGAGTCGGTCGCGGCATAGGTGCGATAGATGTTGGGCGTGATGGTTTGCCGGAGCTTTTCCAGCACGGGGGGATGAACCTTACCGCCGGTGATGCTGAGACATCGGATCGAA
>DATDFN010000015.1:0-9127 GCA_036522615.1 Binatia bacterium | reverse complement strand
ATCGAGATCGGCGACATCACCGTCGACGAAGGCAACGCGCGCTTTACCGACCGCACCGGCGAGCCGCCTTACACCGAGGAGCTTTCGCGGCTCGCGATGAATATCAAAGGTCTGACCAACGCGCCCGGAAAAAAGGCCAAGCTCAAGCTGCAGAGCGTTATCGGCGCGACCGGCGCACTCGAGATGCACGGCGACATCGCGCCACTAGGAGAGACGCTTTTCCTCGACCTCGACGGCGAGCTGAGAGATTTTTCCATCCCGCGCACCAACCCGTACACGGCCCGTATTCTCTCGTGGATCGCCAAGGACGGGCGGCTTACGACCAGGCTTCGCTTCCGCTTGGACGGCGACAAGCTCGACGCGAAAAGCGAGATCGTCGTCGGCCGCCTCGCTCTCCAAAAGGCGAAGGATGACGACGAGGTCAAGAATAAGATCGGTCTGCCGCTGGGACTCATCGTCGCGCTGATCAAAGATTCGCGCGGCGAGATACGCGTCAATGTTCCCGTCTCGGGCAGCCTCAGCTCGCCGCAGTTCAGTCTCAGCGATGCGATCTGGACCGCGGTGAAGAACGTCCTGGTGAACATCCTCGCTGCGCCGTTCAAGCTGATCGGCAGTATGTTCACCTCTGGCGATAAGATTACCGGTTTCTCCGTCGATCCGATTCCCTTCGACCCGGGCAGCTCCGCGATCGGTCAAAAGGCCGACGAGCAGCTGAAGAAGATCGGCGAATTCATGCGCGGCTCGCCCGGCGTGCGTCTCGGCTTATCTGGCGTCGTCAGCGATCCCGACGTCGCGGCGCTGAAGACGCAGGAGGTCACCGCGCGCATTCAGCGCTACCAGCGCGAGCAGAACATCGGCGACCTCAACTCGGCGGCGCAGCGCTTTTTCCGCCAGCGCTACGCGAACATCAAGCCGCCCGAGACCGTTGAGGGCGTCGTCGCGGTCCTGCGCGACATCGAGCCGGCTTCCGAAGAGTCGGCAAAAAGGCTCGCGGCGCGCCGCGTCGAAGCGGTGCGCGACCGTCTGACCACGACCGGCACGGAAGCGCAGCGGCTGGAATCGGAAGAAAAGCCGCCGCCTCCCAGCGTCGAGGGCGACGGGCGCGTCGAATTTGAAATTCTGCCGTGAGCCTGGCGTCGCTCATCATCGCGGGCGCCGGAGCGCTCGCGAGCGGCGTTGTAGCGCGCTATGCCGCCAAAGACGCGAGACAAGCGTGGCTCCTGGGAATGGCCGCCACATTTCCCGCATGGCTCGTCGCGTTTCTCGCTCTCGTTGATCCCGCCTCGCGCAGCACCGTCGACGTGCCGCTGCCGCCGCGCGCGCTATTGTCTTCCGGCGCCGGCTTGCTGGGTGTGATCGCAACGGATTATTGGCTGAGAAAATCCGCATCGCAGCCGAAGGTCTTCTTCGCCTGGCTCGTGGGTTGGATCGCGCTGGTTCCGGCCTGGCTGATCGCGGCGCTGTGAAAAATTAGCCGCCGACCTCCGCCGTCAGCGTCACCGACGAGCGAATCTGCACCGTGCCGCTTTCAATGGGCGTCGGCGCCTGCTGCTGCACCGCCATGGCGACGTCGGCGCGCTCGCGCACGAACGGCCGATAGGAACGCTCATTCTCCGCCACCGACATGACGCGCACGAACTTGACGCCGAGAGCGCGCGCGATGTCTTCGGCTTTCGCCTTCGCCTTCGCGGTCGCCTGGCGCAGCGCCTCGCGCTGGGGCGCCTCTTCGTCCTTCAGGGTGAAGACGAGCCGCTGGATGCGGTTTGCGCCGGCGGCGGTCGCCGCGTCGATGAGCCTGCCGACGTCCTGAATGCCCGCCATTTTCACCTGCACGACGTTGGTCGCGGTGTAGCCGACGATCTCGGGCTTGCCGCCTTCGCGCGGATTGGGCGTGCGGTAGTTGGGCGTGACCGAATAGCCGACGGTTTTTGTCTGATCTCCCTGTTTCAAGATTTTCTTGACCTCGGCGATGACGACGGCGAGCCTGGCGGCGTTGTCCTTGGCCGCCTGCGCGGCGGTCTTCGCCTCGGCGACGACGCCGATGTCGATCTCGGCCTGATCCGGCTCGACGGTCACGAGCGCCTCGGCGCTCACGGTAATCGATGGGACGCGCGGCGTTACCTCGAGCTGAACCTGCTGCTGAGCATGAGCGAAAACAGGAAAGAACAAGCCGATGACGGCGGCAATGATGGTTCGCATGGCGCTATTTTGTCCCCCAATCGAGAGTGTTTGCAAGCGCGTGATAAATAGACATTTGGCGGCGCTTCCGGTAGATTCGAGCCTCGACCATGTGTACGGCTCCGCCGCTCAATTCGTTTCCTGAGGCGCCGTGACGAGCGTCTCGTTTCTCGGCGCCGCCGGCACCGTGACCGGTTCGCGCTTCCTCGTCGAGACCGACGGCCGCCGCGTGCTGATCGACTGCGGTCTCTTTCAAGGCAAATCCGAGCTCAAGCAGAAGAACTGGGCGCCGCTCGGCGTCGACCCGAAAGCGCTCGACGCGGTTATTCTCACGCACGCGCATATCGACCATACCGGCTATCTGCCGCGCCTCGCGCAGCAGGGCTTCAGCGCCCCCGTCTTCGCCACGCCGCCGACCAAAGCGCTGCTCGACATCATGCTGCCGGACGCCGGACGGCTCCAGGAAGAGGAGGCGCGCTTCGTCAACCAGGCGGGCTACTCGCGCCACAAGCCGGCGCTCGCGCTGTTTACCGAAGAGGACGCGCGGCGCGCGCTGCCGCTCGTGCGCCGCGCGCCGTTCGGCGAGAGCGTCGAGGTCGCGCCGGGATTTTCGTTCACGTTCCACCGCGTCGGCCACATCATCGGCGCGGGCTTCGTCGTCGTCGAGACCAAAAAACCCGGCGGCGGGACGCAGCGGATCGTCTTCTCCGGCGATGTCGGCAGAAAAAACGTCCCGATCCTAAAAGACCCAGAGCCGATCGCGCGCGGCGACTACGTCGTGCTCGAATCGACCTACGGCGATCGCCTCCACGGCGCCGAGAATCCCAAAGACGCGCTCGCGCGCGTCTGCGAGCGCGTCGTCAAGAGCGCGGGAATCCTATTGATCCCCGCTTTCGCCGTCGGCAGAACGCAGGAGGTGCTCTATCATCTACGCGCGCTCCAGCGCGAAGGGCGCCTCTCGCCGAGGCTGCCGATCTATGTCGACAGCCCGATGGCGATCTCGGCCGTCGATCTCTACTGCGAGTATACGCAGGAGCACGACTTCGAGATGGAGCAGCTGAGAAATCAGGAAGGTTGCCCGATCGAAGGCCCGTCGGTCCAGCTCGCGCGCTCGTCGGACGATTCCAAGCGTCTCAACAATCTTCGCGGGCCGGCGGTCATCCTCTCCGCCTCGGGCATGTTGAGCGGCGGGCGGATTCTGCATCATCTGGTGCGCCGGCTTCCCGATCCCGACACCGTGCTTCTGTTCGTCGGCTATCAAGCGGAGGGTACGCTCGGCCGGACCATCCTCGAAGGCGCCAAGGACGTCCAGGTCCTCGGCCACTCCGTGCATGTCGCCGCCCAGATCGAGGAGATCCCAGCGCTCTCCGCGCACGCGGACTCCAAAGAGCTGCTCGACTGGCTCGCCGACATTCCCGAAAAGCCGCGCGAGGTGTTTCTGGTTCACGGCGAGGATCAGGCGCGCGACGCCTTCGCCGGATCGATCCGGCAAAAGCTCGGCTTTCAGGTGTCGCTGCCGCGCCAGGACGAGCGGCGCGAGCTCGAGTAGATGCGACTCAAAGACCTTTTTCCGTTCCGCGCCGGCACGACGGACGACCAGGATAAAAAAGTCTCCAAAACGCGCTGGGGCAAAACGCCGGGCGCCGACGAGGAGACTCGCTTTCTCTACGGCCCGCAGGAGCGGCGCCGCGAGCTTGCCCGCGCGATCAAAATCTTCTTCGAGTTCATGCGCGGTTTCCGCACGCTCCATTTCGTCGGCCCGTGCGTCACGGTCTTCGGCTCGGCGCGCTTCCGCGACGACCACCCGTACTACCGCATGGCGCGCGACGTCGGCGGGCGGCTTGCGCGCGCGGGATTTACCGTCATGACCGGCGGCGGGCCGGGCATCATGGAGGCCGCCAACCGCGGTGCGAAAGAGGCGGGCGGCCGCTCGATCGGCTGCAACATCGAGCTGCCGGAAGAGCAGAAGCCCAATCCCTACCTCGACAAATGGATCACCTTCCGCCACTTCTACGTGCGCAAGGTGATGCTGGTGAAATATTCCTACGCGTTTGTGGCCATGCCGGGGGGCTTCGGCACGCTGGACGAGATTTTCGAGACCGCGGTCTTGATCCAGACCGGCAAGATCAAGGAGTTCCCGCTGGTGCTGATGGGGCGCGAGTACTGGCGGCCGCTGCTGGAGTTCATGCGCGACCGGCTCATCAAAGAGGGGACGATCGACCCCGACGACACCGACCGCATCGTCGTCACCGACTCGCCGGAGGATGCAGTCAAGGCGATCACCGAGATCGCGCTCGGACGCTTCGGCTTGAGCTACCAGGCGCCGCGCTTCAAGCGCCGGTGGCTGTTGTGGGAGTGATGTTATGGGCAGAAATACAGGTTGCCCCCATGTCGCCGCTCCTATAGGATGGGCTCGGGAGGTGGCGATTAGTCCTATATTGTTTTAACGGCGCGCAAGAGGAGAAAAGCCCGGCTCGCGGCTTTTAATGGTATACACCTCCGGGTCGCAGCGATTGGTCGCTCCACGACGTGACCCGCCCTCTTCCAATAGCTTAAAGGCGCATCGGCCTTTAATCGTAAGGAGAGAAACCATGAATCCTCTTTGGGTGCTCGCCATTCCTTTGGCGCTGGTGATCATTGGAATGGTGTTGAATAGCGTCGGCCTCTCATTCGACCAGCCCCCCAGTTCGACCGAGCAGGATCCCGCCAGGCGATTGGAAGCCGAAAGACAGGCCTATCAAGGTCTATTCAACGATCAGCGAAAGCGCGCTTTGACGCGCCAAAAAAGGGTCGGCCAGTATGCCTGGCTCGTGCTCATCGCGTTCATCGGGGCCTTTTGGTGGATGTACGCGGATACCGTAGCGAAAGCCGCGGGGTGGAACCAGGTCGCGGCGATTCAGACCGTGCCGGTGGCGGAAGGAAAAGACATGGTGCTGTCCGTGACGCTCCGCGACGGGAGCAACATCAAATACCTCGTTAAACCGATGGCCGCCGGCGCTCCGGCGCAGGAGGGCCAAGACGGCTTCTCCAAGGACTCGGTGCCCGCTTGGGAGGTCTCGCGCTTAGGTACGGCGGTGAGTAGCGGCGCCCAAGCCTTGCCGCTCGGCGTTGCGCTCAAGATCGCCAACTAGCAAGCTAAAACGAAGTTCGGGAGAAGGCGGCGCGTGCCGCCTTCTCCCGCTAAGTTCTACTCGACGACGTCTTTTCTCTTCAAACTGATGATCGTATAGTCCTGATGCGGCGCGGCGTCGCATAGACGTTTTCCAGCGCTCGCGCGAAAGCAGAGCGGCCCCAGCAGGCAGTTGGCCGTGGGGGGAGTCAATGAAGCCGGTCGTCAGCGTGATCATTACCTGCGATTTTGCCAGCGGGACCACGGAGAGCTGGAATAATCTCCGCGCTTCCTTGGCGGCCTTGGCCCGGCAGGATTGCGCCGAGCCGACGGAATTTTTATTGGTCGAGTCCGCCGCGCTTGCGTCGGAGATTCCCGCCGATCTCCAGGATATTTTACCTGCGCTCAGAATAGTCGCCGCGCCGGCCGTGAGCGCGGAGGGGCTTAAAAATCACGGCGTACGGATGGCCGCCGCCGACCTGATCGCTTTCATCGACGGCGATTGCGCCGCGGATCCAGGTTGGCTCAGCGCCTTTGTCGAGCTGATGCGCGAGCATCCGGAGGTCGCCGGGGTCAGCGGTAGGACGATGTACGCGCCGCGCAGCTTCCTCCACCGCGCTATGGCGCTCGTCACCCGCTCCTACCTCGACCTGAACCGGCTCGCGCCGACGCGCCACTTGACGGTGAACAACGCCGGTTTTCGGCGCGCCGTCGTGCTGGCGCACCCTTTCGCGGAGGACTTGGGCGCGCATATGTCTCTTATCGACGCGGCGCCGATTCTACAGGCTGGCTCGAAACTCTACTTCGACCCGCGCCTGCGGGTGGAGCACGCTTATCAGGGATGGTCGACGGAGAAAGAAATCCGCCGCAGCATGGGCTACGGCGTGATCCGGACGCGGCGTCTGGACCGGCGGCTGCCTTACGCGCGTATGGCGCGTTTGGGCTACCTGTCCATCCCGCTGTTCGTCGCGGCGCGGACACTGCATAGCTGGGTCAATTGCGCGAAGCGGGCGCGGCCGTACGGCGTCTCTTGGTACGAGCTGCCCGCGGCCTTCGGCCTCGCCGCCGCGGCCTGTGTGCTGGAGGTGCCTGGAATGATCCGCGCCGTCCGCGGGGTGCCGCTGGAGAAAACGTCTTATCGTTAGCTAGCTCTTGTACTTCTCGTCGAGCGCGTATTTTTCCTTGAGCCCGATGATATCGTGGAAGTCTTCGAACGAAATCAGCCGGTCCATGATCGCGTGCGTCGTGCCCGCGCGCCGCAGCGTCGAGTAGACGTTTTCGAGCGCCCGCGCCGAGGCGTAGAGCGGTCCCAGCGGCCAGACGATCAATTGAAACCCTAACTCCTTCAGCTCCTCGGGTCCCATGAGCGGCGTCACACCGCGCTCGATCATGTTCGCGACCAGCGGCCCGGGCACGCTGCGGCCGATCTCGCGCATCTCTTCCTTCGTGTTCGGCGCCTCGATGAAGACGGCGTCCGCCCCCGCGTCCTTGAACGCGCGCCCGCGCCGGATCGCTTCCTCGAGGCCGAGCGCCTGGCGCGCGTCGGTGCGCGCGACGATGAAAAAGTCGTCCTTGCCGCGCGCGTCGACCGCCGCACGGAGTTTCTTTAAATATTCTTCCAGCGCCACGACCTGCTTGCCCTTCATGTGGCCGCAGCGCTTCGGCCAGATCTGGTCTTCGAGGAACATCCCGGCGGCTCCGCCGCGGATGAGCTCGCGCACGGTGCGGATGACGTTGACCGCGTTGCCGTAGCCCGTGTCGGCGTCGACGATCACCGGCAACGGTGTGACCGAGCAAATACGCTGCGAAGCGGCCAGCAGCTCTGTCTGCGTCAGCAGACCGAAGTCCGGCTCGCCCAAAAACGTCGCCGACACGCTGTAGCCGGTGATGAAGATCACCTCGAAGCCGGCGCGCGAGGCGATCTTCGCGCTCAGGCAATCGTACACGCCGGGCATCACGAGCACGCCTTTTTGCTGCAAAGCGTCGCGGATCTTTTGCGCCTGGGTCATAGGACCTCCCGCGGAATAGAAATTACTTCTCTTTCCCCCAGAACTTCCCCAGCCAGCTGCCCTCGTCTTTTTTCGCGACCTGTTCCATCTCACCCGGATCGAGCCAGATGCCGCCGCAGCCGGTGCACTGGTCGATCGCGATTTTCTGAAAGCTGCGCTCTTTGAGCGGCTCGCCGCATTTCGGGCAGCGCATCGAGCAGATCTGTTGCAGCGATTGCTTCGATTCCTTGTCCTGTTTCGACTTGAGCTTCTCGACCAGCTCTTTCTCCTTATTAACGAAATATTCATCTTCGAGAGCCTTCTCCCGCTCGTCCCATCTGTTGGCCATGGAGCCCTCCTTTCGCCGTTTTTACTAGAATAAGCGTGGCTAAACAATGCACCCGGGGCTCACAGCCGTACGGTGTTTACCTTATTGCGCAAAGGCCTTCGGCTGGTACTCTGGTAGCAGCTTTGAGGGAGGGGGCCGATCCTTCCCGGAGAGAGCGAGAAACTCGACCGATGAAATATACCGTGGCGATATCCGGCTCGTACGGCGGCATGAACTTGGGCGACGAGGCGATCCTCGAAGGCATTTTAAGAGAGCTCCGGGCGTCGCTCGACGTTGACGTCACGGTGTTTTCGCAGAACGTAAAGGACACCGAGCGGAGGCACAAGGTCCGCGCCGTGCCGATCCGCGAGCTGCACAAAAATGAGGTGCTCGAAGAGCTTCGCAAGCTCGATCTCTTCGTTCTGGGCGGCGGCGGAATCCTTTACGATGAGGTGGCGCAGTCATTCCTGCGCGATGTTATTTGGGCAAAGGAGATGGATGTTCCGGTGATGATTTATGCCATCAGCGCGGGGCCGCTGAAGAGCGTGGAAGCGAAGCAGCTCGTAATCCAGGTGCTGAACCGGGTCGATCTCATCACCGTCCGCGAAGGCGAGGCGAAGCGGATTCTGACCGATCTCGGCGTCGACCGCGACATCGCGATCACGAGCGATCCGGCACTGCTGTTGAAGCCGCAAAACTTCACCAAGGAGATGCTGAAGAAAGAAGGCATCAATCCTGATAATCCGCTGGTGGGCTTTTCCGTCCGCGAGCCCGGGCCGGCGGCGCCGGACCTGAACATCGAGCAATACCACGCGATGCTGGCGAACGCCGCCGACTACATGGTCGAGCGCTTCGACGCGCAGGTGCTTTTCGTTCCAATGGAAGGCGGTGAGAATAAGGACCCGCAGCACTCGCATGCGGTGATCGCGAAGATGGCGAACACCAAGCGCGCGAGCGTCCTCAAGGGCGAATACAGCTCCGGCGAGGTGCTCGGCTTGATGAAGCACATGGCGTTCGCCGTGGGCATGCGGCTGCATTTTCTCATTTTCGCCGGCATTCAGAAGGTGCCGTTCGTGCCGCTTCCTTACGCGTCAAAGGTTTCCGGCTTTTTGTCCGATCTCGAGATGCCGATGCCGCCGATGACCGCGCTGAATATCGGGAAGCTTTGCGCGTATCTCGACCGCTCGTGGGACCTGCGCCATCAGTTGAAAAAACGCCTCGAGGAAAAAGTTCCTCCGCTCCAGGAGCGCGCGAAGCGGACGAACGCGATGCTTTGCGAGCTGTTGCAGTCGCTCAAGCCGGAACCGGTGGCGCGCGACGGCGCAGAGGAGGAAAACGCCGCGGGCAGCCAGTAGCCCGCGGCGTTGCCGCCTTAGCCCGGCTGTTGCTATGCCTCCGCTGGCCCGGCCTGAAAACCCCGCTATTATCGAACTTCCGCCGCGCCGTGCGCAGCTCGCCGCCGATGCCGACGTGCTCGTCGTCGGCGGCGGACCGGCGGGCCTCGGCGCGGCGCTCGGCGCCGCC
>DATDFN010000014.1:0-4512 GCA_036522615.1 Binatia bacterium | reverse complement strand
CTCACTTCAGTAAAGCGCGGGTCGATGGTCAAGGCGCGCGAGGTCGTGAGCGAAAAGATATGCCCCGCCTGTCACCGAAAAAATCCATTCAAGGCGGAGCTGTGCGAGTGCGGCTTCAATTTTTTGCGAATGCCGACGAGCGTGTAAAAATTCGAAGAGGTGATTATGGCCAATAAACCCTCGGCGCGCTTCCGCGCGCTGTTAAAATCTCCCGAGCTGCTGGTGATGCCCGGCGGCTTCAGCCCGCTGCACGCGCGCATGGCGGAGGCGCTCGGCTACGAGGCGTTTTTCATGGCCGGCTCGCAGATCGCGGCCTATCTCTACGGCTATCCTGACGTCGGGCTCATCGGCCTGGGCGAGATGGTCGAGGCCGCGCGGCGGCTCGCCGCCGGCACCAACATCGCGATCTTCGCCGACGCCGACACGGGGTACGGCAACGCCGTGAGCGCGTATCACGCCGTGCAGGAATACATCCGCGCCGGCGCCGCCGCGCTACATATCGAGGACCAGGAGGCGCCGAAGAAATCCGGCACGCTCGCCGGCCGGAGGCTTATCTCCGTCGAGGAGGCGATCGGGAAATACCGCGCGGCGGTCGCGGCGCGGAACGAGCTCGACCCCGATTTCGTCGTGGTCGCGCGCTGCGACTCGATCGGCTCGGAGCAGGGCGGATTTGAAGACGCGATGGCGCGCTCGATCGCATACGTTGAAAAAGCCGGCGTCGACGCGGTCTGGGTGAATACGCTGCGCACGCGCGAGGAGATCAAAGAAGCGTGCAAGCGCATTCCCGCGCCGGTGATCGCGCCGTACTACGGCCCGCCGCCGTCGCCCACGCTGGAGGAATTCCGCGAGCTCGGCGCCGCGGCCGTGCTGTTTCCGAGCCTGACGACGGCGAACGGCCTCCAGGCGACGTGGGAGCTGATGCACGATTTCAAGGAAAAAGGCCCGGCGGCGGTGGAGGAGTGGAACGCGCGCGCGCAGAAAAATAAATGGGGCGTCGTGCCCCGCGCGCAGGAGCCGCTCATCGGCATCGGCAAGATCCGGAAGCTGGAAAGCGAATTCATTCCAGAATCATTACAAAGAGATTACGAGAAGACTTTCGGGCACAAAAAGCACTAATCGAGCACTCCAGGGCGCGGCCGTTCGGCGCAGAGCCCGCTCTGCGTCGAAAAAAACCGTCGATGACCGCTTTTTTTCTCCTATACCATTGTCACCGCGGCCGATTTGCGGCAAAATCATGCTGCCATGAGAGTCGATGACCAGCTCGCAGTTAAATTCCCGGAACAGGAGGGGCGCAGCATACACATCACCCGCCGCCGCACGCTCAAGCCGCCGCGGTTGATGACCGGAAGAGAGCGGCGCTGGCTCGATCCCAACCGCGGTCTATTCAAGATTTTCGAGCGCGCGATCGACCGTTACGTCTCGCGCTACGTCTTTCCGCATCTGCTGGGGCTCTGGCATCCGTACACGTGGCTTCTGCCGCGCCGCTTCTGCCTCGCGGAGACGTCGCTCAAGCCGCTCGGCTGGCCGAAAGACATGCCGAGTCTCCGCGTGCTGTTGCTTTCCGACATTCACACCGGAACTTTCTTGAAGCCCGACATCGTCGCCGACATCGTCGACGGCTTGATGGAGCTCGAGCCCGATATCGTCGCGATCGCCGGCGACATCGTAACCGCGCAGGCGAGCGATCTGGACGGTTTCATCCCGGCGCTCGCGCCGTTCGCGCACGCGCCGCTCGGCGCGTGGTACTGCCACGGCAACCACGATTACTTCGGCGGCGACGCGGACAAGATCCGCGCGCGCCTCGCGAACATCGGCATCCGGACGCTCAAAAACGCGGCGGTCGAGCTGCGCCACGGCCGCGGCAAGTTCGTGCTCGGCGGCATCGACGATTACGTCATGGGAAATCCCGACTGGGGCGCGCTTTCCGCCGCGCACGGAACGCCGCATCTGCTGCTCGCGCATCATCCCGATCTCTTCTATCAAGCCGCGGCGCGCAAAGTGCCGCTGATTCTCTCCGGCCACACGCACGGCGGGCAGATCCGCTTCAATTACGGCCCGCCGATTCTGCGCCAGAGTCATTTCTGCCTCGACGAAGGCCTGTACGCCTACGACTCGTCGCTCCTCGTCGTCTCGCGTGGCCTCGGCAGCGTCGGTCTCCCGTGGCGCTACGGCGCCGACCCGGAGGCGGTGCTGATCGAGGTCAAGGCGTAGCAAGCAATAAGCCCTGCTCTCTTTTTTAAGCGTTTGCCGATTCGCTCCCGCCTGTGCTAATAGGCTTCGGCTATGAAGCTTATTCGCTTGTCCAGTACTCTTGTCGGACTCTTTCTGATGGCTTTGCCGGTCTATGCAGGTGAGCCTTCGGATGTCGTAAAATCATTGCTAGATCGCACCTATGCGTTATTAAACGATGCGGAGCTTCGCAGACCCGACAAGGTGCGAGAACGCGCCGCGCGTCTGCGCCAACTTCAATTGTCGGTCAACGACGTGGACGAAACGGCGCGACTAGCGCTCGGAAGATATTGGGAGCAGAGAACTTCCGCCGAACAGAAGGAATATCTCGAATTGTTTAGGGTTATCGCGGAAAGGAATGCCACGCCTAATCCGGATCAAGGAGAAGAATGGGCAAAATCCGCGATCGATGGAGAAAAGGTGGACGGAGATTTCGCGGAAGTTTACGCGCATTTCATCATGAGGGTGGCCCGGGATATTCCGATTACCTATAGGTTGCGCCGAGTAAACGGCGCGTGGAAGATTTACGACTGGGGCCGGTTTGGAGTGAGCGCCGTTGCGATTTACCACGCGCAGTACAACAGCATCATCGTAAAATCCTCTTTTGAGGGGCTGTTAACAGCATTGCGGCAAAAAAAGGAACTAATTGAAAAACGGATCGCTGCCGGCGATCCATTACTCGTATCGCCTCTCGGGGATAGATAATAGACAGAAGAAAATTGATTTGCTTTCTCTATCTTACTCGCGCCTCACGCTTTTCGCCTCACGGTTCCTGCGCCCTTGACGCCACCGATCCGTTCTCCTATTTTCAGTTGCGATGAGCGACCTCTTTCCGCGGACGCGGAGCACGACCCTGCCCGGCGGCTACATGGGGAAAATCCTCCGCGCCGATCTCACCTCGGGCGAGCTCAGCGCCGAGAACCTGCCGGAAAACGACATCTTAAAACGATTTATCGGCGGACAGGCGCTCGCGACTTACATCCTGCTCAAAGAAACGCCGCTCGACGCGCAGCCCTTCGGCCCCGAGAATCGCGTCGTGATGATGACGGGGCCGCTTACCGGCAACGGCTTCACGCCCGGCGGCACGAAAATGACCGCCGTCTATTTGAGCCCGCTGACGAACTATTCGCTCGGGCGCGGCGCGACGAGCGGCTTCTGGGGCACCTATCTCAAGGCCGCGGGCTACGACGGGATCATTCTGAGCGGCGCGGCCGCGCGGCCGAGTTATCTTTACATCCATGACGGTATCGCCGAGCTGCGCGACGCCTCGAAAGTCTGGGGCCTCGGCACGCGCGCGACCGAAGACCGCCTGCGCGAAGAGGTCGGCCTCCAGGACGCGCGCGTCCTCTGCATCGGCCCCGCGGGCGAGCATTTGAACCGCGCGGCGATGCTGGCGAACGATTACAACCACTTCGCGGCGCACAGCGGCGGCGCGGTCTTCGGCTCCAAGAAATTGAAAGCCATCGTCGTCAGCGGCACGGCGCGGCCGCGGCTCGTCGATAAGATGAAGCTGATTGACGCGGGGCAGCGCTGGCGCTCCCTCCTGCAGGTTCACGATGTGAAAAAAAAGAAGACGAAGTACGGGCACGGCGACGCGTGGGGCGCGCTCAACAATTACAATTGGCGCAGCACCGAGCTCGACCCGAGCCACATCGCGGGCTTCGACAAGAACGACGTCGTGCTGCGGCCGTGCTTTCAGTGCCAGCGCCTCTGCCCGTGGGACGCGAAGCTCGGCGAAGGCCCGTACAAAGGAGCGACGGTGCGCTTCAACGCGGGCGGCGAATGGCTCGACACGTTTTTCAATCTCGGCGTGCGCGGCAACGCGGCGCTCTATCTCGCGGAGAAGATCAACGACCTGGGCATCGAGTGCAGCCATTTCTCCTGCGGCGCCGGCGTCGCCTTCGAGGCGTGGGAAAAAGGGCTGCTCGGACCGGACAAAACGAACGGCTTACGCCTCGAATGGGGCAACGTCGAGGCGGTGGAAAAACTTCTCGACATGGCGGCGCGCCGCGAGGGCTGGCTCGGCAATCTGCTCGCCGAGGGGCCGAAGCAGACCGCCGAGGCGATCGGCGGCGACGCGCCGAAATGGGCGGTGCACACGAAAGGCGGCACGCCGGCGATGCATGAGTGGCGGCCGATGCTTGGGCAAATGCTTCGCGAGCTGGTCGCGAGCGGCGGCATGAAACCACAGGGCGGCGGCTCCAGCAAGCCTCCTCCCGATCTTCGGTATCGCGAGAACTGGGGTCCGCTCAGCGCCGACAGCGCCGACGGTTGGGCATGGTC
>DATDFN010000013.1:0-2096 GCA_036522615.1 Binatia bacterium | reverse complement strand
ATCGGCTGCAAGGAAATGGGAAAAAGAGTCAGGGAAAAGATAGGCTAGGGAGATGAAAAAGGAAAAGTACAACGTCGCCGTCGTCGGCGCGACCGGCGCGGTCGGCGAGCAGATGCGGGAGATCCTCGACGAACGGCTTTTTCCCGTCGACGAGCTAAGGCTGCTCGCGTCGGAGCGCTCCGCCGGTCAACACCTTGAGTTTCGGCAGAAACAGGTTCGCGTCGGTGTTTTGGACGAGCATTCCTTCGAAGATATCGACATCGCGCTGTTCTCCGCGGGAGGCTCCGTCAGCGACAAGTTCGCGCCGATCGCCGTGCGCGCAGGCAGCGTGGTCGTCGACAACACCGCGCGTTTTCGCATGGAGCCGGACGTGCCACTCGTGGTTCCCGAGGTCAACGCGAAAGCGATTCCCGGATATACAAAGCGCGGCATCATCGCCAACCCGAACTGCTCGACGATCCAGATGGTCGTCGCGCTGAAGCCGATCCACGACGCGGCAAGGATCAAACGCGTCGTCGTCTCGACCTATCAATCCGCTTCCGGCGCCGGGCGGAAGGCGATGGAGGAGCTGGGACAGCAGACCACGGCTTTATTCAGCGGCAAGGAGACCGTCAAAGAAAAATTTCCCCATCAGATCGCCTTTAACTGTATCCCGCACATCGACGTCTTCCTTCCCGGCGGCTACACCAAGGAAGAGAAGAAAATGATCGAGGAGACAAAGAAGATCCTGGGCGACGATTCGATCCGCCTCACCGCAACCTGCGTGCGCGTGCCGGTCTTCTGCGGCCACTCGGAATCGGTCAACATCGAAACGGAAAAGAAGCTGTCCGCGAAGGACGTGAAAGCGATTCTCCGCGAGGCGCCGGGCATCCTGCTCGTCGACGCGCCCGAGGAAAACGTCTATCCCATGCCGATCGACGCGACCGGCACCGATGCGACGATGGTGGGGCGCATCCGCGAGGACGAGTCGATTCCGAACGGCATCAATATGTGGATTGTGGCGGACAATCTCCGCAAGGGCGCGGCGCTGAACGCCGTGCAGATCGCGGAGATTTTAATCCGGGATTATATTTAACCTCAGCGCGCCGTCGTGAGCACGACGCGAAAGCGCGCCTTGCCGCTCATCATCCTTTCGTAGCCTTCCGCCGCGCGATCCAGCGGAAAAACTTCCGTCATCGGACGGACCCCCGTCAGTGCGCTGAAAGCGAGTGTGTCCTGCGAATCGATCGACGAGCCGGACGGCCAACCCACGATCGACCGCCGCCCGAAAATCAGTGGGACCGCCGGCGCTTCGATCGGCGCGTCGGCCGCGCCCAACACCATGAGCTTGCCGTCGACGCCGAGCCCGCCGATCAGCGCGGTCATCGCCTTGCCGCTCGTCGCCGTCGCGAGAATCACTTTCGCGCCGCCCATTTTTGTCAGCTCCGCCGCGGCGTCGGACGAGCTGCTGTCGATATAGCGCGCCGCGCCGAGCTTGAGCGCGAGCTCTTCCTTGTCCTTGCCGCGCGCGATCGCGACGGTGTTGCAGCCCATTTTCGCGGCGAACTGCACCCCGAGATGGCCGAGGCCGCCGATCCCGAGCACCGCGACGAGATCCCCCGGTCGTGCGCCGCTGTGGCGCAGTGAATTGAACGTCGTCACGCCGGCGCACATGAGCGGCGCGGCCTCGACAAACGAAAGCTTTTCGGGAATGCGCGCCAGCGCAGCCGCCGGAGCGATGGCGTAATCGGCGTAGCCGCCGTCGTAGGAGATCCCCGGAATTTGCAGCGCGACTTGGCACGTGACGAAATCGCCGCGGCGGCACGAGTCGCAATACCCGCAATGACCGCCGTGCCAGCCGACGCCGACGCGCTCGCCTTGCTTCCAGCCCGCGACGTTCGCGCCGATGGCATCGACGACGCCCGCGATCTCGTGGCCCGGCGCGCGCGGATACTCGATGCCCGGAAAGAGTCCTTCCTTGGTAATCGAGTCGCTGTGACAAACGCCGCAGGCTTCGACTTTCACGCGAACGGAGCCGGCCGGCGGCTCGGAAATCTGGCGCTCGACGATCTCGAACGGCGCTTTTAGGCGCGTGACGACGGCGATGCGCATTGTGG
>DATDFN010000012.1:0-12134 GCA_036522615.1 Binatia bacterium | reverse complement strand
GTCGATCTGCGCAAGGCCCGCTGGGATATGAGCGCGCCGGAGATCAACGCCGTCGTCGCCGCTTTTACGGAAACTGGCTTGAACATGAACGACAAGGTCGCGCTGATTTGCGGCCGCGACATCGACCACTTCGGGCAATTGCTCGTCATCGCTTCCGCAGCTTTCAATCAAGGCTTTCGGGTGCGCGCGTTCTATCGTTTGGACCTCGCGCTCGAATGGCTGGCCGGAAGACCGTGTTAATGAATTCGATCGGAGGAGTTTTTAAGATGGAAATGTACTGCAGCAATCATTCCGGGACGGTTTACGCGCGCTGTCCCGATAAATGCAAAGGAGCCGCCGCTCCGCAATGCCGAATCACAGAGGCTCAATCGAGTTGGATTTCCGTAAAGGCTCAGCAAGAGATCACCGGTTTCGGCGGCGATGCGCTCATCTGCAGCTATTGCGGCTGCTGTTACATTCGACAGGGCGTGTACACCCGTCGCTTGGGCATGTTGATCGCCGGCAACTGGCACTCCGTCCTCTTCCCGATGTATGAGGATTGAGCGCCCGCAGGGCTTTTCAAACAATACTGTTAGTGGTATGCGGGTGGTTATATTCGACTTTCGGTGCCTTGCATGGAACCGAAGACCCGACGCACGCTGTTTCTCACGGGCGCCCTCGTCGGCGTCGGCTACTATGTCGGCGCGGTCGTCGGCTTCGCTCTAAAGTTCCCCTCGCATTCCCCGTCCGCCCTCTGGCCCCCCAACTCCATCCTGCTCGCCTCGCTGCTGCTGATACCCATGCGGCAATGGTGGATTGTATTCCTGGGCGCCTTTCCTGCGCATCTTGTCGTGCAGCTGTCGAGCGGCGTGCCCGTCGTCATGTCGCTCGCATTTTTCGTCAGCAATTCATTCGAGGCGCTGATCGGCGCGCTTCTCATCAGCCGTTGGGTCGACGGTCGGCTGCGCTTCGATAGTTTGAGAAGCGCCGGCTTCTATGTTCTCGCCGCCGTCCTATTGGCGCCTTTCCTAAGCTCCTTTCTCGACGCGGCCTTTGTAACACTCCTCGGATGGCAGCAGGAAAGCTATTGGCGCGTGTGGCGCGTTCGCTTGCCTTCGAATGCGCTGGCGGCCCTAGCTATTCCGCCGGTCATCGTCCTCTGGGCAAATGATGGCGCCGCGTGGCTCCGCCGCCTGTCGACAAGGCAGCGGGCCGAAGCGCTCGTCATGGTCGGCGGGCTGATTGTTGTAAGCGCGCTGGTCTTTACCTGGGAATATTCGCGACACGCCGCGGCGCCCCCTGCGCTGATGTACCTCCCGCTGCCGTTCTTGCTCTGGGCCGCCGTGCGCTTCGGTCCGCCCGCAACGACGGCTTCCGTTTTAGTTTTGGTTTTTGTGTCGATCTGGGGCGCCGCCGTGGGTCTCGGACCGTTCTCAACGCCCTCACGCACGCAAAATGTCCTGTCGCTCCAAATGTTCCTGCTCGCCGTCTCCGTGCCTTTGTTGTTCCTCGCCGCTGTGATCGAGGAGCGGCGCAAGAAAGAGGAATCGCTGCGGGAGAGCGAAGCGCGCTTCCGCGCGATGGCCGACACGGCGCCAGTGCTGATATGGACTACGGATGCCGACAAGCTCTGCACTTATGTGAGTCAGAGCTGGCTCGATTTGACCGGAAGAACCCTTGAAGAAGAATTGGGGACCGGCTGGGCCGACGATATCCACCCCAACGATCGCGATGCGTGCTTGGTGGCTTACGCGCATTGCTTCGACCGCCGGCGACCGTTCTCGCTCGAATACCGCGTGCGCCGGCACGACCGCGAGTATCGGTGGCTGCTTGATAAAGGAATGCCGCGTTTCGCCCCTGACGGCACTTTCTTGGGCTACATCGGCTCGGCCACCGACATCACGGAGCGCAAGCGCGCCGAAGAAGCGCTGGCACAAAACGAAAATCAGGTCCGCCTGTTCGTCGAACATACGCCCGCGGCGGTGGCGATGTTCGACCGCGACATGCGCTACATCTTGACGAGCCTCCGTTGGCTAACCGACTACAGTCTCGGCGGCAGGAACATTATCGGTCAATACCATTACGATCTCTTTCCGGAGGTCTCCGATCGCTGGAGAGCGATCAACCAGCGCTGCCTTGCCGGCGCCATCGAGACCTGCGAGGAGGACCGCTTCACGCGTGTGGACGGCACGATCGATTGGATCCGCTGGGAAGTGCGCCCGTGGCGCCACGCCGATGGCCTGATCGGCGGCATCATCATGTTCACTGAGGTCATCACCGACCGCAAGCGCGCGGAGGCTCGGCTCAAAACACAATATGCGATCACGCATGTCCTGGCGGAGTCCGCCTCAATCGGCGAGGCGGCTCCGGGCGTGCTCCGCTCGATCTGTGAATGCCTCGACTGGGACTACGGCGAGATGTGGATCTTCGACCAACGAAGTGACCAGCTTGTTTTTGAAACCTGGCACTCGCCCTCGGAAGCGTTCTTCGAAGAATTCGCTTCCGCGAGCCTCGGTTTAAGTTTCAAACTCGGCGTCGGGCTGCCGGGGACTCTGTGGAGCAATCGCGCGCCTGCGTGGATGGAAGTGCTGTCCGATACGATTACCAAACGCGCGGCGGTCGCAGAGAAAGTCTCGTTGTCCTCCGCCGCGGGTTTCCCGGTATTTCAAGCCGATGAGATCGTCGGCGTTTTCCTGCTCTTCAGCCGGACGGTGCGCAAAACCGACGAAGCGATGCTTCAGCTGCTCGGCGCCATCGCCGCGCAGATCGCGCAGTTCACCGAGCGCAAACGCGCCGAAGCGGCACTGCGTCAGAGCGAATATCAGCTCAAGCTGGCGATGGAGGCTGCCGGCATCGGCTATTGGGAAACCGATCTCCTGACGCAGCGCATTACACGATCAGATAGCTATCGCGCCATCCTAGGCATCGAATCACCCAAGATGATCGCAACACGACAGGACTTCTTCGCACTCATTCATCCTGAGGACCGGCAGCGTGTCTGGGCCATGGCCGAGCGCTGGATCGAATCGAAGAGCGGCGGGAATCTTGAGTTCAGGATCATTCGCCCCGACGGCGGGCTTCGCTGGATCGCGAGCCGCGCGCAGGTGCTCACGAACGGCGATGGCCACCCGGTACGAATACAAGGTATGGCAGTCGATATCACCGCCCGAAAAGAAGCGGAAGAACAAATTCGTATCTTAAAGGAGCGCTTGGAGGCCGAAAATATTTACCTCCGGTCCGAGGTATCCGGCGCGCACCGTTTCGGCGAGATGATCGGCTCGAGCAAGCGCATCGTCGCGATCGTGAGACAGGCCGAACTGGTCGCGCCGACGGATACAAGCGTGCTCATCCTGGGCGAGACCGGCACGGGAAAAGAGCTGCTGGCGCGGGCGATCCATACCCGCAGCAAGCGCAGCGATCGGCCGCTGGTGAAAGTAAACTGTTCGGCTTTGCCGTCGGAATTAATGGAAAGCGAGCTTTTCGGCCATGAAAAAGGCGCCTTCACCGGAGCCTCGGCTCGGCAGCTCGGTCGCTTCGAGCTCGCCGACGGCGCTACGATCTTCCTCGATGAGATAGGCGACCTGCCCTTGATGCTCCAGGCGAAGCTGCTGCGGGTCTTGCAGGAAGGAGAATTCGAGCGGCTCGGTAATCCGAAAACGATCAAAGTGAATGCGCGCATCATCGCCGCGACGAACCGCGACCTGCTCGACAGCGTGCACAACGGCTCGTTCCGCGCCGACCTTTATTACAGGCTGAACGTCTATCCTATATACCTGCCGCCGCTTCGAGAGCGAAAAGAGGATATCGAGGTTCTGGCGATCACGTTTCTTAAAGAAGCGAGCCAGCGATTAGGCAGGACTTTCGGCCCGATACCCCATCGCGTGCTCGAGACGCTCTGCGCCTACGATTGGCCCGGGAACATTCGCGAGCTGCAAAATGTCATCGAGCGCGCAGCACTAATCTCGCCCGACAAGACTTTACAGCTTCCCGAAGGCTGGGAATCGACTTCAAGCATTGACGAACAACCCGCCGGGCTCTCACGGTCCTTCCTCCTATCCAATAGCCCGTCGCTTGCCGAAGAAGCGACGCTAAAGCATCTCGAACGCCATCACATCCTTCAAATCTTGGAAAAAACCGGCTGGCGGGTCGAAGGCGCGAAAGGCGCCGCCGTATTGCTTGGCTTGAATCCGAGCACGCTCCGATCGCGCATGCAGAAGCTTGGTATCAAGCGACCGGATCGGACCGGATCAAACTGGAACTAACCCATTTGAGCCGTGAGATATCGCGGGTAAATCCGTGAGAGCCGCGAAGTTTCGTGATCTATTGACCTTTTGAACAGGTTACCTGTGGAAAGCTTGTGAATAATCCCACCTTGAATTCAATAGTTTATACATAAACGATCACTAGTGGCATTGGAATTGCGGGATTATTCGGCCCTGAGGAACCATGCCATGGCTATTAGCAACTTTCCAAGTAACGGCCGCTCCCCACATCTTCCCGCTTCTGCATCTTTAAGGTCAAGGCACGGCGCCAATGGGTACCTTGCCAGCCAGGTAAAGCAAACCCTGAGAGCCGTCAAAAGTTATAACCGCAACGTCGGGGAAATGCTCAGAACTGAACTCAATCAAGCGCGGCAGAACGAACGCCAAGAGCTCGCAAGCCGAATCCACGACGGCATCGGACAGGACCTTATATTGGCGAAGATGAAAGTGGACAGGCTGAAAAGCCTCCTCCCGGCTAATCATGCCCGTCTCGCGAAGGAAATTTCCGAACTTATCGGCCGCAATATCGGGGACGCCCGTTCGCTGATTCGCGAGCTTTCCACCGATTCGTTGTCGGACAGCGATTTCAAGCAGGCATTGGAGTCGTTAGCCGGGGAAATACAGTTGAAATACCGTCTTCCATGCATTGTCGAAGCGGAGCAGACGCCCCCGTGGCTGGGACGCGATCTGCGCAGGATACTCGTCCAGGCGCTGCGCGAACTGCTCGTGAACGCCGCAAAACACGCGAACGCCACGCAAGCAAAGATCGTCTTCGAATCGTCGGCCCAGTCGATCCGCATCCAGGTCATCGACGATGGATGCGGCTTCGACGCGCGCATTGTTCCGTTGCCGTGCTCGGACGCCGGCGGGTTCGGCTTGCTCAGCGTCCGCACACGCCTGGAGCGCAGCGGCGCAACGTTCTCCATCCATTCCCGTCGAAACGCGGGCACCACGGCCGTCATCATCGTGCCGGCGCACGGCCTCGCGTAGGAGCGCATCGATGGAGCCACGAATTTTGATCGCCGATGACCATCAGTTGCTCCGCGCTGGACTGCGCTCGCTCCTGGAAGAGCAGGGCTTCGAAGTCGTCGGCGAATCGGAGAACGGACGCGACGCCGTCAATCTCGTGCGCAAGGTTAAGCCCGATGCAGTGATCATCGACATCAATATGCCGATCCTCAACGGGATCGAGGCGACCCGTCTCCTCCGAAAACAAGCTCCGCAGGTGAAAGTCATCGTGCTTTCGATGCTGTCCGACAGCCGGTCGATTTTTCAGGCGCTCGCGGCGGGTGCTACGGGATATCTATTGAAAGACGCCGCGTTCGACGAAATGGTGATGGCGCTGAAGGCCGTGCTGCGGGGGCAAACGTTCCTGAGTCCCGCGATTGCGCATGTCGTGGTGCAGAGCGCGCTGGCCTCGGCTCCGGCGAGCGCGGGGGAGTGCTGCTCGATTTCGGGCAGAGAAAGGGAAGTCCTTCAGCTTGTCGCCGAAGGAAGACCTACTCGCGAGATCGCTGCGGCGCTGTTTATCAGCGTCAAGACGGTCGAAACCCACCGCAAGCAGATCATGGACAAGCTCAAGGTCCGCAGCATCGCCGAGTTGACGAAGTACGCCGTCCGGGAAGGCGTCACTTCGCTCTGATCCCCGTCTCAGGAAAAACGAAACTACAATCAGGATAACCCCGATAGAGGCGTTCTCGTGCGCAGGCTATATCATGTGGATGCGCGCTGAGCCCCCCACCGCCACAGTCAGGGCGGGAGCATTGAGCGGAAGTGTTTTTGCGGCGCCCTATGGTGAAAAGCGTCCTTATCGCGGACGATCACAAGATCATGCGGGAGGCCCTGCGCTCTCTGCTCGCGCAGAACCGCTCCTTCACGTGCGTGGCGGAGGTCGACGACGGGCTTCAGGCGGTGCAAGTCGCCAAGGAGCTGCAGCCCGACATCGTCATCATGGATCTCATGATGCCGAAGCTCAACGGCATCGAGGCCACGGCTCAGATCAAAGCGGAGCTGCCGAAAACCGCGATCATCGTGTTGTCCTTTCATGCGCCGCGGGCGCACGTGACGCAGGCGCTGCACGCCGGAGCCACGGCCTACCTGTTGAAGGACGCGGCTTTCGAGGATCTGCTGACGGCGCTCAAGGTCGTCGCGCGTGGCGGCGTGTATGTGAGCGCCGACGTCGCCAAATCGGCCGGTCTCGGCGCGGAGATTGCCGGCTCTCTAGTCGACAATCTTACGACGAGCCATCGTCTGACTAAACGCGAGCTGGAAGTCTTGCAGCTGATTGGAAACGGAATACCGACCAAAGAGATCGCGGCGAAACTCGAAATCAGCGTGAAGACCGTGGAAACGCACCGCAAGCAGATCATGGACAAGCTCGGCATCCGCACGGTCGCGGGACTGACGAAGTACTGTATTCGCGAGGGGCTAATTTCCCTCTAGCTCCGATGCTGTTCAGAATCATATTGTTAAGTTTCGCACTCGCGGCGGCGATCGGCGCCGATGCATGCGACAAGCCGTCGTCGTCTTCTCCGCCCAATTCCCCTCAAGTTCGACCGCACGATCAAAGCGCGGACGGCATCGTGGCTCTTCTGATGGCGCTTCGCAGAGACAAGAAAGACGCCCCGGAGCGCGATGCGAGCGGGGCGAACCGCGCCGGCGAGTCGCCGCAAGCCAAGCCATTCGCAAACCCGACGAAGCCCGAAAACGGATAAACTAACGCATCTCCTACACTAAGGCTTTTCGTAAACGGAAATCAGGCTCACCCCGATTCCGCGCACACGGCCATTTATTTACTATGACCACGACACGCGACCACTAGTTCCAGGAACGCCCATAGCAACGGGGCGCACAGGAGAACCTATGCAGGCAGCGATTAGCAAAATTTCGACGGCGGTCAGCCCGGCCAAATCACCGTTCGCCAACATGGTTTGGATCCCGGGTGGAACTTTTCTCATGGGATCGAACCGTCATTACGCCGAAGAGGCGCCCGCGCACAGCGTCTCGGTCGACGGTTTTTGGATCGACCAATACACCGTAACGAATGACGATTTTCGCAGATTCGTCGAGGCGACGGGCTACATCACCGTCGCCGAGCGGCCGCCGGATCCCGCCGACTATCCCGGCGCGAAGCCTGAGATGCTCGTGCCCGCCTCCGTCGTCTTCCGCAAGCCCTCCGGACCGGTGGATCTCAGGGATTGCTTCCAATGGTGGAGCTACGTTCCCGGCGCCAATTGGCGCCACCCCCAAGGACCGGAGAGCTCCGTCAAAGAGCGCTCGCGCCATCCCGTCGTGCACGTCGCCTTCGAGGACGCCGTCGCCTACGCCGAATGGTTCGGCAAAGAGCTGCCGACCGAGGCGGAATGGGAGTTCGCCGCGCGCGGTGGACTCGAGGGAGCCGAGTTCGTCTGGGGCGAGGAGTTCGCGCCGGCCGGCAAGTACATGGCGAACACTTGGCAAGGACGCTTCCCCTGGGAGAATCTCAAAAACGACGGCTTCGAAGGCACCGCTCCTGTCGGCAGCTTCCCGCCCAACGGCTACGGCCTCTACGACATGGCCGGCAACGTCTGGGAATGGACCACGGATTGGTATCAGCCGCACGCGCAGGCCGTGCATTCCTGCTGCACAAGCGTCAACCCGCGCGGCGGCGATAGAGATCAGAGCTTCGATCTGTCGGCCGGGGGCGGCAGCATACCACGCAAAGTCATGAAAGGCGGATCGTACCTGTGCGCGCCGAACTATTGCCGGCGCTACCGGCCGGCGGCGCGCATGGCGCAGCCGATCGACACATCGACGTGCCACCTGGGCTTTCGCTGCATCGCCCGGGCGCGGCAATAACTCCAAAAACTTGACAAAGAGACGTGCAGCACTGCGATTCATGAATTAAGCTTATATTCGTAGACGAATATAAGGCTCCGCGGGGACGGCGCCGGCCCGGCATCGATTCGCAGCCCCGGAGCCGTGGAAAGGGCCCGTCGCCCCACCCTATCCTGTCTTCATTGACAGCGGACAGTCGAACGGCTAAAGCGTGGAGTGCTTTCCGTCATGACAACTCCACGCGAACCGATTAGGCCGCAGTCCGCTTGAAAGTCCCCCGCAAAAACGTCACAGCACGCATCGCCGACTTCGTCGCCGCCACGCGGTTCGACGACATCCCGGCCGCCGTTGTAGAAACAGCGAAAGACCACATCCTCGACGGCATCGCGACAATGATTGCGGGTATGCGCGATGAGGCGAGCCTGCGCATCCGCCGCTACGCCGTCGGACTTGACGGCCAGCGTGAGGCGACGATTCTCGGTACCCGAATCAAAACCGCGGCGCGCTACGCCGCGCTCGCCAACGCCGTCCAGGGCCACGTGCTCGATTACGACGATACGCAGCTCGCAACGTCGGCGAAAACCCCTTTCGGCCAGTTGACGCATCCCACCACGCCGGTTCTCGCCGCCGCTCTGGCCGTCGCGGAAAAATTTTCGTCGCGCGGGAAAGAATTGCTTGCCGCCTACATTGTCGGCGTGGAGGTCGCCTGCCGGCTGGCCGATGCGATCGATGCGCGCCATTACCTCGACGGCTTCCATCCCACCGGAACCATCGGCGTATTCGGCGCCGCCGCGGCATCGGCGCGGCTCGCGGGGCTCGACCCGAAGCATACCAGAAGCGCGCTCGGCCTGGCCGCGACCTTCTCCGCCGGCATCCGCGCGAACCGCGGCAGTATGGCGAAGGCGCTGAACGCCGGCCGCGCCGCCGAGAACGGCGTCGTCGCGGCGGAGCTCGCGCGCGAGGGATTCACGGCGGCTGAAAATATCTTTGAGGCGCCCATGGGTTTTTTCAGCGCGGCTTCGCGCAACAACGTCGACCGCGCGCGGCTGCGGTTCGGCCGGCCGTTTTTCTTCGCCGCGCCGGGAATCGCGGTCAAACGCTACCCCTGCGCCGGCGTTCTGCATTCGGCGCTGGATAGCGCGATCGATCTCGCGGCGCGCCACGACATCGACGCCCGTTCGATCAAAAAAATCACCCTGACGATGGGTAAAGTATCCGCGGCGCCTCTCGTTTACGAGCGGCCGGCGACGGGCCTGGAGGGGAAATTCAGCGCGCCGTTTTCTATTGCCGTGGCGCTGCTCGACCGCGCGGCGGGGCTCGGTCAGTATGTCGATGCCAAAGCCAACGACGGCGTGGTCCAGGCGCTGATGCGAAAAGTGAAGCTGGTGCGCGACGCGCGGCTCGACGCCGCCGGCTTCGACCACGCGCGCGCGGCGCTGGAGATACGCCTCAGCGACGGGCGCGCCTACCGGGCCGAATCACGCCCGCCGAAAGGGCATCCGAAGAATCCGCTCTCGCGCCGCGAGTTGGAAGACAAATTCCGCGAATGCGCCGGGCCCTATTTGGCACCGCGATCGATTGAGCGTATCATCGACTCGGTCCGGTCGATGGAAACCGTGCGCTCGGTCTCGGCGATGACGGCCGGTTTCCGCAGGGCATTCGCCGAAAAAAAGTGATGCGATGTACGGCAGGCGCGCGCGCATAGGACGCATCTCTCCTTCCCCCGAGACCGCCGGCGCCGAAGAATGGCGGCGCTCGCTGCCTCCGGACGTTTGTTTGGTCGAGACCCGCACGCTGATTCACGACGTGACGACCGATGGCCTGACGGAGATGATCAAGCAGGTCGAGCGCGCGGCGCTCGAGCTAGCTTCGGCGGGCGTGAAAGTGATCCTCCAAGCGGGCACTGCCGCCGCGTTCTTTCGCGGCATGGGCCACGACGCCGATCTCATCCAGCGCATCACGGCGGCAACGGGAATTCAGGCGACAACTAGCATGACGGCGGTTGTCGACGCGCTCCGCGCGCTGGGAATCCGGCGGCCGGCGGTCGCCACGCCGTACATCCGCGAGATGGACGAGAAGTTGACGGAGGTGCTGCGGCAATCCGGCTTCACGATCGCCGCTATCGAAGGTCTCGGGCTCAAGCGCAGCATCGACATGGGCGAGCTCGAGCCGGAAGCCGCCTACCGCCTCGCGCGCGAAGTCGTCGAGCGCGCCGACACCTCCGACGGCATTCTCATCTCGTGCGGCAATTTCCGCACCTTCGAGATCATCGACCGTCTGGAAGCCGAGTGCGGATTGCCGGTCGTCACCAGCAATCAGGCGGGATTATGGCGGGCGTTGCGGCTCGCGGGGATTCAAGACCGCATCGCGAATTTGGGCCGACTGCTCGAGAGCTATTGAAGAAAAATCCGCGGGGACTTATTCATCAATACTGGTTAGAAATTAAATGACTGGGAGGCAGCCATGCGCATCGTCGATCTGAGCATGACCGTGGAAGAATGCGATTCGGCGCCGTTCGCGCCCGACGAGACCTACTTCAAGATCAAGCCGTACATCAACTGGGACGAAAAAGGCTTCGTCTCGAACTTCGTCCACATGACGGTGCACGCCGGGACGCATATCGATTCACCGCACCATTTCTTCCGCGACAAGCCGTCGATCGAGCGTCTGCCGCTGGAGCCTCTGATCGGCAACGGCGTCGTGCTCGACCTCACGTTCAAAGGGTCCGCCAACGCGCGCATTACGCCCGAAGACCTCGACCGCGCCGAGCAGGCGCTAACGGAAAAAGGCGTCGCCATCGAGCCCGGCGGCATTTTGCTGCTGCGCACGGACTGGCCGAAAGGTCATACGACGACCGATCCCAAATGGTGGAACGATTCGCCCTGCCTCACCAAAGAAGCGGCGCAGTGGCTCGTGAAGAAAAAGCCCGCCGTGATCGGCTTCGATTTCGCCCAGGAGGAAAAGGGCAGCGATTATAAGACGGCCGACGAGATTCTGACGAGCGGGATGCGGGTCCACAAAATCATTCTCCCGAACGTCACCTGCCAGATCGAGAATTTGATCAACCTCGATCAGATCGGCCCGACGGCCAAGATCATCGCGCTGCCGGCGAAGTGGAAAACCGAATCCGCGCCGGCGCGCGTGATCGCACTCGTCGAGAATTAATTCGCCGTGAAGGCGATCCGCGTCCACGAGCTCGGCGGGCCCGAGGTGCTGCGCTATGAAGACGTCCCGGCTCCGGAACCCGGGCCGCGCGAGGCGCTGATCAAGATCGCCGCCGCGGGCGTCAATTACCTCGATATCTACTACCGCTCGGGATTTCATTGGGGCAGCCATCATGCCCGCGCGCTTCCTTATACTCCCGGCGCCGAGGCGGCCGGCACCGTGGTCGCGGTCGGCGCGGAAGTCACCGAGGCCGCGGTCGGCGACCGCGTCGCGTACGGAATCTCCAACGGGCAAGGCGCCTACGCCGAATTCACCGCCGTTCCGTCTTGGCATCTGATCAAATTGCCTGCCGCGATCGATTTCAACGTCGGCGCCGCCGTCATGCAGCAAGGCATGACCGCCCATTACCTCGCCGACAGCACCTTCGCGCTTGCGCCAGGCCACACCGCGCTCGTCCACGCCGCGGCGGGCGGCACGGGTCTATTGCTCGTGCAAATCGCCAAGATTCGCGGCGCGCGCGTGATCGCCACCGTTTCTACCGCGCAAAAAGCCGCGCTCGCGAAAGCGGCCGGCGCGGACGAAGCGATCCTCTATATCGAACAGGATTTTGCGGCCGAGGCTAGGCGGCTCACCGGCGGCCGCGGCGTCGACGTGGTGTACGATTCCGTCGGAAAGACGACGTACGAGAAAAGCCTTGACGCGCTCGCGCCGCGCGGAATGTTGGTTATTTTCGGCCAGTCGAGCGGCCCCGTGCCGCCTTTCGACACGGCCGTACTGAACGCGAAAGGCTCGTTGTTTCTGGCGCGGCCGAGTCTCACGCACCACGTCGCGAATCATGAAGACGTGCTGCGCCGCGCCGGCGATCTCTTCCGCTGGATCGAAAGCGGCAGGCTCAAAGTTCACATCGGAGAT
>DATDFN010000011.1:0-21373 GCA_036522615.1 Binatia bacterium | reverse complement strand
CTCGGCCTCGTCGCGCTGTCGCTGGAGGCGGCGAAGTGGATCCTCGGCGGATTTATTGCGGTCGCCGCTCTTTTTATCGTGAGCAACTCGATCAAGCTCGCCATTCTCGCGCGCCGCGACGAGATCGAGGTCATGGAGCTCATCGGCGCGCCGCCCGCGCTGATCCGGCTTCCGTTCGTGATCGAAGGAACGTGCCAGGGGCTCACCGGCGCGGCGCTGTCGCTCGCGCTGCTCGGCGGATTTTTCTATCTCGCCGCGTCGGCACTGCCGCAGGCGATCGGTATTTCCTACGCGCAGCCGCCGCAGTTCCTCAGCGCCGAGAGCTGCGCGGTTCTGCTGGTTCTCGGGACAGCCATCGGCGCGGTCGGGAGCCTGTTCGCGCTCGGCCCGCCGGCTGCGATGACGAGGAAGACCGCCGCATCCGTTTTGTTCATGTCGCTCGCGGTCGCGGCAGCGCACGCGGCAGAACCAGCGCGTGAGCTCGAAGGCGTCAGACAAAAAATGCAGCGCGAGCGCCAGGGCATCAGCCAGGCGCAAAAGAGGGAAGGCTCCGTCTTAGGCAGCCTCGCGAAGATCGACACGGAGCTCGATCGGAAAACCAGGGATCTCAAGCGTGTCAACTCTTTACTGCAGACAATTCTCGCCGATCTCGCGCGCAAGGAGGAGGAGCTTCGAACGATCGACACCTCGCTCGCCGCGCGGCGGGGATGGATCAACCGTCGCGCCGCGGCGCTCTACCGCTCGCAGCGCTCCGCCGGCCCGTTCGTGCCCTTGAGCGGTGCGGACAGCGCCGCGGAAGTGCTGCAGCGACGGCGTTATTTCGAGGCGACACTCGCCTACGACCGAGCCCAGATCGCACGACTGAGCGATGAATCCGCGCGGCAGAAAGCGCTCGCGGATGAGCTCGAAGAAAAGCGCGCTGCGGCGGGCACGCAGAAAAAAAATCTCTCCGCGATTCAGGATGCGATTCGCGCGGAGCGGCGGAAAAAAGAAGTGCTGCTCGCCTCGGTGCGCCGCGAGAAGGAAAGCCACCAGCGCGCGCTGAAAGAGCTGGAGCAGGCGGCGCTCCGGCTGCAAAAAATGATGGACGAGCTGAACCGCCGCGCGGTCGTCGCAAAGCCGGCGCCGTCGGGAACCGCCTTCGAGGCGCTTCGCGGGAAGCTCGACTATCCGGTCAGGGGAACGCTGGCGAGCGGCTTCGGCGCGGCGCGCCACCCGGAGGTTCCGGCCGAGGTCTTCCGGAAGGGTATCGATATCGATGCGCCGTTGGGCGAGGAGGTCAGGGCGGTGGAGGCCGGTAAGGTCGTCTTCGCCGACCGGTTTTCCGGCTACGGAAAGATGATGATCATCGACCACGGCGAGAGATATTACACTGTTTACGCGCACTTAGCCGAGCTTTTGAAAAAAGCCGGCGACCCGGTGCGGAAGGGGGAGCCGATCGCCCAGGTGGGGGACAGCGAGTCGCTGGCGGGCAGCCGTCTCTACTTCGAAATCCGCAAAGATGGCAAGCCCGTCGACCCAGGGCCGTGGTTCAGAAAATGATTAGCAATTTTATTTTGTTTGCGATAAAGTACCGGTACATCTTTTTCGTTAGGAGTGTTCCATGAAGCTGGTCGCGCGCCACAAGTCGTCGCTCATCTGGGTTTTATTCTGCCTGACGCTGGTTTTCGTCTTCAGCGGACAGGTAGTCACGAACGTTTCGGCGATACCGCGCGAAGACTACGAGAACCTCGAGACCTTCACGAGCATCCTCTCGATCGTCAAGAAAAATTACGTCGACGATGTCACCTCGAAGGACCTGATTACCGGCGCGATCAACGGCATGCTGAGTTCGCTCGATCCGCACAGCGCGTTTCTCACGCCCGATCTCTACAAAGACCTGCAGATGGACACGCAGGGGAGATTCGGCGGTCTCGGCATCGAGATCACGATCAAGAACGGCGTGCTCACCGTCGTCTCGCCGATCGAGGACACGCCGGCCTACAAGGCGGGCGTCAAGGCGGGCGACCAGATCATCAAGATCGAAGACGAGTTCACGAAGGACATGACGCTCGTCGACGCGGTCAAGAAGATGCGCGGCAACAAGGGCACGAAGATTACGATCTCGGTTAAGCGCGAAGGCATCGCCGAGCTTTTGAACTTCAACCTCGTGCGCGACACGATCCGCGTGCAGAGCGTCCGCAGCCGCGTGCTCGAGGAAGGCTACGGCTATGTCCGCCTGGCGCAGTTCCAGGAGCGGACCGATCGCGATCTTCAGAAGTCGCTTGAAACGCTAAGCAAGGAGAAAGGCGGACTCAAAGGCCTGGTCCTCGATCTCCGCAACAATCCCGGGGGACTGCTCACGCAGGCGGTGCGCGTCTCGGATATGTTCCTCGATTCCGGCATGATCGTCTACACGGAAGGCCGGCTTGAGAGCCAGAAGCAGAAATACTTCGCCCACAAAGAAGGCACGTGGAGCAATTTCCCGATTGTCGTTCTCGTGAACGGCGGCAGCGCCAGCGCTTCGGAGATTGTCGCCGGCGCGCTCCAGGACCACAAGCGCGCCGTCATTCTCGGCACGAAGACATTCGGCAAAGGATCGGTGCAAACGATTCTTCCGCTCGACGACAACTCGGCGCTCCGTCTGACGACCGCCCGCTACTTTACACCGAAGGGGCGGTCGATCCAGGCGACCGGCATCGTCCCCGACATCGTCATCGAGAATCCGATCGTGATTCCCGAGACCAAGGTCGAGGATAAGAATCGCCCGACGCTCCGCGAAGAAAATCTCCCCGGCCACCTGCGTAACCCGAATACGAAATCGGAGCCGTCGAAGCAGCCCGAACAGAACTCCAAGCCCGAGCAAGTGCCCGACCAGGACAACAAGACCGTACAGCCGGCGCCCCCGCAGGAGGGGAGCGAAAACGACGCGCAGCTCAAGCGCGCGCTCGAATTGCTCAAGGGGTGGGACGTCTTCAAGCAGCTCGTCCTCACGAATAAAGCCGACTGACGCTTGCCCGAGCGGATTCTCCGACCGCGTTCTTTGCAGCCGCAATTAGCCCTCCACTCGGAGGGCTAATTGCTTTATAGTGTCGGTATGGTGAAACGGGAAAACGACCTGCCGCTGTTCGCCGATCAGATTCCCGCCTATCTCACCGTCAGCGAGCTTGCCCAGTCGATCAAAAATTCGCTCGAGCGCGAACCCGGCGAAGTCTGGATTGTCGGCGAAATCTCCAACTTCCGCATCCCGCCCTCCGGCCATCTTTACTTCACGCTGAAAGACGATAAGGCGCAGATCGGCGCGGTCATGTTCCGCCGTCAAGGGAACGGCCTCGCGTTCGCGCCGGAAGACGGCATGGAGGTGCTGTGCTTCGGCCGGGTAAGCCTCTACGCGGCGCGCGGGGATGTACAGCTTTACGTCGAGATCATGGAGCCGCGCGGCAAAGGCGCGCTCTATCTCGCCTTCGAGCAGCTGAAGCAGCGGCTCGCGGTGGAGGGTCTCTTCGCGGCCGAGCGCAAGCGGCCGCTGCCGCTGCTGCCGTGCTCGATCGGCATCGTCACGTCGCTCCACGGCGCCGCGCTGCGCGACATGCTGCGCATTCTCAACGATCGTTTTCCCGAGCGCCGAGTGATCGTGCGGCCGGTGAAAGTGCAGGGCGACGGCGCGGCGGGCGAAATCGCCGAAGGCATCGCCGATCTCTCGCGCTCCGGTCTCGTCGACGTCATGATCGTCGGCCGCGGCGGCGGCTCGCTCGAAGATCTCTGGGCCTTCAACGAGGAGGTCGTCGCGCGCGCGATCTACGCTTCGCCGGTTCCGGTCATTTCCGCCGTCGGCCACGAGATCGATTACACGATCGCGGATTTCGTTGCCGATCACCGCGCACCGACGCCGACCGCGGCCGCCGAGATGGTCGTCGCGCGCCGCGAAGATCTCGCCGAGGCGATCCAGGGGCTTGCGAAGCGATTCCTACGCTGTGTGCAAGGGCGCCTCGCGGTCGAACGCGATGCGCTCGCCGGCTTCGCCAAACGACTCAGCGACCCGACGCGGCGGCTGCGCGATAATCAGCAGCACCTCGACGATCTGTCGCTGAGCCTCTCGCGGCGCTTCCAGGACCATCTGGTTCGCCTGCGCCGGCGCTTGGCGCACGGCTCCGAACGTCTGAATGGACTAAGCCCGCTCGCGGTGCTCGACCGCGGTTACAGTATCGTACACACGGTGCCGGACGGCGCGATCGTCAAAGACACCGCGATGGTGAGCGTCGGCGAGCGGCTGCGCATCACGTTCGCGCGCGGCAAAGCGCTCTGCCGCATCGAAGAAAAAGAATGATCTACGCGTGGCTGATCGCGGCGCTCCTGTTTATCCGCCCAGCGGCGGCTTGCGCCGAGGAGCTTCTGATCGTCGTCCGGCCGACGCAGGTTTCCCAAGGCGGCGTCGCTGAAATCGTAATTTCCGGCGCGATGCTCGCGGATTTGAAAGCGCGCCGCGGCGCGGAGGAAATCCTGATTTTTCAGACGGAGCCGAATTCATACGCAGCGCTCGTAGGCATCGACATGGACGAGAAGCCGGGCAAGGTCGAGATCGCGTTGTCCGGCCGCAGCCCCGACGAGGCTTGGAGCCGCACCGCCGCGATCACCGTCAGGCGCAGGGAGTTTCCGCGCGAGGAGATCAGCGTCCCGCCGGCCTTCGATCAGCTCGATGCCGCGACGCTCGATCGCATCAAAAAAGAGCAGGCGACGTTGAAGGCGTTATGGAAAGTCCGCAGCCCGAAGCGCATCTGGGAGGAGCCGTTCGCCGCGCCCGTTCCCGTGACGGTGAATTCCGCCTTTGGCTTTCGTCGCGTCGTCAACGGCCTCGCGCGCGCGCCGCACGAAGGGGTCGATCTCAAAGCGGCGCTTGGCGCGCCGGTCGCCGCCGCCAACGACGGCCGCGTCGTGATCGAAGACAATTTCTTCTTCAGCGGGAACAGCCTCGTCTTGGATCACGGCCTCGGACTGTATACGATGTATTTCCATCTTTCGGAGTTTCGCGTGCCGAACGGCGCGTCGGTCCGGAAAGGCGACGTGATCGGGCTCGCGGGCATGACCGGCAGAGTCACCGGACCCCACCTTCATTGGGGCGCGCGCCTGAACGGCGCGCGCATCGATCCTCTCGATCTGCTGGCGCTCCAGGGACGGAGTCGCAATTCACAATAGGTGCAACACATGGCTCAAGAGCCGGAAAAACAAAAATTCGAAACAGCGATGGAAGAGCTCGAGAAGGTAGTCGAGCGGCTCGAATCGGGCGAGCTGTCGCTGGAAGATTCGCTCGCTGCGTTCGAAGACGGTATCCGTCTGGTGAAGTTCTGCAACCAAAAGCTCAGCGAAGTTGAGAAAAAAATCGAGCTCTTGATGAGGGACAAGGAAGGCAAGCTCCAGCTGAGAACGCTCGACACGACCGAAGACGACTGACGGTTTTAGTTTCCCTTCGACATCTGCATAGTATTCGAAGTCGCTCGAAACGCCGCCATTTCCACCTAGACGGCATTGAAGCGGCGGAGCGCTTGATGCTACGATAAACGGACGCCAAAGCCATTCCCGGCAACGGGCCGCGGCGCCGCGCCACAGAGGCCCACGACGTGTCCGTCTTCGACATCCAAGCCTACCTGAAACAGCGCCGCGCAATCGTCGACCGCGCGCTGGACCATCACTTCAAGCAATCCGGGCGGCAATCGCAGACAATTCACAAGGCGATGCGCTACGCGCTTTTTTCCGGCGGCAAGCGCCTGAGGCCGATTTTGATGCTCGCGAGCGGCGACCTCTTCGGCGCCGACATGAAAAGCGTGATGCCTTTCGCAATCGCCATGGAAATGATCCATACGTACTCGCTTATCCACGACGATCTGCCGGCGCTCGATGATGATGCGCTGCGCCGCGGGCAGCCGACGGTGCACAAGGTTTACGGGGAGGGCATCGCGCTGCTCGCGGGCGACGCGCTCCTGACCGAGGCGTTTCACGTCATGACCGAGCCCACCCTTGCACAATCGCGCGACGGCAAATTGATTTTAACGGTGGTTCACGAGATCGCGCGCGCCGCCGGAGTCGCGGGTATGGTTGGCGGCCAGGCGATGGACCTCGAGGCCGAGGAGCGCGAGGCCGACGTCGCGACGGTCGAGTATATTCATGTGCGCAAGACCGGCGCGCTGATTCTCGCCTCGACGCGCGCGGGAGCGATTCTCGGCGGCGCCGCGCCCAAGGATCTCAAGCGCGTCACCCGGTACGGAGAATTTTTCGGCCTTGCGTTTCAAGTCGCCGACGATATTGCCGATGTCTCCCAAATTCCCGCGAACAGGAAGGAGATGAAGAAAGCGACATACCCGGCGGTCGTCGGCATCGCCGCCGCGAAAAGCCGCGAGCGCGAGCTTTTGCGGCAATGTTTGAAGGAACTCGAGCCGTTTGGTAGAACTGCAGAGCCGCTCGGCGCAATCGCGCGCGCGGTGGTCGAGCCGGCGGCCGGCAAGGCGCTTTCTGCCGGCAAGCGGAGAGTCCTCGATAAGGACGTCAGGAGCTGAATCCACCATGTCCAAACTTTTAGATACGATCGACAACCCCGCAGACCTGAGAAAACTTACCATCGAAGAGCTCTCCGCCTTGGCGCAGGAAGTACGCGAGGAGATCATCTCCGTCGTGTCCGAGGTCGGCGGCCATTTCGCCTCGACGCTCGGCGCCGTCGAGCTGACGCTCGCGCTCCATTACGCCTTCGATACGCCGCGCGACCGCATCGTGTGGGACACGGGCCATCAGGCTTACGCCCACAAGCTCATCTGTGAGAGGCGCAAAAAGCTGCAGACGATCCGCCAACTCGGCGGGCTGAGCGGCTTCTTGAGCCGCGATGAGAGCGAGTACGACGTCTTCGGCGCGGGCCACGCCGGGACGTCTGTCAGCGCCGCGCTCGGAATGGTGGCCGCGAAGTCGCTCAGCGGCGGCGATTACAAGGTCGTCTCCGTCATCAGCGACGGCGGCCTCAGCGCCGGCCTCACGTTCGAGGGGCTCAACCAGGCCGGTCACCTCGATAAGGATCTCATTGTCGTGCTCAACGACAACGAGCATTTCATCGACCCGCGGGTCGGGGCGCTGTCGTCGTTTTTGAGCAAGCAGCTGACGACCGATCTTGCCATCCGCCTGCAGCATAATTTGGGCGCGCTCATGCGTACGCTGCCCAAGGTCGGCGAAAACCTCTACCACGTCGCACGCAAGTTAAAGGAATCCTTTCTTGGCCTCGTGACGCCGGGTTTTCTTTTCGAGGCGCTGGGTTTTCAGTATGTCGGGCCGATCGACGGCCACGATGTCGCGGAGATGATTCAGACGTTTGAGAACGTCAAAAAACTCCAGCATCCGGTCCTCGTCCACGTCGTGACGCAAAAGGGGAAGGGCTACCCGCCCGCAGAAAAAGACCCGATCAAATACCACAGCGTGACGCCGTTTCACGTGCTTACGGGCAAGGCGAAAAAGGAAAAAGGTTCGATCCCGAGCTACACGGAAATCTTCGCCGACGCGCTCATCCGCCTCGCGAAGGAAAATCCCAAGGTCGTCGCTCTCACGGCGGCGATGGGCAGCGGCACCGGGATCGACAAATTTGCGCGCGAGCTGCCCGCCCGCTCGTACGACGTCGGCATCGCCGAGCAGCACGCCGTCACGTTCGCGGGCGGCATGGCGACGGAAGGCTGGATACCGGTCGTCGCCATCTACTCCACTTTTCTCCAGCGCGGCTACGACGAAATTTTGCACGACGTCTGTTTGCAGAAGCTCCACGTGGTTTTCGCTCTTGATCGCGGCGGACTCGTCGGCGCCGACGGCCCGACGCACCACGGCGTCTTCGATTTTGCCTATCTGCGCTCGATTCCAAACATGGTCGTCATGGCGCCGAAGGACGAGAACGAGCTCCGGCGCATGCTCAAGGCGGCGATCGACTACAACGGGCCGATCGCGTTCCGCTATCCGCGCGGCGAAGGCTTCGGCGTCGAGCTGGAGCGGGACATCCGCCCGCTTGAGATCGGTAAGGGCGAGCTGCTGCGCGACGGAAAAGACATAGCGATTCTGGCGATCGGCAGCACCGTGATGCCGGCGCTCAAGGCCGCGCAGGAGCTTGCTCCGCTCGGCATCGACGCCGCGGTCGTGAACGCGCGCTTCGTCAAGCCGCTCGACCGCGACCTACTTGTCGGTGTGCTGTCTTCCGTCCCGCGCGCGCTCACCGTCGAGGATAACGTGGTCGCGGGAGGCTTCGGCAGCGCCGTCGCCGAGCTCATGGTCGACGAGGGTATTGCCGGCGTCAGTCTCCGGCGGCTCGGCGTGCCCGACCGCTTCATCCCGCACGGCACGCAGGACGAACTCAAGAAACTCTGCGGCTTCGACAAGGACGCGATCGCGCAGACGGCGATGCAGATGATGCGCGGCGAGCGGAAGAGGAAAAAAGAGACATCGTAAAGCGCGCGCGCCTCGATATTCTCCTGGTCGAGCGCGGCCTCGCCGCGACGCGCGCCGAGGCGCGGCGGAGAATCCTCGCCGGCGAAGTGCTGGTGGGACAGCGCCCGGCGACGAAGGCCGGCAGCCTCGTCGATCCCCGCGCGGCCGTCCGTCTCACCTCACATCACAAGTATGTGGGCCGCGGCGGCGAGAAGCTGAACACGGCGCTCGCGCAATTTTCTATCGACGTCGAAGGTAAGACCGCGCTCGACGTCGGCGCGTCGACCGGCGGATTCACCGACTGCTTGCTCGGTCGCGGCGCCCGGCGCGTCTACGCCGTCGACGTGGGCCGCGGCCAGCTCGCCGCGAACCTGCGATCCGATCCGCGCGTGGTTGTCTTCGAGAAAACCGATATCCGGCGCTTGACCGCCGATCGCCTCCCCGATACGCCCGGGATCGCGACGATCGATGCGTCGTTTATCTCGCTGCGGTTGATTCTTCCCGCCGTCCGCGCGCTGCTCGCCGAGGCCGGCGAGATCGTCGCGCTCATCAAGCCGCAGTTCGAAGTCGGCAAGGAAAAGATCGGCAAGGGCATCGTGCGCCGCGCCGAGGAGCACGCGCGTGTCGTCGCCGAGATCGAAGCCGCGGCAACCGCATGCGGCCTCGCGACGCTCGGCGTCGTCGAATCGCCTTTGCTCGGCGCGAAAGGCAACAAAGAATTCTTCATCCACTTGCGGAAAGTCGAACGATAAGGCACAAAGTTCCATGAGCACGCGCGCGACGAAGCGCGCGTTCGAGTCCGCAATCGGATGCGATGACCTTCGCAACGAAAATCCGCTGCCCGCGCTGCGCCAACGAATATCCCTCCGGAAAAATCATCAATACCTGTCGATGCGGCTCGCCGCTGACGGTCGAGTACGATGCCGCCAAGATCAAGCGCGCGACGGATAAAGCCTCGTTGAAAACGCGGGAAGCGACGCTGTGGCGCTATCGCGAATTTCTGCCGCTGAACGACGACGGCTATCGCGTTTCGCTCGGCGAGGGCTTTACGCCGCTGCTCGACGCGCCGCGTCTCGCGAAGGAATTCAATCTGAAGCGCCTCTGGATCAAGGACGAGGCGCAAAATCCCACCGGATCGTTCAAAGACCGTGGCATCGCGCTTGCGGTCTCGCTTGCAAAAGAGCTCGGCATCGGCAAAGTCGCGATCCCCTCGGCGGGGAACGCGGGCGCGTCGCTCGCGGCCTACGCGGCGCGCGCCGGCATCGAGGCGTATGTGTTCATGCCGAAGGACGCGCCGTCCGCGAACATCACCGAAGCTGAGCAATACGGCGCGCGGCTGACGCTGGTCGACGGCCTCATCGGTGATTGCGGCCGGCTGATCGCCGAGCGCAAGGAGGCCGAAGGCTGGTTCGACGTCGCGACGCTCAAGGAGCCGTATCGCCTCGAAGGAAAAAAGACGATGGGACTCGAAATCGCCGAGCAGCTCGAGTGGGAGCTGCCCGACGTGATCATTTATCCGACCGGCGGCGGCACCGGGCTTGTCGGTATGTGGAAGGGCTTCGCCGAGCTCGAAGCCGTCGGCTGGATCGGCGCGCGCCGGCCGCGCATGGTATCGGTTCAGGCGGAGCATTGCGCGCCGATCGTGCGCGCGTTCAACGAAGGCAAAGAAACCGCCGCTCCCTGGAAGGACGCGCGGACGATCGCCTCGGGCCTGCGCGTGCCGCAGGCGGTAGCGGATTTTCTTATGCTGCGCGTCCTGCGAGAGAGCCGGGGCACGGCGGTTGCCGTGAGCGACGAGGAGATGCTCGCCGATATTCGGCTCGCCGGCCGGCTTGAAGGATTATTTTTCTGCCCTGAGGGCGCGGCGTGCATCGCCGCCCTCCGCCGTCTGGCGAACGCGGGCTGGATCGGCGCGTCCGACAGCGTGCTGATCTTCAACACCGCGTCGGGATTGAAGTACCTCACGGCATTGCATACACGAATGTAACGGTCATGAACGGATTCATCCGTGTCGCGCATCGCGGCAGCTCCGGCACGTGTCCCGAGAACACGCGCGCGGCGATCGAAAAAGCGGTCGAGAGCGGCGTCGATATGGTCGAGATCGACTGCCAGCTCTCGAAGGACGGCCATGTGGTCGTGTTTCACGACGAGCGGCTCGCGCGCACGGCGCGCGCGAAGGGCCACGTCCGCTCAAAGAGCCTCAAGGAACTCCAAAAACTTGACATCGGCGCGTGGTTTAAAAAATCCTTTAAGGGCGAGCGCATCCTGACGCTCGAAGAAGTTCTCGACATCATTGACGGCCGCGCCGATATCAATATCGATATCAAGGGCGACCCGCAGGGGTCGCTCGGCATCGAGCTCAAGCTGCTGTTCATCCTCAGCCACTACGATTATCTCGAACGGACGGTCTTCTCCGCGTTCGATCAGCGCGTGCTGCGCCGGGTGCGCGAGCTCGCGCCGGATACCCGCATCGGCATCCTGCACGGCCGCGAAAACAAGGAAAATCCGTTTCAACTCGCACGCGAGCTCGGCGCCGAGTCGCTGCACATCCAGAAAGAGCTGGCAACACCGCCCGTCGTCGAGCGCTCCGCGCAGATCGGGCTCAAGACGCTCGTTTGGACCGTCAACGAAGTTTCCGAGATGGAAAAATTCTTAAAGCTCGGCGTCGACGGCCTATTTTCCGACTATCCGGAAAAGTTTTGGAAACTGCGGCAGAAAAGATCGGCCAAGTGAGGGCCGAACGTCTTACTTTCCCATGACGGCCAGCGTGTTAGCGGTCCGGCGGCAAAAGAGCCGTGCACCAGCTACCCGCGCATAAAAAACCGCGTCAAGATGGCCCTAAACGTCCTTGACTTGCCTACCGAATCGGGTAGAATTGTCACGCTTGAAGAATCACGCGACGGTGAGTGGAGTGGGGGTGATTCGACTTAATGACCGGAATACGCGTAAGAGAAAACGAATCCATCGAGAGCGCTATTCGGCGCTTCAAAAAGCTGTGCGAAAAGGCCGGCATCTTGGCGGAGTTGCGCAAGCGCGAGCACTACGAGAAACCCAGCGTCAAGCGCAAGAAAAAGGCGATCGCGGCGAAGAAAAGAGCGCTGCGCAGAGCGCGCAGCCATTACTTTTAAAACGCTGCGCCTAGGCGCCGCGTCACGGGAGTGGGACTCAAGGCCGACATTCAGGACGGGATCAAGACCGCCATGAAGAGCGGCGACCGGGTCGTGCTCTCGACGCTGAGACTTCTATCGTCGGCTCTCCACAACGAAGAGATTAAACAGCACCGAGAGCTCAGCGAAGAAGAGATTCTTAAGACTGTAGCCTCTCTCACGAAACAGCGACAGGAGTCGATCGAGTTCTTCCGCCAAGGCGGAAGGACCGATTTGCTCGAGCAGGAGGAGGCGGAGCTAGCAGTCTTGCGCCGATTTTTGCCCGCGGCCATGAATGATGACGAGGTCCGCGCGGCGATCCGGAATTCCATCGACGAGGTGGGCGCGAAGGGGATTCAGGACCTGGGGCGGGTGATGAAGCAGGTGATGCCCAAGGTTGCCGGCCGCAGCGACGGCAAGCGCGTCAGCGAGCTGGCTAAAGAAATGTTGAGTTGACGCGCTTCGCCCGGCTCTGCGAGACGGCTTTGGATTGACCCGCCGGTGAATACCGTAGACCTGATCTTACTTGCCGGTCTCTTCCTGTTCGCGCTCCGCGGCTACTTCAAAGGACTTTTCCGGGAAATCTTTTCTCTTCTCGGTCTCATCGCCGGATTCCTGCTCGCGGCGCGCTACGATGAGCGACTCGCCGCGTTGCTGGCGGAGACCTGGAAGACCTCGTTTATTTTTCTCCGCGCGGCGTCTTTCGTCGCGATCTTTTTCTTTGTCTCTTTCGCATTCAATCTGATCGGCTGGCTGCTGAACCGCTCCGCCGGCGTTTTATTTCTTCAGGGAATCAATCGTATCGGCGGCGTAGTCGTCGGCGCCGGAAAAGGCGCGGCGCTGATCGGACTCGCGGTCCTGTTTCTCGTTTCTACGCCGCTCATGCCGCCGCGCGCGCAGGCCAATCTCGGCCATTCGTATCTCGGCGCGAGTTTTCAGCGTTTGGCGCAGCAGCTGATCGCGCTCGGCAAAGCCAGGTTTCTGGAGCCGGCGGAGTCGCGCGCGGTCGAGCGCAACGCGGCGAACGAAAGACGCGGCGTATGATTCCGGACGAAACGATTTCCAGAATCCGCGACCGCGCCTCCATCGTGGAAGTCGTTTCGGACTACCTCACGCTCAAAAAAGCCGGCCGGAACTACATGGGGCTCTGCCCCTTTCATTCGGAGAAAACGCCCTCCTTCACCGTCAACGAGGAAAAGGGCATATTCCGCTGCTTCGGGTGCGGCGCCGGCGGCAGCATTTTTCACTTCCTCATGCAATACGATCACCTCACTTTCCCCGAGGCGGTCGAGCGCGTCGGCAAGCGCTATGGCATCGAGGTCGAGCGCCTTCAGTCTCCCGGCGCGAAGCGCAGCGCGGAAGAAAAAGAGGGTCTCTACCGGCTTAACGAGCGGGCGGCGAGCTATTTTCAAGACACCCTTTACGGCCCCGGCGAGGGAAAGCGCGCGCTCGAATATTTGAAAGGGCGCGGCGTCGACGAGCGCACGGCGCGCCGCTTCTATCTCGGATATGCGCCCCAGTCCGGCCCGGGCCTCGCGGGCCATTTGAAGCAGCAAGGCCTATCGCTCAAAGATGCGGTTCGCATCGGCCTGGTAAGCGACCGGGGCGGCGAGCGCTACGGCGAGAAGTTTTTCGGCCGGGTCATGTTTCCGATCGCCGATGCCGCGGGAAAAATTGTCGGCTTCGGCGGCAGGGTGCTGGGCCAGGGCATGCCCAAGTACTTGAACTCCTCCGAGACGCCGCTCTTCCGCAAGCACGCGACCGTTTACGGGCTGTTTCAGGCCAAGGAGTCGATCCGGGAAAAGGACCGTGTGATCCTCGTCGAGGGTTATCTCGACGTTGTCGCGCTCGCGCAGTTCGGCATCGGCGACGTCGTTGCGACGCTCGGCACCGCGCTCACCCCCGACCACGTGCGCCTGCTCGGACGTTATACGAAGAACATCCTCGCGCTCTTCGACGGCGACACCGCCGGAAGAAAAGCGGCGGCGCGGAGCTTCGAGATTTTCGTCGAAGCCGGGCTCATGGGACGCGGCGCGTTTTTGCCCAAAGAGCACGACCCCGACAGCTTCGTCCGCGCCCATGGAAAAGACGGTTTAGAGAAGCTGCTGGGCGAGGCGGTTCCCCTTGCAGACTATTACTTTACCTGGTTAGAAGAAGGTTACGGTCGCAGCCTGGAAGGAAAAAGCCGCATCGCGCAAGAGATCAATCGCGTTCTCGCGAAGGTGCGAAATCCTTTCGAGGCCGATCTGCTCGTGCGCCGTGCGGTGGACCAGCTCAACATTCGCGAGACGCTGCTCCGCGCGCCGCTCGGTCAAGGCGAAGTGCGGCCCGCGGCGAAGGCTCCGCCGCAGCGGCCGGCCGATTCCGGGCCGGTTCGAGACGCCGCCGAGCGGTCGCTTATCGGTCTGATGCTGCGTTTTCCGGCGACGATCGAGCGGGTCGAGCGCGACGCCGGAGCCGACGGGCTCGTCGGAGCGGAATGGAAGGACGTTTTCAACGCGATCGTCTCCGAGTGGAGAGCGCGCGGGCGTGTCGACGGAGCGAGCCTCGCGGTGAAATTGTCGCCCGAGCGCGCCGCCGACATCGCGGCGCTGATGCTCGAAGGCGAAGCGGTCGAGGAGGCGGAAGCCGCCAAAATGCTGGGCGACTTGATCTCCCACTTGCAGCGGCGGCACTTACGTGGGTTGGAGCGCGATCTAAGACGGGCGATTCGCATCGCTGAAGAGAAAAAAGACGAGAAGACCAAGAAAGAAAGGATGCTTGAATGGCAAGAGGTCGTCCGAAGAGAGCGACAGTTAATGCGCCAGTGGTCCGCCTCCAGGACCGAGACGCAGTAAGCCCCGCGAAACAAGCCGCCTCCAATACCGTCGCGCAGAAGAAGGACATCAAGGAGGTCAAGAAGCTCATCGACCTCGGCAAGGAGAAGGGCTACCTGACCTATGACGAGGTCAACGACATGCTGCCCGCCGATGTCGTCTCGCCCGACCAGATCGACGACGTCATGTCGCTCTTCGGCGAGATGGATATCGAAGTTATCGATTCGAATCAAAGGGTGAGCCTGGCCGGACAGGCCGAAGAGCTGGCCGAAGAAGAGGAGGAGGAAAAGGAGATCGAAGTCGAGGTCGACGGCGATATCTCCGGCAAGACCGGCGATCCGGTCAGGATGTACCTCCGCGAGATGGGAACCGTCTCGCTGCTCAGCCGCGAAGGCGAGGTCGAGATCGCGAAAAAAATCGAGCATGGGGAGAAACAGGTGATCGAGGAGGTGCTTTCCAGCCCGCTCGCTCTCAGCTACGTGCTCGACCTCGGCAAAAAGCTCGCCGAACACGAGATCCGCGTGCGCGAGATCATCAAGGACGAAGGCGAGGAAGAGCAGGACTTCATGGAGGATGAGGAAGTCCACGAAAAGCGCCTGCTCGACCAGATCGGCAAACTCAGGCGCCTCGCGCGCGAGCGCGAAAAAATCCAGAAGAAGCTTTCCGGCAAGAGCCTCTCGGGTAAGAGGCGCAAGGCGTTCGAAGAGCTGGTCCTGAAGCAGCAGGCGAAAATCATCGAGGCCCTCAAAGCGCTGCAGCTCAACCGCCGCCAGACCGAGACGATCGTCGAAGGGCTCAAAAAGGCGATGGACAACGTCCGCGCCATGGACCGGCGCATCGCCGAATTCGAGCGCAAGACCGGAAAGGCCTACCAGGAGATTCTCAAGGTCGTGCCCACGAACGGGCACAAGAAGGCGTGGCAGCATGCCGTGCGCTCACTTAGGATGGGCCACGACGCGATCCAAAGGATGATCGACGACATCCGCGCGTCCAAACGCGACGTGCGGAAAGTCGAAAAAGATCTCGAGATGCCGGCGGAGGAAATCCGCCGCCGCGTGCGCTCGATCGTCGAAGGCGAGACGCGCGCGAACATCGCGAAAAAAGAGCTGATCGAAGCGAACCTCAGACTCGTCGTCAGCATCGCGAAGAAGTACACCAACCGCGGGCTCCAGTTTCTCGACCTCATTCAGGAGGGAAACATCGGCCTCATGAAGGCGGTCGACAAATTCGAGTACCAGCGCGGCTACAAATTTTCTACGTACGCGACTTGGTGGATTCGCCAGGCGATTACGCGGGCGATCGCCGACCAGGCGCGCACCATCCGCATTCCTGTGCACATGATCGAGACGATCAACAAGCTGATCCGCACCTCGCGCTACCTGGTTCAGGAGATCGGCCGCGAGCCGACGCCCGAGGAGATCGCATCGAAGATGGAGATCCCGCTCGACAAGGTGCGCAAGGTTCTGAAGATCGCGAAAGAGCCGATCTCCCTCGAGACGCCGGTCGGCGAAGAGGAGGACAGCCATCTCGGCGACTTTATCGAGGACAAGCGCATCATGACGCCGTCCGACGCGGTCGTGAACATCAATCTTCAGGAGCAGACGCGCAAGGTCCTCGCCACGCTCACGCCGCGCGAGGAGCAGGTGCTCCGAATGCGCTTCGGCATCGGCGAGAAGTCCGACCACACGTTGGAAGAGGTCGGCCAGAAGTTCACCGTCACGCGCGAGCGCATACGGCAGATCGAGGCGAAGGCGCTGCGCAAGCTGCGCCACCCGAGCCGCAGCAAGCGGCTGAAGAGCTTCATGGAGAGCTAGCTTCGGGTCGCCGACCCAACGGTCAAACTCCGCAACCCCCTGCGGGCCCATAGCTCAGCTGGTTAGAGCTACCGGCTCATAACCGGTCGGTCCCTGGTTCGAATCCAGGTGGGCCCACAAATTTCAACTGCCTCAACGTCGGTTTCACATCGGATCATCGGTTGCGCCGTCGCACCCGGCGAGTCGTCGCGGTCATTTCGATTGACAACGCCGCGGCGCGGCGGGAAGATTGCGCGACTCGACTGCGTCGCGCGCACCGCGGAATCGGAGGCGATATGAAAAGCGTTTACGCTCTTATCGGCTTGTACATTGTGCTGCTCGGCGGCGCTTCGGCATTCGCGCAGGACGCGAAACTTGTCGAAGCGGCCAAGAAAGAGGGCGGCCGCGTCGTCGTCTACGGATCGCTCGAAGCCGACACGGCGGACGCGGTGCGAAAGGCGTTCGAGAAAAAGACCGGCCTCGCGATGGATTATTGGCGCGGCTCCACCACCAAGGTGGTCGAGCGGGCCTCCAGCGAATATCGCGCGAAAAAGCCCCTCGTCGACGTGATCCTCGTCCACTACGCCGAGATGCGCTATCTCTTCAGAGAAAAAATCGTCGGCCGCTACGACTCGCCGATGTTCGCGGACTTCACCAAAGAATCGATCGATCCCGAGCTCGGCCCTCGTTATCGCGACACCATTATTGGCATCGTCTACAACAAGAGCATCGTCAAGCCCGAAGACGCGCCGAAGACGCTGGAAGACCTGCTGAAGCCGGCCTTCAGGGGCAAGCTTGTCATGCCCGATCCGACGCAGCACACCACGACCACGCAGTGGGTCGCGAGCCTGCCGAAGCTCATAGGCAAGGAAAGGGGCGAAAAATTCATTCGCGACCTGGCGGCGGCCAAACCGCTTCTCGTTGAGTCACTGTTGCCGGCCGCGGAGCGCATCGCCTCCGCCGAGGCGGCGGCCGGAGTCTCTTACATCAAATTCACTTACCTGTTCGGACAAAAGGGCGCGCCGATAGACTACATGCGCGCGGAGAAGATGTCGGGCGAAGGCAGCTATATCATGCTCGCGACACAGCCTCCGCATCCGAACGCCGGCAAAGCCTTCATGGACTTTTTTCTCGACGGCCAGAACATGAAGCTGCTCGCGCAATACGGCGAGTTCGTGACGCGCAAAGGCATCCACCCGCCGATTCTCGACGCCGAGAAAATTAAATTCATCGAGATGGACCATCTGGACGAATCCGGCTTCGCGGAAAAAAAGAAAGAATACCAGAAGCTCTTCCTGCAGTAGCAATTCCCGCGTCTGCAGCCGGCGCGCGTGGCGCCGCGCGGCTTGACACTGCGCGGCGGATGGTGCCATGAAGGAATGGAAAAATTGTGCCGGAGTTTTCGCCTATGTTCGGTTACCGCGCTAGAATCGGCTACATCTCGCCTTCCGTCATCGAGCTCAACGCCTACGATTTCTACCGCATCGTCCCCGATGGCGTCGGTCTGATCGCCGTCGCCTGCATGGTCGAGGGCTGGAAAGAAGACGCCTATCGGCAGGCGCTGTCGCAGGTCGAGACCTGCGCCAAGGAGCTCGGGCGGCGCGCGTGCGATTTCATCATCCACGGCGGCGCGCCGTTGGTGTTGAGCCAGGGAAAGGGCTTCGAGACGAAGTTCCTCGCCCGGCTCCAAGAGATCACCCGCGTTCCGTGCACCACCAGCATCGTCGCCGCGATGGATGCTTTTCGGGCTTTGCAGGCGACGCGCCTGGCGGTCGTCGATCCGTATCCGCCCGATCTCAACGCGAAGATGACGGACTATCTCAAAGCCTGGGGGTTCGAAGTCGCGTCGCTCGAAAGCCTCGGAACTTCGTTTACCGAATCGAGCGGCGCCTCGGTCGGGGACATCTATCGCGCGGCCAAGCGCGCCGTGGGCATGGCGCCGAACGCCGAGGCAGTCTTCATCCCGTGCGCGAATTTTCCCGTCGTCGACGTGGTCGAGGTGATCGAGACCGACTTCGGTCTGCCGGTCGTCACCAACATCACCTCGCAGCTCTACGCCGCGTTCAAGGCGATCAGCCTGCGGGAGAAAATCGACGGCTACGGCCACTTGATGCGCATGCTCTGAAAGGAATACCCATGGCCAAGATCAGATCGGTTGTTGTCGAAGGCAATCGCGAATCCGGCTTCCGCCGGGTCCAAATACTGTTCGGCACCAACTACTTTGTCGAGATCGTCGACCGCGACGGCAAAGTCGATTTCGTTCTCGGCGCACACCATACCGGCATCAAAGCCGATGCGACCGAACTCAACGGTCCATTGCAGAAGCTCATCGCCGAAATCGAGCAGCGGCATCCGGAAAACGCGCTGGAGCAGGAATAGACGGCGCGGATCGATCTATGTTCGGCTGGCGCGCGCGCATCGGCTATCTCTGTCCGTCGGTCTTCGAGATGATCGCGTACGATTTTTACCGCATCGTGCCGCCCGGCGTCGGCATGATCGGCGTCACCTGCATGATCGACGGCTGGAGCGACGACGCCTACCGCAGCGGGCTTGAGCGCATCGATGAATGCGCGCAGGAGCTCGGGCGGCGAAAATGCGATTTCATCATCCATGCCGGCGTGCCGCTCGTGGCGACCCGCGGCGCGGGCTACGAGCGCGAAGTGATCGAGCGCATCGAGCGGGTCGCGCGCGTGCCCGCGACGACCAGCATCGCGGCGGGAATGGCGGCGCTGAAGGCGATGTCGGTCCGCCGCGTCGGACTCATCAATCCCTATCCCGACGAGCTGAACGCGAAGGTCGCTTCCTTTCTCACTGCGAATGGCTTCGAGGTCGCGGCGGTCATCGGCCTCGGCGCCGATTTCACCCGCATCGGCGATGTCTCCGAAGCTCAGGTGTACGCCGCCGCGCGCGAGGCGGTGCACCGCGCGCCGCAGCTCGACGGCCTCTACCTGCCGTGCCCGCAGTTCCCGGCGCTCGACGTGCTCGACGCGATCGAGACCGACCTCGGCATTCCCGCCGTCGGCCATCTGACGTCGGAGCTGTGGCAGGCGTTCAGGAAACTCGGCATCAACGAGCCGATCCGCGGCTTCGGCAAGCTCCTGGCCGCAGCTTAAGGAATTTATGCGAAAAAAGCTCGCCGTCTTAATTTGCGCTGCAGTTCTCGGGCTCATTGCCGGGACAACCGCCGCGCAAGAGATCCACATCTCGTATCCCGGGCTCACCGGCGAGTCGGCGCCCCTTTGGGTCGCGCGCGAGGCGGGCCTGTTCAAGGAATCCGGCATAGACGCGCGGCTGGTCTACATGGAGGGCGGGCGGCTCTCGATCCAGAGCCTGCTTGCAGGCACGACGCAGTTCATGGCGGGCGACGCGGTCTCGGCGCTCAGCGCGATCGCCGGCGGCGCCGACATCGTCCTGCTCGCTTCGGCGAAGAACGTGCTGCCGTACGTTTTCGCCGTCTCGAAAGACATTCGCCGCGCCGAAGACCTGAAGGGAAAAATCATCGCGACCTCGCAGATCGGCGGTCGCGCGGGCGAGATCGCGCGTATGGCGATCAAGAACATGGGACTCGATCCGGACAAGGATGTGACGTACCTGGCCGTCGGCGGAACGGTGGCGCGCCTGGCGGCGCTCGGCACGGGCAAGGTACAGGCCGCGCCGATCTCTCAGACGGTGATACCGGCGGCGGAGGAAAAAGGTCTGAGGATCCTCAAGCTGGAGCCGATCCCCCTGATCATCGACGCGCTGTGGGCGCCGCGCAAGCTCACCGAGGAAAATCCGCAGCTCGTCCAGAACGTCGTGCGCGCCTACGTGCGCGCGATCGCGGTGATCGTCAAAGACCGGGAAAAATCGATCGAGGTGCTGAAGAAATATATGCGCACGGCGGATATGCGCGTGATCCAGAGCGCTTACGAGGGCTACAAAGAGGGCCTAGACCGCGTGCCGATCCCTTCGGACGCGGCGATCAAGAACACGCTCGATATCAGCTATCGCGTCGCGCCCAAACTGTCGGGCATCGATATCAAGCGCCATCTCCAGTTCGGCCCGGTGCGCCGGCTGGCCGACGAAGGATTCATCGACCGTCTATACCGCTGACACAGAGAAACTTTTAAAGGAGGCTACCTATGGCACGCATTCGTCATCTCGCGATCGTTACCGACAACCGCGAGCGTCTGGTGAAGTTTTACACCACCGCCTTCGGCATGAAGGTGGTGGACGGCGTCGGTCCGGCGATCTATTTGTCCGACGGTTATCTCAATGTCGCGATCATTGAAAAGCGCGGCAACTACAAAGAAGGCCTGTATCACTTCGGTATCGAGGTCGAGAATATCGAGGAGTTGCGGCCCGTGTGCAAAGAGCTGGGCGCGAAAACCGATATCCAGAAGCGGCCCGTGAATCGCGAGGCGGAGTACCGTGTCGCCGACCCCGACGGCAACCTGATCGACCTGTCCCAGCACGGATGGCCGGTGTAACAGTCGCGGATTCCGCGCAGCTCGCAAATCGCATCGCGCTCGTTACCGGAGCGGCGAACGGCGCCGGGCGCGCCGTCGCCCAGGCGCTGGCAAACGCCGGCGCGAATGTCATCGCCGTCGACGGATCTAGGCGCGGCGAGAAGAGACCGCGCGGAAATTACCGGACAGTCGCCGCCGATGTAACGGATGAAACTTCCGTCGCGGCTCTCGTCCGCCGTTGCCTCGACGATTTCGGCAGGATCGATATCCTCGTCAACACCACCGGCGCGGTCCGGCCGGCGCCGCTCGAAAAAATTACCGAAGCGGCCTGGGAGCGCGCGCTGCGCGTCAATCTCGTCTCGGCTTTTCTCTGCTCAAAGGCGGTCGTCCCGTCGATGCTGGAGCGCCGCCGGGGGAGAATCATCAACCTGACTGCGTCCGAAGCCTTCACGGGCGCCAAGCTCGGCGCGCATTACGCCGCTTCCGCAGGCGGCATCCTCGGCTTCTCGAAATCGCTGGCGCTGGAGTTGGCGCCGCATCAAATTACCGTGAATACGATCTGCCCCGATCCGCACACCGTACCGCGTAAGAAGATCGAGCCCACGGCTTTCGTCGGCCCCGCTTTGTTTCTCGCCGGAGACGAGGCGGCGTATGTCACGGGTCAGACGCTGTTCGTCGACCGCAACTCAATCTATGGTCTCGACCGCCGCTAAAATCGCCGTCGTCAACGGCGGCGCGGGCGGCATCGGCCG
>DATDFN010000010.1:0-7896 GCA_036522615.1 Binatia bacterium | reverse complement strand
GCCGTTCTCGAACAGGTCTTCGGTGAGCTCGGCCGCCGGAATGGAGAAGTGCTGCCACAGTCCCGGCATGTCGACGAATTTTAGGTCGACGATCTCGACTTTGTTCTTCTTCGCTAGGTCTAGGACGTCCTTGACTGCCATGGTTACTTTTACCTTCCTCTCTTGGGGTTGAGAATGAAATTAATCTAAAACCGTTCCGTTATCACATTCAACCGCGAAGGGCCAGCTTCACGGCGAATAGCTTCTTTCGTTGTGCTGGCTCAAGTCGAGACCCATGAGCTCGTCCTCTTCGGAGACTCTGAGGCCCATCACGGCCTTGAGAATCGACAGGATCACCATCGTGCCGACCGCGGCGAAAATCCACGTCGCGAGCACCGCGATCACCTGCACGAGCAGCTGATGCGGATTGCCGAAGAAGAGCCCGTCGTTACCGGCGGGGTTGATCAGCTTCGAGGCGAAGAGTCCGGTCGCGATCGCGCCCCACGTGCCGCCGACGCCGTGGACGCCGACCACGTCGAGCGAGTCGTCATAGCCCCACTTCGACTTCAAGTTGCACGCGCTGGAGCACAGCACCCCCGCGACGAGCCCGATGAGGATCGCGGGCATCGGTCCGACGAAGCCCGAGGCCGGCGTGATCGCGACGAGTCCCGCGACCGCGCCGCTCGCCGCGCCGAGAACGGTCGGCTTCCCGCGCGTGATCCAATCCATCATCATCCACGAGAGCGCCGCCGCGGCGGTCGCCGTATTCGTCACGACGAAGGCGCTGGTGGCAAGCCCGTCGGCCGCGAGCGCGCTGCCCGCGTTGAAGCCGAACCAACCAACCCAGAGGAGCGAAGCGCCGATCACGCTGAACGGGAGGTTGTGCGGCATCATCGGCTCCTGCGGGAAGCCGATGCGCTTGCCGAACATGCAGCAGGCGACGAGCGCCGAGACGCCCGAGCTGATGTGGACGACGGTGCCGCCGGCGAAATCGAGCGCGCCCATCTCGCGCATCCAGCCCTTCACGCCCCAGACCCAGTGCGCGAGCGGATCGTAGATGAACGTCGCCCACAGCAGCATGAAGAGCACGAACGTGCCGAACTTGGCGCGCTCGGCGATCGCGCCGGTGATGAGCGCCGGCGTGATGATCGCGAACATCGCCTGGTAGATCATGAAAGTCTGGTGCGGAATCGTCGCGGCGTAATCGGGATTCGGATCGGCGCCGACGCCGCTCAGCCCGAACCAATCGAGGCCGCCGATAATGCCGCCGTGGTCGGGACCGAAAGCGAGGGTGTAGCCCCACAGGACCCACTGGATGCTGATCAGAGCGACGATGATGAAGCTCTGCATAATCGTCCCGAGCGCATTCTTCCCGCGCACGAGGCCGCCGTAGAAAAGAAACAGGCCGGGGATCGTCATCATCAGGACGAGCGCGGAGGATGTGAGCATCCAGGCGTTGTCGCCCTTATCGATCTTCGGCGCCGCCGCGGCCGGAGCTCCAGGCGCTGCGGGAGCGGCCGCCGACGGAGTCTCGTCGGCCGCGAAGACCGGCATGTCGACAGTTACGATGAAAGCGGAGCAGAGCAAGAGAAAAAGCGCGGCGAGCTTTAGATACTTTGCCACATTCAGTCCTCCTTGACCGTAAGCTTCAGCGTTGAAGCTAAGCACGCGTAACACGAATTTTGGAACGAAGGCAAGATGAATTTATTGCCTCGTTTGTACTAGGATAAGCGTCCTAGCAACGCCTATGCCGCGCACGCGAATTTTTATTTTTTCTTTACAATCAATCGTATAGAAGATCCGGAGTGATCCGGTGAAGGTAAGAATCCGCTGTTTTTGCTTAAGTTTAGAGCAGCCTGCCTAAGTCTTAGGCGAGCGCACTACCAGAGATTTTCCGGCATCGGGATGCCGCGGAAATCCTCGGCGGCGAGCGGCGCGGCGGGCTGCACACCGATTCTTCCGATCATGTCGTAGAGCTGGCGCAGGTGGTGCGCCGTGTGGCTCAAGACGAGATGGAACAGCTCGTGGCCGTCGGTCATGCCGGCGTAGCCGTCGATCTCGCGGTCGAGGTCGGCGCGCTTGAGATCGACGCCCGCGCGGCGCACGCGGTCGCGGCACTGCTCGCCGAAGCGCGCGACGTCTTCCATCGTATCGAACAGCGCGGCCTTCTCGTTATAGGTGAGCTTGAAGCCGCCGTCGTATTTCCCGCCGGCGATCGCGTCGAGCACGTGAATCGGGTCGACCAATATATGGTAGCAGAAGACTTTCAGCGGGCGGTCGCGGTCGGGCGTGGTCCAGTTCGTGTATTCCGCGGGCACCTGGCGCGTCGCGCGGATGACCGCGCCCATGATTTTGTCCAGCCGCTCGAAGAGCCTCGTGTCGGCGAGGGGCTTGTCTTTTTTCTGCTCTAGATTGAAGACGCGCGTGAGCTCGCGGCGATCGAAGCCGGTGACCGCCGTTTGGCCGACGACGGTCACCGGAACGTTTTTGATGCCGAGGGCCTGAAGCTCGGCGAGCGCGCCGGCGTCGTTCTCGACGTCGCGCGGCTCGAATGAAATCTCGTTCTGCGAAAGAAACTCTTTCGTGCTGGCGCAGGTGAATCAGCCGGGGCGGTAATAGACCTTGACGTCCATCGTCACTCCGCGGCGGCCTTCTTGTAGCGCTGGCGCGGCACGATCTCCAGGATCGTCCCGCCCGGCGCGCGGAATTTTACCGGGATCACGCCGGGGTCGCTGACGATCTCGCAGCCGTGCTTCTTGATCTCCGCGGTGTAGGCCTTCATGTCGTCGACCTCGATGCCGATGTGGTGGATGCACGGGCCTAGGCCCGCGGCCTTCGATTCCGCCGACTGCTCGCTGTCGTATTTGATGAGCGCGAGATCGATCGTGCCGTCGCTCAAATGGAGCGACGTGTGGTCGCGCACCTTGGCGTTGTCCATCTCTTTGAAGCCGAACACCTTACGGTAGAACTCGCCCGTCGATTCCAGGTCCTCGACCTTGACGGCGATGTGCACGATGCGGTTGTTCATCGGGTCTCCTTTCCGGCTGATCTATCAGCCTGCGGCGCGATTAAGAGGCGTCGGCGATCTCGGCCGGCAGCGCGAAGTGGATGTTCTCCTCGACGAAGCCGGTCTTCGCGACGGACGCGCCGCGGCTCTGGAAGAAACTTACCGCTTCGTCCACCAGCCGCTCGGGCGCGGAGGCGCCGGAGGTGATGCCGACGCGCTCGACGCCTTCGAGCCATTTGGAATTGAGCTCGCGAATGTCGTTGATGAGATGGGCCGGCACGCCCTGCGCGCCCGCGACCTTGCAGAGCTGGTTCGAGTTCTCGCTGTTGCGCGAGCCGATCACGAGCACGAGATCGACCATGCGCGCGAGCTCTTTGACCGCGTCCTGGCGGTTCTGCGTCGCGTAACAGATGTCCTCTTTCGCCGGCGCGACGATTTTCGGGAAGCGCCGCTTGAGCGTATCGATGATTTCCTTGGTGTCGTCGACGCTGAGCGTCGTCTGCGTCAGCACGGCGACTTTCTCCGGGTCGGGGATCGCTAACTTCTCGGCTGCGGCGACGCTCTCGACAACGACGATCCGCTCGGGCGCCTCGCCGCTCGTGCCGACGATCTCGTCGTGCGTCTCGTGGCCGACGAGGATGATCCAGTAGCCCTTGTCGGCGAACTTTCGCACCTCGCGGTGGACCTTCTCGACGAGCGGGCAGGTCGCGTCGACGACCACTTCTAGGCCGCGCTCGCGCGCCTTGCGCCAGATTTCCGGCGCGACGCCGTGGGCGCTGAAGACGAGGCGCGCGCCGGCGGGCGCCTCGGCGACGGAGTTGACGAAGACGACGCCGCGGCGCGTGAAATCCTCGACCACATGGCGGTTGTGGACGATCTCATGAAAGACGTAGACCGGGGCGCCGTATTTTTTGAGTGCGCGCTCGACTGTTTCGATCGCCATCTCGACGCCGGCGCAAAAGCCGCGCGGCTCGGCGACGACGACCTGTTTTACCGGCATATTTGCAGTCTGGATGAACCCCGGCGGGCTGTCAAGCCGACAGTGTTAAAGTTGCAACCGTCCCTGGTGTGGTTTACATTTTACCGGTGCCTGATTTTAGCGGTCTTTTTATTGCACTTCTTCGCCCGTTCCATGACTTGACTAGGGCGCCTCAAATCGTGACCGTTTTTTGTGCACTGACCATCATCGTCCCTCTGTTTACGTCCGACTACTTTCCTTTTTCCCCGATGCCGATGTTCAGCGATTCGCCGCGGTCGCTCATCCTCTTTGCAGCGTATCTGCCCGACGGAACCAGGGCGGACCCAGCGCGCTTCGGCCTCCAAATCAATTACGTCGCGAACGTGCATCCGAAGCTGTCGGCGCATCCGCCGGCGTCTCTCAACGGCTGCACGGGAGTAATGGGCAATACCTGCTACGGCGACAATCTCGCGCCGGTGGATCGCCTCGTTTCGGAAGACACCTTGCGCCGGCACGTCGAGCCCTACCTGCAGAAGCAGTCAGACATTCCGTGGATCCGGATTGAAGAAAAGATCCTTGCGGTCGATCCGGCGTCGGGCGGGCAGCGCGTCGCGATCACTGATCGCGGCGAGTGGAAGATCGCCAACCCCTATTATCGCGGATGAAGCCGGCCGGTTCCTACTTCGGCGTGGTTTTCGTTTTTACCACGTTCGCGCTCGTCCTGTACTATACGGGATATGTCTCTTTAGGTCCGGTGGTTCAGCGCGAGCGCGCGCTTACGTTCCTCGGCTTCCTGCCCGATCGCGTCCTCTTCTCGCACATGCTCTTTCGCTATATGAAGATCGCCGTCGTCCTCGGGCTCGCCTGCTGGATCTTCCATTTCGCGCTGCCGTTCTCGGCCTGGCTCACCTTCGCCGCGTTTTCGGTTCTTATGTGCCAGACGATCGAGTCGGCGTATTACACCGTCCACATTTATCACATCGCGTATGTGTCGCTGTTGGTGGTGACGTTCTGGTACACGCTCGAATACCGCGAGCTCAGGCGGTTCCGTACCGCGGCGCAACTCTACAATGCGCAGTACCCCGAATGGCTCTTCTTCGTACCGTTCTTCTATCTCGTCGTCACCTACAGCTACTCGGGCATCATCAAGCTCACGCGCAACGGTTTCGGCTGGATTAACGGCACCTCGCTGCAGCTCTGGGTGCTGATGATCGGCGACAGCCAGTCGCTCGCGACGAAGCTCATGGTCTCCAGCAGGACGGTGGCGCTCTTGGTGCAGATCAGCACGCTCGTCTTCGAGTCGACCGCGTTCCTCACGCTCTGGTTTCGCCGACTCCGGCCCGCCTACGGCGTTGCGCTGATCGGGATGCACCTCGGCGTCGAGATGATCTTTGGCTTCAGCTTTTGGGGCAATATCGCGATGGATTTTCTCCTCCTTGTCATCTATCCGCTGCTTGGACAATCGACGCAGCTCTCGAACTTCGACCCATCTCGGCTTGAGGTGGCAAATTGACATTTTACTTGAACCCCGACCGATTTCATCCCAACTTTTCTTCGCCAGCCCGACCACTATTTTCTTGTCACAGTGTCTCGGTCGGGGATGCAGCCGTAGAGCTCTCCTTCTTTCCCGTACGGGCCCCAAGCCGACCCTGTTTTCCAAAGAGGCCCGGATTTGCTATATTATTGGGATGGCGCTCAGGTCCATCGGATCGGCGACGATCTCCTTCGGCCTGGTCTCGATTCCGGTCGAGCTCTATACCGCGACGTCGTCGCAGCGCGTCTCGTTCAATCTCCTCCACGCCAAGTGCGGCTCGCGCATCAAACAGCAGAATTTCTGCCCGACGTGCAATCTCGTGGTCGAGCGGAGCGACCTCGTGCGCGGCTACCAGCACGCCAAAGGCGAGTACGTGCAGTTAACCGAGGACGAGCTCGCGGCGCTGGAAGAGGAATCGTCCAAGGTCATCGACATCGCCGAATTCGTGCCGCTGCCGAAAGTCGACCCGATCTATTTCGAGAACACCTATTATCTCGGTCCCGACAAGGCCGGCGAGAAGCCCTACCGGCTGCTCGCCGACGCGATGGCGAAGACCGACCGCGTCGCGCTCGCGAAGTACGTCATGCGCGGCAAAGAAAACCTCGTTCTCATCCGCCCCGCGGGCGACGGCCTCATGCTGCATGTCATGCGCTGGGCGGACGAGATCCGCGATTTCGGCGAGGTCGACAAAGGCAACAAGGCGGCGGTCAAGGAAGCGGAGCTCAAGCTCGCGATCCATCTGATCGATCAGCTCACGAACAAGGAATTCAAGCCCGAGCAATATCACGACGAATACCGTGAGCGCGTGATGGAACTGGTGAACCAGAAGCTCGAGGGCAAAAAGATCGTGCGGCCGCCGGCCGCGCCCGCGCGCGGACAGGTGATCGACATCATGGAGGCGCTGAAGCAGAGCCTCAACGCGGAGACGCCGGCGAAAAAAGCCGCCCGCGCGCGCCGCGCCGAGCCGGCGGCGACGCCGGCGAAAAAGGCCCGAGCCAGCCGTAAATGAAGCAACACTTCACCACCCGCGAGGTGGCGAAGATATTATCCCTTCCCGAATGGCGCATCCGCTCCTGTGTGCGCGCCGGTTTTCTCGCGCAAGAGCGCGGCCCCGGCGAGCGCAACGTTTTTTCCTTTCAAGACCTCCTGCTGCTCCGGACGACGAAAGGTCTGTTGAATGCGCGCGTGCCGCTCCAGCGCATCCGCCGCATTCTCCAGTCGCTCAAAAAGCAGCTCCCCGAGGATAAGAATCTCTGGAACGTGAGCGTCTACGCCGACGGCAAGCGCGTCGTCGTGAAGAACGGCGACGCGCGCTGGCAGCCCGACTCCGGGCAGTTCCTCTTCAACTTCGCCGCGCGCGAGCTGGCGAAGAAGATGCACCTGCCGGTGAAGAAAAAAACGCCGCCGCCCGATCGGAGCGCGGACGACTGGTTCGATTTCGCGACCGAGATCGAGGGCAGCGCGCCGAAAGAGGCGATGCGCGGCTATGAGCAGGCGTTGGATTTAGACCCGGGCCTCGCCGAAGCGCACGTCAACCTCGGGCGCTTGTATCATGAGGACGGAAAATACGAGAAAGCCGAAGGCCACTACCTCGCCGCGATCGAGAAGGACCCCGAATACGCGCTCGCGCATTTCAACCTGGGCGTGCTGCTCGAAGACGCCGGCCGGCCGAAAGACGCGGCGGCGGCCTATCACAAGGCGCTGGAATTCGATCCCACCTTCGCCGACGCGCACTACAACCTCGCCCTCATCTACGAAGCCGAAGGCAAGCGCACCGAGGCGTTCAAACACCTCTGGGCGGCAAGAAAGATTTATCGGGGAAGAAGGTAGCGCGCTCGGCAGGTAAATTCCTCCTTTCCTTCATCTTGCGCCCCCTCCTAAAACACGCTAGTTAACCCTCAATTCCGGACCTGCGAAGGAGGCGCACATGACGGGGACGGTCAAGAAGGTGATGCGGCAGAAGGGCTTCGGCTTCATTACGCCGGACGACGGCAGCGACGACGTCTTTTTCCACCGCGGCAGCATGGCGCCGCGCGTCCAGATCGAGGACATTAACGAGGGCGACTCGGTCCAGTTCCAATCGCGCAAGGGCGACAAAGGCCCCGTAGCCTTCGACCTCAAGCTGCGCTAGACTCAATCAAGCGGTCGGAGGGCACAATGGGTACGCGGAGCGCGCTCGCGGTTTTTTCCCTGGCCGTTTTTTGTTCTCTTCCGGCTTTCGCCCAAACCGCGCCGACGATCTATGTCGGCCTCGTCTCGATCACGCCGTCGAACGCACCGGTGCTGGCGGCGCAGGACGGCGGCTTCTTTAAGAAATACAATCTCGACGTGAAGCCGCTCGTGATGTCCGGCTCGTCGACCGCCGTCGCGGCGATGCTCTCCGGCAACGTCCAGCTCGTCAGCATGGCGGCGGCGAAC
>DATDFN010000009.1:0-4276 GCA_036522615.1 Binatia bacterium | reverse complement strand
GAAGAGCGCTGCCCGGTCGTGATCGTCAAACCGAGCGCGCCTTTCGGCCCGCGCGACGTGAAGCCGACGCCGACAGGAAGGCTGGTCGTCGAAGCAGCCTCGGGGCGCATGCCCGCCTACGTCGATACCGGTCTTAACGTCGTCCACGTCGACGATGTGGCCGAAGGCCATTTGCTCGCTTTCGACAAGGGGGCCGTGGGCGAGAGCTACATTCTCGGCGGAGAGAACTTGACGCTCAGGCGGATTCTGGAAATGATCGCCGAGCTGACGGGGAGGCCGCCGCCGCGCATTCGCCTGCCGCACTGGTTCATCATGCCCGTTGCGCATGTCGTCGAAGGCTTCGCGCGGGTGACGCGCGGCGGCGAGCCGGTGATCACCGTGGACTCCGCCCGCATGGCGCGGAAAATGATGTACTTCTCCAGCGAAAAGGCCGGGCGCGCGTTCGGCTATCGGCCGCGGCCGGCGGTCGAGGCGCTCCGCGACGCGATCGAATGGTTCCGCGCGCACGGATACATTTCGGAGGGAAGAAGGAAGCGGGACTCGCGGTGAGCGGGCTCAGCGCGTCGGCGGCGCGGGCCGGAAGCCCGTTGCGCCGTCGGCCGGCGGAACGGAATAGTTGATCGGCACCTCCGGCGCGAAAGCGCCTTCGGTCTTCGGCCCGCGCAGAAAAACGCGCAGCGCCTTCAGCGGGTGGTCGATCGTGTCGTTGACGGCCGTCGCCTCATAGCCGCAGTGCGCCATGCAGTTGGCGCATTTCGGATTATTGCCCGTGCCGTACGCGCTCCAGTCGGTCTCTTCGAGCAGCGCCTTGAAGCTCGGCGCGTATCCCTCGTCGACGAGCAGATAGCACGGCCGCTGCCAGCCGAGCACGTTGCGCGTCGGGTTGCCCCAGGGCGTGCAGCGGTAGGTCTCGTTGCCCGCGAGAAAATCGAGAAACAAACTCGAGTGGTTGAGACGCCAGCCGCGGCCCTTGCCGAGGCGGAAAATATTCCGGAAGAGCTGTTTGCTCGCGCTGCGCTGGATGAAAAAATCCTGGCGCGGCGCGTGCTCGTAGCTGAAGCCCGGCGACATGGTGACTCCCTCGACGCCGAGCGCGGTCACGTCATCGAGAAAACGCCCGACTTCCTCCGCCGATTCGCCCTGAAAGAGCGTACAGTTGATCGTCACGCGGAAGCGTCGCGCGAGCGCCTGCCGGATCGCCTCGACCGCCTGGTCGAAGACCCCCGTCCGGCAGACCGACGCGTCGTGCCGGTCGCGGCTGCCGTCGAGATGGACCGAGAACGTGAGGTACGGCGACGGCGTGTAGTCGTCCATGTGCCGCCCGAGCAGGATCGCGTTGGTGCAGAGATAAACGAACTTCTTTTTTTCGACGAAGCCGCGGACGATCTCGGGCATCTCCTTGTGGATCAGTGGCTCGCCGCCGGCGATCGACACCACCGGCGCGCCGCACTCGTCGATCGCCGCCATGCATTCCGCGGGGCTCAGGCGCCGGTCGAGGATCTCTTCGGGGTAGTCGATCTTGCCGCAGCCGGCGCACGCCAGATTGCAGCGAAACAGGGGCTCCAGCATGAGCACCATCGGGTAGCGCTCCACGCCTCTGAGCCGCTGCTTTGCAACGTAGCGCAGGATCGCGAGGCTTTGACGCAGTGGTATCGCCACGAAATAGGCTTTCTACGGTGCGCCCCGCCGAGAATCGAAGCCAGCGCTCCGAAAAAACACGCCGGTCGGCACCATAACATTCAGAACTTATTGACTTTTATCACCAGATACTTTTTTGTCCATCCATTTCAGCGCTTTTCCGGGACACGTAGTATCGCCTTAGGCCTCCATCTATAATTACACTAATTACACTGTTATTTACGCAAGAACCCCGGCGAACACAATCATGTTCCGCGGCGATTTTTTCCTATCTGATTCGCGATACCGAGCCTGGAGCGTCATTGCGCTCGTCGCCATCGTCACCGCTATCCTTCTGCGGCCGTTTCAAAACTTCCCCTCCATCGACGACTGGGTCTACGCTTGGTCGGTAGAGAATCTTCTCCGCACGGGACGGATCGAAATTCTCGATTTGTCCACGAGCGTCAATCTGGCGCAGATTCTATGGGGCGGCTTGTTCTCGCTGCCATTTGGGTTCTCCTTCACCGCTCTACGAATCTCCACGTGGGTCCTTTCGGTGATCGGTCTCTGCGCGCTCTACGAGCTGCTCCGCGAGATGCAGGTGTCTCACCGGGACGCTCTCCTCGGCTCGCTGCTTCTGCTGGCGTATCCGGTCTACTTCATGCTGTCATTCACGTTCATGACCGACATTCCCTGGCTGGCGATGACGATCGCTTTTTGCTGTTGCCTCGTTAAGGCGGTTCGCCGCAAGCGGGTTTCGTGGCTGGTCGCGGCGGCGGTGTTCGCATTTTTGGCCGGGACGATTCGGGCGACCGGCCTCGCGCTCCCGTTCGTCATGATCGCGGTGCTGTTTTTTCATTCGGCCGAATGGGGCCGCAACCCGCGCCGATTAGCGATTCCGCTCATATGCCTGACCGCTCTCGCGGCGGCGGTTTTTTACGGCAGAATCCACGTTTCGTATCGGGCCGACCTCAGCTGGCTTCCTGGCTCGCCACAGTATCGTATCGCGAATCTCAAATACGGCCTTCTGTACCTGTACTGGTGGATTCCCGAAGGATTAGTCTCCGCCGCAGCCGTGCTCGGCGTGGCGTCGATCCTCTGGACGGTCGGCACCGTGCGCAAGCGGGACGTCATCGAATCAAAATTCGTCTTTGCCGCTGCGCTACTGATTCTCGCGGGCAGCCTCGCTGCCGGGGTCAACTATTATCCGCCGCTGAAACTCGGGGAAATTTGGAGCATCCACGAGCTCGGCGCCAGCGAGAGTCTCGTCCCTAACGCCGAACCGCCGGCGATGCCGGTGTGGGCGTCATGGATGCTCGGCATTCTTTTTTACCCGATCTTCGCGCTGGCCGCGCTATATCTCGTGCGACGGCCGCATGAACCGGGTATGGCGGCGGTGCAGTGGCTGGTAGGTCTCGCGTTTCTCGAGATTTGCGTCCTATGGCTTTTTAACGACCGGTATTTCCTGATGGTTTTGCCTTTCGTCGCCGCGGCGGTGCTGAGCCGCGGCGGGTTCAGCCGCCCGTACGCCGCTCTCATAGTCGGAGTGCTTTTTCTGACCGTAAGCATGATCGGCGTTCGCGATCATCTGGCGTACAACCAAGCTCTATGGAGGGCGGTTGCCCTCTCACGCGAGCGCGGCGTAAGCGAGGCCGATATCGACGGCGGTTACATGGTCAACGGCTGGCTCAAGTACGCAAACCCGGAGAACGAGAGGAAAAACGATAAGGGCCTCGAGGTCAATTACGTGAATGCGTCGGGTCTCGAGATCCCCTATCAGCTTTCTAATCGACCGAGGGAAGGCTGGATGACGATAGACGCCGTCCCGTATGCGCGATGGCTCGGCCGCTCGGGAGCGATTTACATTCTGCGGCGTAGAGAGTGAGTAGGGGAGAGGGGAATTTATTTTAGTGCGCCCCGCGAGAATCGAACTTCCGGAGATGATTCACCCATCGGTTCAATTGAAATATTTCACCTTCAGCATTTTTCAAGCATCCCGCTTTGGTCCACTAATGCTGTGGATAAGCATCGGTGTTAGATTACTGCGACCTCGTTTTTGACGAACAAATAAATGGCCTCCGGCTCGCCACGGTGGTATAAACCCGCGCAGTATGAGTGACGCACGTGTCGTGACTAGATAGCTCAAAACAAACCTACGGGGGCCATGATGTTCTGCCCGCGTTCCCTGACCGGCATCGGCAAGATGATTCTTGGGTTCATTATGGTGCTGGCGATTGTATTGCCCACGTCAAGCACTGCCGCGGATAAGGTTAGAGTGGCATTCTCGGCGATTGCTCCGACCCAAGGGGTCTTGTGGGTTGCGGACGTCGGCGGGCTTTTAAACAAGAATGGTATCAGCGCTGAAATCGTCTACACACGCGCGGCGATCGAAACCCTGGTGGCAGGCGAGGTCGATTTCGCCCAGATGACCGGAGCCCTCATGTCTTCCGCCAGGCTGCAAGGAGCCGATCCAGTGATGATCGCCAGCACGCAAGACACGCTCGACGACTATCTGGTGGCCCGTCCCGCTATCAAATCCATCGAGGACCTCAGGGGAAAACGAATCGGCGTTTTCCGCTTCGGTTCGGCCTCGCATCTGCGGTTGATTTACGTGCTGCCGCGCTACGGCTTGAGCGAGCGGGAAGTCACGCTGCTCCAG
>DATDFN010000008.1:0-36224 GCA_036522615.1 Binatia bacterium | reverse complement strand
AACGCGCGTGACCCCGCTCCGGTGGCGAGCCGCCAGGCGGTCGGGCACTTGGTTCCGAGCGCGATCTTCGCCGCACTCGCGGGCGCGCTGCCGGGCCGGCTGCTCGCGCCGGGCGCGGACCCCATCTGGCTAACGGTGTGGCGCGGGCAGAATCCGCCGTTTAATCTCACGGTTTTTCAGGTCGGCGGCACCGGCGCGCGGCCGGAGAAAGACGGCCTCAGCGCCATCGGCTTCCCGAGCGGCGTTGCCGGCGTACCGGCGGAAGTCATCGAGAGCCTGTCGCCGCTCGTCATGCGCCGCCGCGAGCTACGGATCGACTCCGGCGGCGCGGGAAATCAGCGCGGCGGCTTGGGCCAGCTGACAGAATTCACCCGCCGCGGCGAAGGGCGCTGGAGCGTAAGCCCGATCCTCGACCGCACGAAATATCCGGCGCCCGGCCTGCTCGGCGGAAAATCCGGGGCAGCCGGCGAGTTCCTGCTCGATGACGGCGCGCGGCCGAATCCGAAGGCGCAGGTCGACCTCAACGGCGGCCGTGCCGTGCATCTTAATCTTCCGGGCGGCGGCGGCTACGGCGATCCGTTCGCGCGCGATCCCGAGCTCGTGCGGCAGGACGTGATCGCGGGATACGTTTCGCCCGAGGCCGCGGCGCGCGACTATGGCGTGATGGTGCGCTTTATGGGTAAAAACAACGAGCTCGTCCGCATGCCCGAGCAGTGGCTCATCGATGAAGCGGAGACAAAGAGACTGAGGAGCAATGGAAATAAAAAATAAAATCGCGCTCGTCACCGGCGGCGCGAGCGGCATCGGCCGCGCGACCGTGCTGGCTTTGGCCGGCGCCGGCGCGGCTGGCGTCGCGATCAATTACCGCTCGGCGAAAGCCGAGGCCGAGAAACTGGCGAACGAAGTGAAACAAGCCGGCGCCGATCCGCTTTTGGTTCAAGGCGACGTGAAAAGCGAATCCGACGTCCGCCGTATGGTCGGCGAAGTGGAAAAACACTTCCGGCGCATCGATATTCTTGTGAACAACGCCGGCGTGACGCATTGGGTGCCGGTGAAGGACATACAGAAGCTCACCGATGAGATTTGGGACGACATTCTCGACGTGAACTTGAAAGGAGCATTCCGCTGCGTCCGCGCCGCTGCCCCGCTCCTGGAAAAAAGCCGCGGCGTCGTGATCAACGTCGCCTCGATCTCCGGCGTACTCGCGCCGGCGACGATGTCGTCGCTCGCCTACGGCACGGCGAAAGCGGCGCTGATTTATCTGACGCGCGGCCTCGCCGTCGCGCTCGCGCCCAACGTGCGCGTCAACGGGGTCGCTCCGGCGTTCACCGACACGCCTTGGATGGAAAAACATTACGCGAATAATTACGCCGAAGTGATGGCCAAAGCGGCCGAAGGATATCCGCTGAAGCGCGTCGCCAAGCCCGAGGATATCGCCGCGGCGATTTTGGGGCTCGTCACGGGCGGCGATTTCGTCACTGGCCAGACGCTGCTCGTCGACGGCGGACTGAGCCTGAGTTAATCGATATGGACAGAAAGAAGTTAATCGCTGAAATGCACAAGCGCCGGCTCGTCGCCGTCGTGCGCGCGAAGACCGCCGAGGAAGCTTTCGAGACCGCGGAGGCGGTCGCGGAAGGCGGGATTCGCTTCGTCGAAATCACCTTCAGCGTGCCCGGCGCCGTGGAGGTCATCGAGCACCTGGTCAAACGCGGAGGCCTTCACGTCGGCGGCGGAACGGTGCTCTCGCTCGGCGATGCCGACCGCGCGATCGAGGCGCGCGCCGAGTTCATCGTCTCGCCGACGCTGGAGCTGAACCTCATTCCGATTTGCCACGACGCCAAGATCGCGTGCGTGAGCGGCGCCGCGACGCCGACCGAGATGCTGAACGCGAAGCGCGCCGGCGCCGATCTCGTGAAGATCTTCCCGGCCGACACCGTCGGCGGGACGCACTTCGTGCGGCAGCTGCTCGGCCCGTTTCCCGATATGCGCCTGATGGTCTCCGGCGGGGTCGACGCAGGCAACGTCGCGGAATACGCCTCGCTGGGCGTCACCGGGATCTGTCTCGGCAGCGCGATGCTGCGCGACGAGCTGATAAAAAACGGCCGCGCGGGTCTCGCCCAGCTCGCGCGGAGTTTTGTCGATTCGATCGAGAGCGTATCCGGCGCACAAAAGTCCGAACGCGCCAAATAAGGAGTGCCATGTCCGACATCCGGCTCACGCTCGCCTGCGAAGACTACGACCGCACCCGGCCGCTGAAGGACGGGACGATCAAGCCGGAAGGCATCGAGATCAACTACGTCGCGCTCGAAGTCGAGGAGATTTTCTGGCGCATGTGCCGCTACGAGGAATTCGACGTCGCGGAATTGTCCATGGGCGCGTTTCTCGTCGCCGCCGCACAGGGGCGGCGGCCGTTCGTCGCGATCCCGGTCTTTCCCTCGCGCACGTTCCGCCACCGCTGCATCTTCGTCAATACAGCGGCGGGCATACAAAAACCGGAAGACCTCCGCGGCAAGCGCGTCGGCGTGCCGGAATATACGATGACGGCCGCGGTATGGCTCCGCGGCATGTTCCAGCACGACTACGGCGTCAAGCCGGAAGACATTCACTGGATCCAGGCCGGCGAGGAGCAGCCGGGGCGCAAGGACCGCGTCGACTTCGATTTGCCGAAAGGCATTCGGCTCGACGTCGTGCAGGACAAGACGCTCAACGAGATGCTCGAGAGCGGCGCGATCGACGCGCTCATGTCGCCGCGCATGCCGTCGGCGTTCGTCGCCGGCTCGCCGCGCGTCGGACGGCTTTTTCCCGACTACAAGCGCGCCGAGATGGATTATTTCCGGCGCACGAAAATTTTCCCGGTCATGCACGTGATCGTGATCCGGAAAAACATTTACGACGCGAATCCCTGGGTCGCGCAGAGTCTCTACAAGGCTTTCTGCGAGGCGAAGGATCTTTGCTTCCGCCGCCTTTACGACACCAACGTGCTGCACGTGAGCCTGCCGTGGTTCTCGGCGGCGTACGAAGAGACGCGCGATGCGATGGGGCCGGATTACTGGCCCTACGGCTTCGCGCCGAATCGCGAAGTCCTCGAGACACTGCACGGTTATCTCTTCGAGCAGGGGTTGATCAAAACGAAGTTGGAGCTCGAAAGCCTGTTCGCGCCGGAGACGCGCGAAGCCTTCAAGATTTGACCGCGCGATGGCATCCGAGCCGCCAGAGCACCGCTTCGCCGGCGTCCAGCAGCATCCGTTGGTCGCCGTCGACGTCGCGGTCTTCACGCTGACCGGCGGCGCGCTCCACTGCCTCTTGGTTCGAGTAAGGGAAGGCTCTTTCGCCGGGAAATGGGCGTTCCCCGGCGGGCTGGTGCGCGCGGAAGAGTCGCTCGACGAAGCGGCCGAGCGCGAACTCTTCGAGCTTACCGGCGTGCGCGGCGGCTACATCGAGCAGCTTTACACCTTCGGCAGGCCGGAGCGCGATCCGGCGCGGCGCGTCGTATCCGCTTCGTATCTAGCGCTGGTCCCGAACCTCAATCTCTCGGTCAATGCCGGCGCACGCTACGGCGCGGCGAAATGGTTCGCGGCCGACAAGCTCCCGCCGCTCGCCTACGACCATGACCAGGTCGGGCGCATGGCGCTGCAGCGCCTGCGCTCCAAGCTCCAGTACACGAATATCGTCTACAGCCTGCTGCCGAAGGAGTTCACGCTGGGAGAATTGCAGGAGGTCTACGAGACAATCCTGCACCGCCGCCTCGACCGGCGGAACTTCCGGAAAAAAATTCTCGCCCTCGGCCTGCTGAGACAATTGCCGAAACAGCGCCGCGGCACGCACCGCCCCGCGGCGCTCTACGCCTTCAGGCAGAAGCGCCTGATGGTGATCGAGATGGTGTAGCTCACCCGCCCCAGCCGCCGAACGAGCCCTTCGGCTTCATGACGACGATCTGCGTCTCCTTCGGCAGCGCCGATTTACTCACGACGAGGGTGTCGCCGTCGAGCCGGCGCGTGGAAATGCCCTGCACGAACGCGTCGACGAGATACGAGCTGTCGCGGTAGTGCATCGGGATCGCGATCTTCGGCTTGATCTGCGCCAGCACCTCGCGCGCGGTGTCGGGCGGCATCGTGAAGACGCCGCCGATCGGAATCAGCGCGACGTCGATGCGCCCGATCTGCTTCAGCTGCTCGGGCGTCAGCGTATGGCTTAAATCGCCGAGGTGCGCTATGCAGAGCACGCCGGTGTCGAAGATGAAGGCGGCGCCTTTCAGCGCCGTACCGAACGCCTGCTGGTACACCGGCAGGTTGTAGATGAACACGTCGCGCACGTTCATGCTCACGCGGTTCCAGTCCGCGCCGTAGTTCGAGAGGCCGCGCAGAATAATCGGATTCCCGTGCGCGAGCTCGACATAATTATGGTTGGGATGCTCGCGCCCGACGGTCACGACGTGCGGCCAGAGGTCCGGCGTCGGATACATGCCCGGCGCAAGCGGATCGGTGACGATCTTCGTTCCCTTCGACGTCGTGATCTGGAAAAAATTGTGCCCGAAATATTGAATGACGGCGTCGGCCTCGGCGGCGTAGGCGACCGAGCCGCGCCGCGTGAGATCGAGATCGCGGCAGGCCGCTCCGGCGCCGGTGGCAGCGAGCAGAGAGAACACCAGCGCCAGCAGGGCGCTCTTCATGGCGCCCGCCCGAGCGGCGCCTCCCGCAACCTCAGCTCCGAGGCGCGGAAGAAATCGGCGACGTAATCGGTCGCGGGCCGGCGCATGAGATTCTCGCCCGTATCGATCTGTTCGAAGCGGCCCGCCCGCATCACGGCGATGCGATCGGCGAGTGCCAGCGCGTCGGGGAGATTGTGCGTGACGTAGAGCGTGGTCAGCCGGTGGTCGCGATGGAATTTGAGAATCTCAGCGCGCATCTTGAGCCGATTCGGCGGATCGATATTGCTGAGCGGCTCGTCCATGAGACAAATACGCGGCGATGTCGCGAGCGCGCGCCCGAGCGCAACGCGCTGCTGCTCGCCTCCGGAGAGCTCGCCGGGCTTGCGGCTGTAAAAACGCTCATGAATGCCAAGCCGCTCCGCCATCGGCCGGATGAAATCGCGGATCTTCTCGTTCGACCACTGCCGCACCTTCAGCGGCAGCGTCAGGTTGGTGTAGCGGCGCTCGTCGAAGACGCGCATGTGGGGCCAGAGCGCGAAATTCTGAAAAATCATCTGCACGTTTCGCCGGCCGGCCGGAACGTCGTTCACCGGAACGCCGCCGATCGAGATCGTGCCGGCGTCGGGCTGCTCGAGGCCGGCGATGAGTCTCAGCATCGTCGTCTTGCCGCAGCCGCTCTCGCCGACAATGGCCAGGAGCTCTCCGTCCTCGACGGCGAGGTCGGCGCGGTCCACGGCCGTCACGGGACCGAACTGTTTGGTGACGCCCGCGAGTCTCAGCGTGATCACGAAGCCAATCGTATTGGATGGGTTTTGAAAAAACAATATTCATGCCCCCGTCTCGCGCCTTGACTCCATCGCCTTTCCCGCGATAGCTTTTCACGTGCGCCGCAGGGCGCGCCGTCGGAGGCCTTATGCCACTATCACCCGAAGCGCTCATCGCCGATCTGCACGAAACGCTGCGCAACCGTCACCCGCGCCCGCATCCGGTGCGTCAGCTTCTGCTGACGGGACGGCTCACCAATGAGCAGCTTCAGAACTGGGCGAGAAACCTCTTCCACGAGTTTCGCAACATTCATCGCTTCTTCGGCGTCCGCTACCAGAAATGCCCGATCCCCGAGCTCCGGAGGATGCTGATCGACAACATGATCGAGGAAGAGGGCGAGGACATGATCGGGAAAACGTATCCGAGCCATGCCGAGCTCTGGGTCCGGTTCGGCGAAGGCATCGGCATCGCGCGCGACGACATGCTCAATTACGCGCCGCTGCCGGGCATCCGCGCGGCGCTTGAGATGTACGTCTCGCTCGTGCAGCAGAGCCATTGGGCGGTCGCGATCGGCACCGGGCTCGTCTTCGAGGGCGGCGGTCCGAAGCGCATGAAGGAAGAGCGCGAAGCGCTGGAGCGATATTATTCGTGGATTCCCAAGCGCGCGCTCGATTTCTTCCGCGTGCACGAGTATCACGACGAGGGGCACGGCGAATTCTGCTTCGACGTGGTGCGGAAATATTGCATGGAAGACCACCTCCAGGACGAGATGCGCGACGCGGTGAAGAGCCGCGCCGATATCATGTGGCTCCAGAACGAGACGATCTACCAGGCGTTCGTGCGGCCGAGCCTCGCGCCCGAGACAATTCGCGAGATCGAAGGCCGATTGGAGTAGAAATGGCTGAAAATCTCATCGATCTCAGAAGCGATACCGTGACCAAGCCCTCCGCAGCGATGCGCAAGGCGATGGCCGAAGCCGAGGTCGGCGACGACGTCTTCATGGAAGACCCGACGATCAACCGGCTGCAGACGCGCGCGGCGGAAATCTTCGGACGCGAGGCCGCGCTCTACGTCCCGTCGGGCAGCATGGGCAATCTCATTTGTCTCATCGCGCACACGCGGCCGGGTCAGGAAGTCATCTGCGAGGAGAACGCGCACGTTTACACGAATGAGATGGCGGCGATGGCTGGCGTCGCCGGTCTCCTGCCGCGGCTCATCCCGACCGACGACGGCATCATGTCGTGGGAGCAGATCGGCCGGATGATCCGGCCGAAGATGTACGCCCGCGCGCCGACGGCGCTCATCTCCCTTGAGAACACGCATAATTTAATGGGCGGCACGGTGTATCCTACCGCGCTGGCGCACGAGATTTGCGACCGCGCGCACGAGGCGGGGCTCCCCGTACATCTCGACGGCTCGCGCGTATTCAATGCCGCCGCTTTCCTGGGTGAGAGCGTCGCCGAGATGACGCGAAAATTCGACTCGGTGCAATTCTGTCTCAGCAAAGGACTGGGCGCGCCGGTCGGTTCGATCGTCACTGCGTCGAAAACGTTCATCGATCGCTGCCGCAGCATTCGCAAGATGCTGGGCGGCGGCATGCGCCAGGCGGGAGTGATCGCCGCCGCGGGCCTCGTAGCGCTCGAAGAGGGACCGAAGCGCCTCCACATCGATCACGACAACGCCAAATTTCTCGCGCAGCAGGTCGCGCGCCTGCCCGGCATCCGGTTGAACCCGGCGCGCGTGCAGACGAACATCATTATTTTCGACGTCCAGGAGACCGGCCTCACTTCGGCCGAGTTTCTCGCCGCGCTCGCCGAGCGCGGCGTCTTGGGTGTGCCGGTCGACCGCGACAAGGTCCGTCTGGTCACACACCTCGACGTCGACCGCGCCGGAGTCGAAAAAGCCGCCGGAATTATCGGCGCTTTTCTGAGAGAAATTTCCCTCCGCCGCCCCACGGGATCGACGCGCGGCGTGTAATTGTCGTCGCGCCCGCAAACGTTTCCTCCGTTCCAACGATTGACAGCGCTATACCAACGCGGCAAAATTGAGAGCTTTCCCGTAGTTTTCTTCTCATGCAGGCTTTCGTCCGACGACACCGCACGGCGCTCGCTCTCGCGCTGATCGCCGTTCTCGGCTTCATCGCTTACGCGAACGGGCTGAGGAACGGCTTTCATTTCGACGACTTCGAAGGCATCGTCGATAATGCGGTACTGCGGGATCTAAAAAATATCCCGAGCTTTTTCGTTAAACCCCTCATTTTTCGCTTCATTTACGACCTCGATTGGCGGCCGATCCTGCAGATCACCTACGCGCTGAATTACGCTATTCACGGCGCCGATCCGACCGTGTTTCACGCGACGGACTTACTGTTTCATATCTGCGCCGCGTCGATGATTTTCCTGATCGTCGGGGAAATTCTCAGGCAGAGCGCAGGACGCGCCGTGTCGATCACTGCGCTGCCGCTCGTCTGGATCGCGCTCGCGCCGGCGCTCCTCTTCGTCGTCCATACGGTCAATACGCAGACAGTAAATTACATCTGGGCCCGCAGCTCGCTGCTCGCCGCGCTGTTTTACATGGCCGCCGTCTACTGCCACCTGCGCGGGCCGTTCAACGCGCGCGAATCCGGCAGCAGACTGTGGCACGCCGGGGCGCTACTCGCCTTCGCGTTCGGCCTCGCAACCAAGGCGACGGCGGTGAGTCTGCCGGCAATGCTGTTGGCGTATGAGGTGCTGCTGCTCAATCCCGCCTGGCGTAATCCGCTGACGCTGTACTTAAAGGAGCCGCGCCGGATCTTGAAACATCTCCCGACGGCAGCGGTTCTGATCGGCTATCTATGGCTGCGTATCGAGTTAACGCCGCGCATCACGTATCAGCTGATCGCGGCGCCTTTGGGCGGAGATTGGTTCGGCGGCCGTCGAACCTATTTATTCACTCAATTTCGCGCCTGGGTGTATTACCTCAAGCTTTATCTCTGGCCCGATCCCTTGATCTTCGATTATTCGGGGTTCGGTTGGTCGAGGTCGTTTTTAGATGCTCGCGTGCTTGTTTCACTGGCGATCGTAGCCGCGATTATCGTCGCCGCATGGCTTGTACGCAAGCGCGATCCCTTACTCGCCTTCGGCGCAGCGTGGTTTTTTATCGCGCTTCTCCCCGAAGCGAGCATTTTCGTCCGTCCCGACGAGGTCACCGGCCACCGGCCGTATCTGGCTTATGCCGGTTTATCCATAGCTGTCGTACTCTTCACGGTCACGGCCGCTGATGCGCTCCGACGCAGGTTGCACTCGACTTCGTGGCCGGACGCGCGCTTTACGGCTGTATGCGGCGCCGCGCTGGCAGTCGCCGTCGCAGCCCTCACCGCCGCGACGATACGGCGCAATCTCGATTGGCGCGACGATGTGGTTCTATGGACGGACGTGCTCAAAAAAGATCCCGGCAATACCCGCGCGCTGAACGTTTTGGGGATAGAGTACGCCCAGCGCGGCGATTACGCGCTGGCGCGTCAGTTCCTCGACGAAGCCCTCAGAGCGACGCCCGGAAAAGCCGAAACCTACCTACGCCGGGGAGCGGTCAATATGCTCGTCGGCGATTACGATGCGGCGCTCGCCGATTTGAACTTCGCATTGGCGAAAAAAAAGTGGCTAGTGTTGGGCTACATTTACCGCGGGGATGTTTACCGCGCGACGCGACGCTATGAGGAAGCGGAGAAGGATTACCAGACGGCCCTGGGCATAAATGCCACCGCCCTAGACGCCTATTATGGCATCGCGCTGATCAACTGGGAGAGAAGGCGGCTGCCGGAAGCGACGGCGGCTTGCAGAAAGTTACTGGAACTGGAGCGCGACAACCCGCGGGGCTATCTCTGCCTAGGGAGCTTGCTGATGCACCAGGGAATGTTCGGCGATGCGATGAAAATCTACTACAACGGTGTGAGCCGTTTCCCGGAAAGCGGTACTTTGTGGTATGGGCTCGGAACGGCGTACGAAGAGCTGGGCCTCTATAAAGAGGCCCAGCACTCGTACGAAAGATCTAGTCAGCTTGCGCTGAAGTCAGAAAAAAAATAGAGACTTACCTTTTCTCTGGAGAACTGTTGGCGCCCTTCCTGCCGCCACTCTGAGAGCCGTTACCGGGCTCGAGATATTTCTGACGCATGGCGTGCAATGTCGTACCGCCGCGATCGAAGAAAAATTCCAGGCCGGTCTGTACTTTATAGCGGCCTTTACTATCGAACGTAGCTTGCACGAGATCAACGGCGACTCCCGGCATCGGGAGGAATGACAGCCCGAGGACGGGGCCAATTCCGAAACCACCCATTTTGTGAGCCCCCGCGCCAGCGAAAGTATTCGCCTGGATACCGCCCGTGAGCTCAACATTATCGCGCCTTAAATAGGGCGCCCACCAATCCACGGCCGGATAGTATTTCCCAGTCATTTGAAGTTTATTGATGCCGTATTCGGAACGGCCGCCGCCACTCTGGCGGCCGGTAACAGGGTGGGAATACCACATGTTCAAATTCCATTGTGGGAGATAGAAAGCAACGGACGGAATCAACCAGAGGAAGTCCGTATCGCGCAGACCTCTGTGCTGATAGTTCCAGAAGAAGCCTGCCTTACCGCCGTCCCATCCGATGACCGGACCGGCTTGGAAACCGATTCGGCTGCCGAGACCACCCACATAGTTGATCGCGCCTTGCGCGCCGAAGTTCCCTATGAGCGGGAGCACGCCGAGCGCTTCAGCCCAAAAACGGCCACCGCTGCCATCATGCTGTTCCTTCTCGCCGCCGCCGAGGAGCTCGATTTTACCGAACGGCTCGAGCGCGGCGACATTCGCCTTGGGCACGAACGCAAACCCAAAGACCGCGACAACAACCAACAACGACAACACTGTCTTCTTCATCGTCCCTCCCAGGGTGGTTTCCACGTGCGACCTTTAATAGCTATAAACGGGTTAGTTGTCAAGCATTTTCATCTTTGACAAAAGCAAGCCCGATATTATAAAAATCGGTTGTAAGAACCAAGCCTTCGGCAGCTAGGATTCTGGCGCCGGGGGCCCCATCGAACGGCCGCTCCAAGCATGCTTGCATTGACGCCTGCCGCACCCCCCACGGTCGCAGTTATTATCCCGGTTTATAACGGCGGAGAGGCCTTCCGCAGGGTCCTAAATGCCCTCTTACAGGCCTCCCCTGCGCCGGATGAGGTCATCGTGGTTAACGACGGGGGAACCGACGCCTCGGCCGATATAGCGGCCGGGCTAGGCGCACAGGTAATCCGCCGGCCAGCCCGAGGCGGGCCGGCTCAGGCGCGCAACCAGGGCGCCCGGGCGGCTACAACGGAAATCCTATTGTTTCTCGACAGCGACGTATTGGCGCCCCTTGGCGTTATAGGGCGCATTCGTGCGCTTTTTCAGAGCGACCCGTCGCTTGATGCGCTGTTCGGCTCTTACGACGACGCGCCGGCGGCGGGAGATTTTTTATCGCAATACAAAAATCTGCTGCATCACTTCGTCCACCAGAGCGGCCGTGAGCAGGCCTTCACCTTTTGGGCCGGCTGCGGGGCCGTTCGGCGCGATGTTTTCCTTTCGCTCGGGGGCTTCGACGAGAAATATACGCGGCCCTCGATCGAAGACATCGAGTTCGGGTATCGCCTCAACCGCGCCGGCCACAAAGTGATGCTATGTAAAGATCTCCAGGTGAAGCACCTCAAGCGCTGGCAGGTCACGTCGCTGCTGCGATCCGACATCATGGATCGAGCAATTCCGTGGGCGCAGCTGATCGTCCGGAACGGTGCAATCCCGGACGATTTGAATTTGAAGGTCGCCGGCCGATGCAGCGCCGTAACAGCTTGGGCGCTCGCATGCCTGCTCGCGGCTTCGGTTCGAAACATCGCGCTGCTCTTCCCGGCTGCAATCGCCGCGGCGATCCTATGGATTTTAAATGCGCCGCTTTACGCTTTTTTTTACCGTAAGCGCGGCTTCGGTTTCATGCTCGGCGCCGTCTTATGTCATTGGCTCTACTACCTCTACAGTTCCACCGCGTTCGCCGTCGCGGTCGTCCAGCATCTTCTCCGCACCGGCATAGACCGCGCTTTGAGACTCCGTAAAGCCGCATCTTTGGGGAGATCCTAGTCCCCTCGATGGATAAAATCCCCATCGTCGTTATCGGCGCCGGACCGGCGGGGCTCGCTGCAGCACACGAGCTCGCGGTTCACGGCCATTCGGCAGTCGTCGTCGAAAAGCTCGACAAGGTCGGGGGCTTGGCGCGCACGGAAAACTACCGCGGCTTTTCTTTCGACATCGGCGGTCATCGTTTCTTCACCAAAGAAGACGAAGTGAGCCGCCTTTGGCGGGACCTTCTAGGGCCGGAGTTTCTTCGCCGGCCGCGTCTCTCGCGCATTTATTACCGCCGGAACTTCTTTTATTATCCGCTGCGCCCGCTGAATGCGCTCGCGGGCCTCGGCTTCTGGAGAAGCCTCGCGATCGTCCTCAGCTATCTGCGCTGGCAGGTTTTTCCGCACCGCGGCGAGGACACGTTCGAACAGTGGGTTACCAACCGCTTCGGAAAAAAGCTTTTCGAAACCTTCTTTAAGACCTACACCGAAAAGGTCTGGGGCATTTCATGCGCTGAGCTTCGGGCCGAGTGGGCCGCCCAGCGTATCCGCGGGCTGTCGCTTAAGACGGCGATTCTTGGGATGTTTCGAAAGCCCAGAAGAAGCATCAAGACGCTGATCGAAGAATTCGATTATCCGCGTCTCGGACCGGGCATGATGTGGGAGGCGGCGCGCCTGGCCGTCGAACGGCGCGGCGGCAGTGTGCTCCTCGGCTGCGATGTGGTGTCGATCCGGCGGCGCGGCGGCGCGATCGAGAATATCTCGATCTCGAACAACGGACATCGGGAGACCCTCTCCGGAGCCGCCTTCATCTCGAGCATGCCGGTAAGGGAATTCATAGAAAAGCTCGACCCGCCGCCGCCGCAGCCGGTCATGGAGGCGGCGCGGCGACTCCGTTTTCGCGGACTCATCGTCGTTTGTCTGATCGTAAAGCGGCCGGATTTATTCCCGGACAACTGGATTTATATCCACGATCCGGCGGTGAAAGTCGGCCGCATCCAGAACTACAAGAACTGGAGTCCCGCGATGGCAGCCGATGCATCGAAGACGAGCCTCGGCATGGAATACTTCGCCACTCCGGGCGACGAGCTGTGGCGCATGAGCGACAGCGCGCTGATCGAATTGGCGAAAACGGAAATCAGCCGCATCGGTCTCGCCGCCGCCGATGACGTCGAGGACGGCTGCGTCGTAAGAGCGCCGGAGGCTTACCCTGTCTACGATGCCAACTATCGCGAGGCGTTGGCGACGGTTCGGGGCTTTGTCGACGGCCTCGAGAATTTCCAGACGATCGGACGCAACGGCCTTCACCGCTACAACAACCAGGACCACGCGATGATGACTGGCATTCTCGCGGCGCGAAACGTGGCGCTCGCCGAACGCAACGATTTGTGGAGCGTAAACACCGATTCTGAATATCACGAGGAGGCGCGCGTTCCGGACCAAGTCATCGAAGACGCGTTCGCGCGCGTTTTTACGCGCCTGGATCGGATCGCCTTCGGCGCCGCGTTGGGCATGGTCTGCGGCGCAGGGTTTTTCGCGGCGACTCTCGCGCTGGTCCTCAAAGGCGGCGATGTTGTCGGGCCCAATCTAAAGCTTTTAGCGGAATACTTCCCCGGTTATAGCGTAACACCGGCGGGAAGCCTCGTGGGACTCGCCTATGGCTTTTGCGCCGGGTATGCCGGCGGATGGCTTTTCGCGTTTTTGCGCAACGCTGCGATGTTTATCTATATCGCGCGGGCCTACCGCCGGGCGCAGCGCGGCCTGTTGCGGCGATTTTTTGATTATCTCTAGGAGGATCTATGAGCGCGGAGGAAAAAGATCTCGAACAGGTCATCCTCACCCGTATCGTGCGGCTCAACGCGAAGATCCAAGGAACCGTCACCGGCCTTATCGCCGGCCTCGTCTTGTTCCTGGCAACCAATTGGCTCGTACTGAAGGGCGGATACCGCGTCGGGCCGCATCTCGGGCTCCTTGGCCAATTTTTCATCGGCTACCACGTGAGTTTCCTGGGCAGTCTCATCGGCTTCGCCTACGCATTTGTCTGCGGGTTTGTCGTCGGCTACGCGATCGCGTGGATCTATAACCGCATCGCCGACGGTCGGCAGCGCGCCGGCCGAGGAAGTTAAAATCGCAATTGTGCGGCCGCCGCTCGGCTGTTACAATACGCGCTCATTTCCACGTGAAAATTTTCGGCGATATACAGATGTACGCCCGCTTCGCGCGCGGGCTGCGCAGCTTTCTTAAGAATCCTCTCACCATCGATCAGGCGCGGGCGATCATCCGCCGGCGGATGGACGAGCGCGAGAAAAATTTCCTGCGGATCTTGGAGCGCGGCGTGTTCGGCAACGAGCGAAGCCCGTTTCTGCCGCTGCTGAAGCATGCAGGATGCGCAATCGGCGATATCCGGCAAATGGTCGCCGCAAAGGGCCTCGAAAACACTTTGCGCGAGCTCCGGTGCGCCGGTGTTTACGTCACCTTCGAAGAATTTAAAGGCAAAACGCCGATCGTACGCAATGGCCTTACGCTAGCGACAAAAGCGCACGACTTCGATAATCCGTACCTCAGCCATTACTACAGCGCCGAGACCGGCGGATCGACCGGCGCCGGAACGCGCATCAACATCGATCTCGACCACCTCGCCGCCGATACGCCGTTCAACATGCTTGCCCTCGACGCTCAGGGCGTGCTCGATGCGCCAAAGGCGATCTGGCGCGGCGTGCTGCCGGACCCGAGCGGGCTCAATTACATTCTGCGCGGCGCGCGCATGGGGCGCGTTCCGGAAAAGTGGTTTACTCCGATCCCGCGGAGCGATTATAGGCCGCTTTTCAAATACCGCGCGGCGACTCGGGCAATCCTCGCGGCAGGCAACTCCCTCGGGGTCGCGATCCCGCGGCCCGAGCCCGTGCCGTTCGACCAGGCCGGGCTCATCGTTCGTTGGATGCGCTCCCAAGTTCATGAGCACGGCGCGTGCCTGCTGTTCTGTCTTGTGAGCACCGCGCTGAGAGTCGCCGTCGCCGCGGCGGAAATGGGGGCCGACCTCACCGGGGCGGTTTTCGAAATCGGCGGCGAGCCGCCGACCGAAGCGAAGGTGCGCGCTATTACCGCGACGGGCGCGCGGTGTTACCCGACGTATCACTTCGGCGAGTGCGGCCGCGTCGGCATGGGCTGCGCGCATCCGCTGGACGCTAACGACGTTCATTTTTTCAAGGACGGGCTCGCCATTATCGATTACAACCGCCGCGTCCCCGGCTTCGAAATCGACGTGGACGCTTTTTGCTTTACCAGCCTGCTCCCGAGCACGCCGAAGATCATGCTCAACGTCGAGCTCGACGACTACGGCGTCATCGAGACGCGCTCGTGCGGCTGCCCGCTCGAAGCGTACGGCTACACGCAGCACATTCGCGAGATTCGCAGCTTCCGTAAGCTCACCGGCGAGGGTGTGACGCTCGTCGGCAGCGAGATGCTCTCGATTTTGGAAGAGGTTCTGCCGGCGCGGTTCGGCGGCAGCCCCCTCGATTATCAGCTGCTGGAGGAAGAAGACGAGCGCGGCTTTACGAAGCTGAGCCTGGTCGTCAGCCCGCGCATCGCGCTCAGCGACGAGGCGGCTGTGATCGACGCCGTGCTGAATGCGCTGGGTCCGAACGCGGTCGAGGACAGCCTTACGCGCGTGACCTGGCGCAAGGCGGAAATCTTTCGCGTCAAACGCATGGAGCCGATCAGAACCGCACGGGGAAAACTGATGCCGCTCCATCTTCTAAGGCGCACTCCCGCGGCCGAGAAGCGCGACGACGCGCCGCTTTCAATAGGCTAAAAGATGGACCTCGCCCCCCAGAAAGAAAATCCTCCGCCTCTGTTCGTCGTCGGATCGCCGCGCTCGGGGACGACGCTCTTTTCGCAGATTCTCGACGGCCACTCGCGTATCGCGATGTACCACGAAAGCCACTACTATCCGATTTTCAGAACCGAGCTTCGCCGCTACGGCGATCTCAGGATTTCGCGCAATCTCAGACGGCTGATCGAAGACGTTCGCGAAGTGACGCGCGTCCAGGGATTCATCGCGCCGCCTTCCACGAACGATTTCTTGGAAATCCTTCACGAGCCGACGTTCGAAGGCGTCTTTCTCGCGCTGCTTCGTCTCTATGCGAAAACACACGGCAAGCCGCGCAGCGGCGACAAAACGCCGGGGCATCACGCCTACCTTGCGGAGATCCTTGAAAAATTCGGCGGCCCGGTGATTTACATTCTGCGCGATCCGCGCGACGTGGTCGCTTCGGTCCAAAAGGCGTTCGGCACGAGCCTCGACGGGAGCATCAGGATTTGGAATCACGCTTTCAACGATTACCGGAAATTTTCCTCGCGTGTTCATCTCCTCCGCTATGAAGATCTCGTCACGGAGCCGCGCAACACCGTGGAGGGGGCCTGCGCTTATATCGGGGAGTCCTGCGAGGCGGAGATGTTCAATTTTTTCGAGCGCATCCCGCCTCGCCTGACGAAGCGCCCGATTTTTAAAAAACTGACGCGGCAGTTGGATCAGGAGTCCCTCGGCGCCTATCGCGGCCTGGCGCCGGAAGCCGTAAAAAGGATCGAGGCTTGTTGCGCCGAGGGTATGGAGGCGCTGGGCTATCCGTTTTCCGCAGCTACGGTCAAGTCGGTCGCGATGCCGGCTCCGTCCAGGCTCGGCTTCGTGCTCGACCGCTTGCGCTATTACGGCGTTGATTGGAAGCGCTGGCGGCGCGGCTGGATGCGCTGGAAGATCATGCTCCGGCTCAGGTTGCGCGGAATCTTTTCCAAAGAGCCGCTGGGCGCGAACAGCTGATCTGCCGCGCGGCGGGACAGCGCGCCATCGAGCATCATGCACATTATCCCGGACTGAAATGAGCCCGCCGCTCCGCTTTTGCATGATCACGACTTTCTATCCGCCGTACAATTTCGGCGGCGACGGCATCTTTGTACATAGACTTTCCAATGAGCTCGCGCGTCGGGGACACAAGGTTGAAGTCATTCATTGCCGCGACTCTTACCGCTTCCTGGCCGGCAGTGAGCCCGCCGGCGCATACAACGACCATCCCAATGTGACAGTACACGGCCTTGAGAGCGGCCTCGGCTTTCTCGGCCCGCTCGCCGCACAACAGACCGGTCTGCCTTTATTCAAGCGCGCCGCGCTGCGCCGCATTCTGGACGGCCGTTTCGACGTGATTCACTTCCATAACATCTCGCTCTTCGGGCCGAAAATTTTCGCCTACGGCGATGCCGTCAAGCTCTGCACGATGCACGAATACTGGCTTGTCTGTCCTATGCACACGCTCTACAAATTCAACCGCGCGCCCTGCGCGGTGCCGTCTTGCATCGCGTGTACGCTCAGTTACGGCAGGCCGCCGCAATGGTGGCGCTATTCGGGACTCCTGAAAACCGCCGTGCGACACGTGGACGCATTTATCGCCCCCAGCCGGTTTATCAAAGAAAAACATGAAGCGATGGGACTCGCCGGCCGCATCATTCACCTGCCGCATTTCATACCCGAGGCGGACGTCAGCGTGGATTCCGGCGCAGAGGGTGTAAGCGATGGGAGCGCTAAACCGTATTTCTTATTCGCGGGCCGGCTGGAGCGCTTAAAAGGCGTCCAAACGCTGATTCCGTTTTTCCGGAATCATCCTAAGGCGCGGCTGTTCATAGCCGGAAGCGGCGGCTATGAGGCGGAGCTTAGGCGGCTGGCCGCCGGCAGCGACAACATCGTGTTCCTTGAGCGATGTTCCGAGGAAAAGCTTCGCGCGCTCTACCGCCGCGCGGTCGCGCTCATGGTTCCCTCGCTGTGGTTCGAAAATCTGCCGCTCGTCATTATGGAGGCATTCAGAGAAAAAACGCCCGTGCTCGCCCACGACCTCGGAGCGCTGCGGGAAGTGATCGATGCCAGCGGCGGTGGACTCCTTTATAACGGCGAAGCGGGGCTTCAGTCCGCGGTCGAGCGGCTATTGGCCTCTCCGACAGAGCGCAAGGCACTGGGCGCGAGCGGCTACGCAGAGTATCGGAAGAACTGGACAGCCGATACGCACTTCGAGCGCTATTTCACGCTGATCGCAGACCATGCCCGTATCAAAGGTCATTGAGGCGACGCCGGCGATCGTCGCTAGGGACTGGCTCCACGGCGTGTAACCTATGAGTACGCACAAGCGCGCGGACGCGACGATACATAAGATCGGGCATTTACTGATCGTCGCAGGCCCCACGGCGGCCGGGAAGTCGACAGTGCTGGACAATCTGGCCACCGCTGATCCACTGGTGCTCCGAGAACGGCTGGGCGTCGAAGATCTCCCTTCCTGGTCGCGTATCGGCGCCAATCGCCTGGTTACGTCGAAGCAGGTTCAGGAGAGCCGAGTGATCCTGCATTATGATTTTCTCTGGGCGCCGGAAAACTCTCGCGCGACGGGCTCCCTCGGCAATCGCGTGCCGGCATTGACACGCGGGGCGCGAGAGATATCCCTGGTGACCCTGTGGACCCCGGCCGTTCGACTCGAGCGCCAGCTCGTCGAGGGTAAGCTTAGAAAGGCGCTGGCGTCCGGGTGGCCGGAAAGGCTCAAGGCCGCGTTGTTCCGTTTATTGCCGCGCCGGTTGATCCGTCGGCTCGCCGCGATCCTGCCGTTGGAAAGCTTGAACCGACTTCTGCCTGGGCATCAGCTGATCCATCATCTGCTGCTCGTGAGGATTTATTCGCGGCGCGAACGCGTTATCCAACTTTATCGCCGCTGGCTTGAACTCTGCGATGCCGAGGGTTCCAGGATCCGCAATCACTGCATTCTCGAATTCGATAGAGAGCTGCGATTCTATTCTCGCGCAGAATGGGAAGCTCAGGCTCTGAAGGAGGACGACATCAAGTGAGGCAAACCCTGCTCCGGCATGCACAACGGCACCCAGAGATTCTGGCGTTCTTGACAATGTCCGCGCTGGTAGCGATCGCTTACGCCAACGCATGGCCGAATAGTTTTCATTTCGACGACATAGAGGGAATCGTCAAGAACCCCATGATTCGCGACGTCGGAAAGATTCCCTCTTATTTCATGGACATCAAGATGTCGGTCCGCGCGGGCGCTAAGGATTTTCGTCCCGTCGTCCTCGTAAGCTACGCGTTGGACTACGCGCGTTCGGGCCTCGACCCATCCGGATTCCGGTTGACCAACATGGCGATCCACATCTTCGCCGCGTGGCTGCTGTTTATCATCGCAGAACATATCTTCCAGAGGCGCCCGCTCAATCTGCCCTCCGGCTTGTCGTTGCCCGCATGGCAGCCGGCCGGGATCGCCGCGGCGCTCTTCGCCGTGCACACCGTCAACACGGAGGCGGTCGACTATATCTGGGCGCGCAGCGCTTCGCTCGCCGCGCTATTTTATTTAACGAGCTTCTACTGCTTCATGAGAGGGCCTTGGGGCGGAACGTCATGGCGGTGGCACATCGCCGGACTGCTCGGCTTCGTAATCGGCCTATGCACAAAAGGTACACTCGTCACGCTTCCAGTGGCGCTTATTCTTTACGAAATGCTGATTCTTGCCCCTCCGGGGCAAGAGCCGCTCACGCTGTTCTGGCGAGAGCCGGGCAGACTAAAAAAATACTTGCCCGTGCTCTCCATATTTTGCGCCTATGTGCTCTTTCGCTTCGTCTACATCCCGGGTCTTTTCACGCGGATCGCGGCCAATCGTCCGGAAGAGACGCCTCCTTGGGTTTACCTGCTCACGCAGTTTCGCGCCTGGATTTATTACATCAGGCTCTATTTGTGGCCGCATCCGCTGATCACGGATTATGCGGGTTTCGGTTGGTCCCGGTCGCTTGCGGACGGGCGCGTGCTTTTCGCACTGGCGATCATCTGCATGATCGTGGCGCTGGCGTTGTGGATGCGCCGGTCCAACGCGGTCCTGACTTTTTTTATCGCTTGGTTCTTCTTAACGCTCCTCCCCGAGGCGAGCGTCATTCCCCTTGCCACGGCTGTCAACGGCTACCGGCCGTATTTGGCGTATGTGGGATTATCCGTCGCCGCGGCAATCTTGCTCTTCAAAGCGGCAACCCGGTTCGGCGGCGCGGGCAAAACACCGCTTGTCTACGGCGGTGTTTTCGGCATCGTTTTATGTTCGCTTGTGGGCGCCACGCTCGCGCGAAACTTGACTTGGCGGAACGAAACCACACTTTGGGACGACGTGCTCGCAAAAGACCCCGCCAATGCGCGCGCCTACGCCAATCTCGCTCTGCGGTCGGCCGGCGAAGGGAATTATTCCGAAGCGTTCGCAAAACTCGACCGGGCCATCGCTCTGGACCCGACCAAAGATTACCCGTATATGCTTCGCGGTTATCTCAAGCTTCAGCTTCAGAGATACGGCGACGCACTCGACGATCTCACCAGAGCGATCGAACTCTGGCCGCGCAGTCCCTTTAATTTTTACTACCGCGGCGAGCTGTACAGAAAAACGGGCCAGCTCGACAAGGCGCTGGCCGATTATCGGGCGGCGCTCGCTCTCCTACCTTTTCATACCGACAGCTACATCAGCATCGCCTTGGCCCTAATGGACAAGAGCGACATCGACGGCGCCGTCGAGGCATGCCGAAAGGTTCTGGAAATCGACCCGGAAGACCCCCGGAGCTACCACTGCCTCGGAAGCCTTTTCATGGAGCAACAGCGGTATGTAGAGGCGATCCGGGCGTACCAGCGAGGCATCGAGCGCCGGCCGCGCGACAGCGGCCTATGGTACGGCCTGGGGAGCGCGTACGAGGCCTACGGCCTGTACAAGCCGGCGGCCGAGGCATTCGATATGTCGAGTCGATTGACGAAATAAAAAAGGGAGGGGCGGTTTCCCGCCCCTCCCTTTTTATCAAGTAGCTAACCTACTAGTTTCTGTTCCAGAACGTCGCCATCGTTCCCGGTTCGAGAGTCGGCTCGAGGTACTGCCGACGTGTCTGCAGGAGCGACATGTTCGGGTTCTTGGCGAAGTTGAAATAGTACTGTAAACCGCTCATCACTTTGTATTTGTTGTGGTTGACGTCGAACCAGCCGCGGGCCAGCGTCACTTCCAGGTTCTGCCACGGCATAATGGCCACGCCGGCCGAGGGGCCGATGTTCACCGGGCCGATATCTTGGACACCGGTCGCGCGCCCCATGCCCCACAGGTTCTGCACGACCAAGCCGAGGCTGACCTCGAGGTTGTCCCTTCCAAAGAATGCCAGCGGCGGGAAGTAATTCCCCTCGACATGGAGCTCGCTCACAGGAACGAAAACTTTACGCCGGTCGTTCTCGCAGGCATTCGCGGTGTGCCGCGGCGAGATTCCCTGCGATATCCAGGCGTTGATGTTGGTCTGCGGCAGGTAGAACGACACGGCAGGACGAACCCAAGCGCCGTGCAGGTCGATGTCGCTGCCACCGCACTTTCCCTGGTAGTGCCTGAATTGATAAGCGAACAAGAGGCCGGCTTTACCCATACCGAAATCGAAGACCGGCCCGCCGTTGAACCCCGCGCGCCAGCCGGCGTTCGCGGCGACGATGTCGCCCGCGAACTGAATGCCTAGGGGCGGGAGAAAGAACGTCGGAATGACAGCCAACGCCTCGCCGTTAAAGATGCCGTGGGCTCCCCCTGCCGTACTGTCAGGGCGGTAGACGTTTTCCCTCTCCGCTCCGCCGAGCGTGGAGAGTCTCAACATTCCATCGATGGGCGCAACGAGCGCGGTTGAAGGAATAAAAACAACCGCCGCCAAGATGCACCCGAGAATCGCGCCAGCTATCCGCTTAACCATTCCGCTCCTCCTTGTTGAAAAAAGCGTCACTGCTTTTTTGATCGTGAACTTGGTGATTCAGATGCCTTTTTAACAAATTCCTCTAACCGGGCTTTTATCCGAAAAAACCACTTCCTGTCAAGCGAAAAAAAGGGGGAATTTTCCGCTATTCGCGGCCACGCCAAATCGCTCCCATTTAAGACCAAGGGCGACCCTTTTCGGGACGCCCTTGCGCGCTACCGCAGAACCACCGTAGGCTAACGCTATGTTCCGCGACGGATCGTCATCGACCACCCTCTCCCGCGACGCTTTGCTGCTCATCCTTACGTGGGCGGCGGGAGCGGTCGACGCCCTAAGCTATCTCGGCCTAGGCCACGTATTCACGGCGATGATGACCGGTAATACAGTACTATTGGGCTTGGCGCTGGCGCAAGGGGAGCTCCTCGCGGCGGGCCGCTCGATCCTCGCCCTTTTGGGCTTCGCGCTCGGGGTAACGGTAGGCGCGATGGTCGTCGAGCGCGACGAATCGGAGTCGGAATGGCCGCGAACCGTCACAGCCGCGCTGGGATTGGAAGCGGCGATTCTTGCCGTGTTCGCTGTCGTTTGGCATCTCAAAGACCCTGCCCTCGGCGGCCACAACGTTCCGGTCTTGATTGTTCTCCTGGGCACGGCAATGGGCGTTCAAGCCGCCGCGGTCAGGCGGCTGGATGTTCCGGGGATCGCCACGACGTATATTACCGGGACGATTACCAGCCTTTTTGTGGACGTCGTGGGCTGGAGCCGATCACACCTTCACGTATGGCGCGGCCCATCGGGCGATATCATCAAATGGGAGCAGCGGGTGGGTCTGCTGGCGGGAGTTTTTCTTGTCTACGCCTTCGGGGCTTTTTCCGGCGGGCTGCTGGAAGCGTATTACCCACCTTTCGCGAGCGCGGCGCCACTCGCGGCAGTCCTCATCGTCGCTGCGAGCGCCGCGCGCCGCTACGGGCTGCCGCGGCGGTAGGTCTTATTTTCCTTCGTAGAGGCGCTTGATGAAACCGCTCTTTTCGAGCTCCGCGACAAAGCTCGGGTCCATGAATTCTTCCGGCTTGTGATTTTTGATCTCCGGTTTCGTCGCCGCGACGTAATCGTACGTCGCCTGCAGCCCCTGCATGATCGGGTACGGTGCGGAAATGAAGTCCTGCCGGTAAATCTCGTACGAGCCTTCCAAAAGGTCTTTATCGTTGTTGCGCAGGTATTTGGCCAGGACTTTGAGGCTGAAGTCCTTGTGCGTCTTCATATAGGCGATCGCCTCAACATGGGACTTCACCACGCGCATGACGGTGTCCCGGTCTTCCTGCACGTACTTTCGCCGCGTAACGACGGACATCGACGGATAAACGACCTCTTTTCGCGCATCCCATAGGGCGTGGAAGCCCAGCTTCTCGCCCTGCACATCGGTCGGATAGGAGACGTCCGCCGCGTCGACCGCGCCCGACACCAGCGCCTGGAGACGCTCCGGCGGCGTGCCCATCGACATCCAGGTCACGTCGCGGTTGGGATCCATGCCGTATTTTCGAATGATATGACGCCACAGGAAATCTCCCAGCGAGCCCAGGCTCGACGTGCCGATCCTTTTTCCCTTGATGTCCTCCGGCCGCTTTATCTCCGTTTTGACAAGTAATTTGCTCTGCACCCCCGGGACCGTATGCGCCACGGTGACGAAGTCGGCGCCGCTCAGATTCGCGAGCATCACGGTCGCGATCGTCACCGGCGCGGCGAAGATGCTGCCGCCGAGGATCGCCTGCGACGTCTGCCCCGACCCGCGGAGCAGGATCAGCTCCATGTCGAGGCCGTTCTTCTCGTAGATCTTCGCCTCCTTGGCGATCCACGGAATCCAGTTCGAGGCCGAGATCGACGTCACGCCCCAGCGGAGCTTTTTCAGCGGCGGCTTTTCCTGGGCGAAGCCGACCGCGGCGCTAAAAAGAATAAATATGAACGCTAGAAGTAATTTTCTTGCATGCATCATGGATGGACTCAGTTTCGGAGAGATTCTTCGCTGCGCTCAGCACGACAAAACACGCTGCGAATCGTCTCTATCTGTCATCCTGAACGAAGTGAAGGATCTCCCCGTAGTTTTCTTTTGATTTTTACTTTTTACTTCTGCCTTCTTCTTTGAAGGCTTTCGTAAACCCGCTCTGCTCGATTTTTTTCAAGAAACTCGCGTCGTAGAACTCTTCCGGCTTCGCCGTCGCCGCCTTGGGCTGCGCCGGCACTAAAAAGTCCAGCACCGTGCGCATCCCCGCGTTCGTCGGATAGGGCATCTGCGGCATCAGGTCGACATAGTAATCGTAGCCCTCTTCCGCGCGCGCGCGGTCGCTGATTTTCAAATAGCGCATGATGCCGGCAACGGTGCGCTCCTTCTGCGTGCGGAAAAAATGCAGCGACTCGATGTAACCTTTGAGAAAATTTTCAACCGTCGCCGGATGGCTCTTGAGATACGGCGCCATCGCGGCGAACGAGTTGCCGGCGTAGGCGATGTCGGTTTTGCGGAGATCGGCGAGCTCGCGCATTCCCATCTGGGCGGCGATGCCGCTGAACGGCGGCGAGAGCACCGTGCCGGATACGGTGCCGCTTTTGAGCGCGTTCAAGCGCCCCTGCTGGCTCTCGGCGACCGAGACGAAGATCACGTCCTTGCCCGGCTCGAGACCGTTCTTGCGCAAATACAGTCTAAGCGCGCTGTCCGCCGAAGCGCCCGGCCGGGTGCCGGTGACGATCTTGCCCTTGAGGTCCTGCAGACTCTTGATCTCGGGGCGCGCGAAAACCGTGTAGTCCAGGCGCTCCGACTGCACCGCGACGATCACGATGTCGGCGCCGCCCAGCCGCGCGCTCACGGTCGCGGTCGAGCCGGCGGCGAGAAAATCGACCGCGCCGGAAGTGACCGCCGCGAGCGAGTTCATGCCGCCGCCCATGTAGATCGGCTCGAGATCGATGCCGTATTTGGCGAAGATCCCGTTTTCCTTGCCGATCGGCAGCACGCTGGAATTGACCGAGATCGACCCCTGTGCGACGCGGATGCGCTCCTTCGGCTGCGCCCGAACCGTCGCGGCGCAAATGAGAAGAACGCAGGCGAGAGGAATGAGACGGAAGACGAGAGAATAAAACGACCGCATCTTTTTCCTGTTGTCTCCTGCCTGTTGGCGCTGATCAGTCGTTCTGGCCGAACCGCGCGATGTCTTCTGGAATCTCCGCCTTCGAAACTGCCGCTTCCTTTCCCTGGACCATGTGCCGAATCTGCTCGACCACGTCCGGGTTCGCCAGCGTCGTCACGTCGCCCACGTCGCGCCGATTGGAGATCGATGCGAGCACACGCCGCATGATCTTCCCCGAGCGCGTCTTGGGCATGTCGGGCACGATATAGACCTCCTTCGGTCGCGCGATTTTGCCGATCAAATCTTCGTTGGCTTTCACAATCCGATTATGGATCTCTCGGCTGGGCTGAATGCCCGGCTTGAGAGCGATGTAAATCTCGGGCATCCGGCCCTTAAGCTCGTCGGTGACCGGCACGACGGCCGCCTCCGCGACTTCAGGCACGGTGAGGCAGGCGGACTCAATCTCTTTCGTGCCGAGGCGGTGGCCCGCGACGTTGATCACATCATCGATGCGGCCGAGGATGCGGTAGTATCCGTCGGCCGCCTGCAGCGCCCCGTCGCCCGCCATGAAGGGCCAATCGCGCCAGTTCTTGCTCTTCGGCTTCTTGTTGTACTTCGCAAAATAAGTTTTGACATAGCGATCGGGATCGCCCCAGATCGTCTGCATGATCCCGGGCCAAGGGTTGCGAATGCAGATATTGCCCGCTTTCCCTGAACCTTTGGGAACCTCTTTGCCCTCCTCGTCGTAGATGACCGGATGAATCCCCGGCGCGCCGGGACCGCAGCTCCCCGGCTTCATCGGGTGAAGCGCCGGAACGGTGGTGCCGAGAAAGCCGCCGGTTTCAGTCAGCCACCAGGTATCGGTGATGACCGCTTCGTTTTTTCCGACCTCGCGGTAATACCAGCGCCACGCCTCCGGCTCGATCGGCTCGCCCACGGTCGTCATCGATTTGAAACGATAGTTGTACTTGCGCGGCTCTTCGGGGCCGAGCTTGCGCAGCATGCGGATCGATGTCGGCGCGGTATGAAAAATATTCACGCCCAGGCGCTCGGCGATGCGCCAGGGCCGCCCCGCGTCGGGAAACGTCGGCACGCCTTCGTAAAGCACGCTCGTCGCCGCGTTCGAGAGCGGACCGTAGACAATATACGAATGGCCGGTGATCCAGCCGATGTCCGCCATGCACCAGTAAGTGTCTTCGGGATGGATATCGAGAATCCACCTGGACGTGGCGGTGACATAGGCCAAATAGCCCGCGATGCTGTGCTGCGCGCCCTTGGGCTTGCCCGTCGTGCCGCTGGAGTACATCAAGAAGAGCGCCCCTTCGGACGGGAGCGCGACCGGCCCCACTTTCCGACCATGGTACTGCTTGAGCAGATCGTTCATGAAGAAATCGCGGCCTTGTATCATCGGCGTCTTCGAGCTGTATTTCCCCGGATAGCGCTGCCACACCAGCACCTTGTCGACGTCTTGCCCCATCTCTTTCGCGGTCTTGACCGCAATGTCGGCGTTCGCCTTGTGATCGATGAGCGCGCCGTTGCGCCAGTAGCCGTCCATCGTAACCAACAGGCGGCTGCCCGAATCCTGAATGCGACTGCCGCACGCTTGCCCGCTGAAGCCGCCAAAAACTTGCGAGTGGATGATGCCCAGGCGCGCACAGGCAAGCATCGTGATCGGCAATTCCGGGACCATCGGCATGTGGAAAGTGACACGATCTCCCGCCTTTAGTCCCAAGTCGCGGAGTAAAGCGGCGACCTCGTTCACGCGGTTGTAGAGATCCTGATACGTGACGGCCACATCGGGCTCATCCTCTGGCTCGGGCACGAAAAGGAACGCCGCTTTGTTTCTGTGCTTTTCCAGGTGGCGGTCGATGCAATTGTACGACGCGTTGATCTTGCCGCCGGCAAACCATTTCCAAAAGGGGGCTTTGCTGGTGTCGAGCACCTTGCGATACGGCTTGAACCACGTCAGCATGGCCGCGTATTCTTTAAAACAGTCGGGGAATTTGTCGAGACCGAACTTTTTCAGGATTCGCGGATCTCGCATATTCGCTTGCGCTTTGAATTTTGCAGAGGGACGGTAATACTTCTCTTCTTGCCAATGCACGGCAATCTGAGCTTCGCTGATTTCTGTCAGCTCCGGCGTTTTTTTTGTGTTTGCCATGATCTGCCCCCCTCAAGCGGATGGTTGAGCCTATCGAGCCGTTTACCCTCCGGCAAAGCACCGTCTAAAAGCGAACCATTTCTTATATAAGGCGAAGCGGATTTTATGCAACCGGCCGCCGCTTGACAAGCGGCAAAAATCGGCTTGACGCCCGGGCGCTTTGCCGCTACACAGGCACGAGGAGGAAGCGGCGGATGAAAAAAGTTTTATCGCTCCTGGCATTCGCGGCGCTCCTTGCATCTGCTCCGCAAGTCACGGCGCAGAAAGTGCGCCTCGGGGTCGCCGGCATAAGCGGCACCAACGCGCACCCGTATGTGTCGAAACAGCTCGGCCTCTATCACAAGTACAACGTCGAAATGGAGCTGATCGCTTTCCAGGGCGGCAGTCAGCTCATCCAGGCGATGCTCGCGGGCGACGTGCCCATGGCGCTGTCGGAGGGTGTCACCGTGCTCGCGGCGGGTCTCAAAAACCCGCAGCTCTATTTCATCGCCGGCGTGGTCAATATTTTCCCATTCACGATCCTCGCCAAATCCGAAATCAAAACTCCGGCCGAGCTCCGCGGCAAAAAAATCGCTATCAGCCGCTTTGGCTCCTCCTCGGATGTCGCCGTGAGAACGGCAATCGAGCGGCACGGACTGACGGACAAGGACGTCGTGATCCTCCAGGTCGGAGGGCAGAGCGAACGCTTCGCGGCGCTCCGCTCCGGCGTCGTCGACGCGGCGATCGTGAGCCCGCCGTTCAACCTCGTCGGCCGCAGGCTCGGCTTCAAGGAAGTGATCGACGTCTCGGAGACGGGCGTCGCGTACGCGCACCAGCAGATCGTCGCGCGCAAGGACTTGATCGAAGGCCAGCCGGATTTCGTCATGCGCATCATGCGCGCGACAATCGAAGGCCTGGGCTACTGGAAGGACCCCGCCAAGCGCGAGGCGGTCACGCAAAATATCGCGAAGTTCTTGAAGCTCGACGCGCAAAACGAAAGGGATCAGCTGGACGAGACCTTCCGCTACTACGGCAGGGTGTTTCCCGCCAAGCCGTACGCGACTGTCGAAGGGCTGGAGCTTTCGGCGTCGATTTTAAAGAAAGCGCGGCCGGACGCGAAGGATCTGAACGCGAAAGAGTTTGTCGTGAACCGCTTCGTCGCCGATCTGGACAAAGAAGGGTTTCTGGCGAAGGCGATGGGGGGGAAATAAAAGAAGTTTCGAGCTTCGAGTTGTCTTAAGTTCTCTGCGCCCAGCTCTTTCCCGAAACCCGGAACGCGAAACTCGAAACTGTTTTTACTATCACCAGTCTTCTTTCTCGAAGCGCATGCCGCGCTTTTCGGCGGCGTACTTGATGTCTTCCATCGACCAGGGATTGCCGCAGGTTACCACGACTGTGCTCGAAGGATCGAAACGGTCGCGCAGCGACTCCCGGGTAAACTTCTTCGGCAAGACCGGCCTGACGGTTTTCTCCAGCGCCGCTTTCGCCTTGGAAGGATCGTCCCCCTTGGCGGCGATCTCCTCCACGTCCTGCTCTTCCTTAAGCGGCAAATCCAACAAGTAGCGCAGCACGTTGTTGGCGCGGCCGCGCCCGAGCTTGGCGTCGTCCAGGTCGCGCTGCGTCGGGCGGCTGACCGATGGGACATAGACGAAATCGAAGCGGCCGGCCGCCTCGATGTCGAGCAGCTCCTGATAGTAGTCCAGCTCCTCGTAAGTACGGTTGGTGTGGAGCAGCGTGTACCTGACGCCGTCGCGCTTGCCCCCGCCCGCCTCGAAGTCGAGCTGCTTCACCATCGAGCGGAAGGGCGCGAGACCGGTGCCGGTGCCGACGAGTACGACATTCTTGAAGCCCACCGCCCGCTTGTCGAGCGTAAAGTCGCCGGCGATCTTCTCGTAGTAGACCATCTTGTCGTCGGCGCCCTCTTTCATGCGGAACATCGACTCCGTGAGTCTCCCGGGAATGCCGCCGTCCATCTCCAGGATGACGTAGAATTCCAGCCAGTCGTTTTGCTCGGTCTCGAACGGCGCCGACGCGATCGAGTAGGAGTGCGTCACCGGGCCGCGCTTCGGCTTTCCGTCGGCGTCGAGAACCGTCACGTACTCGACCTTGCCGCCGTCCTTGACGATCTTCTTCGTCAGACGGCAATCGTTTCGCTGCAGCGCCATGTACTGCCCGGCTTTGTAGGCGGGGAACTTGCTCCCCGGCTCGGGCCAGAAGCGAAAAACGGCGAGCACGTCGGAAGAGTACTTCCAGTCGGTCATGGTTCCGATTTTTTTGTCAGCCATCGAGCACCTTGTCTCTCGAATTTAAAGTCGCGGCGCTCGCGCGGCGAGCGCGGATTAAGTTTATCGAAATGTGGGGAAGTCCGGCACCGTCGCGCGGACGCAGGGAGCTACTGCAGGTCCTTGCTACCGTCGAACTCCGGCTCGGTGCCGCGCGAGTCCTTATGGGTGAAAGAGACGAGCTCCCAAAGTTCCTCACCCGCCGGCCCTTTTAGGATGTAGACATTGCCGTCGTCGCCCGAGACGCGGTAGTAGCTACCCTGCGGGCTGTACCAGCGGTCCATGACCGCCTGGACCTTGATCGACCGGTCGCCGAGGATGAAGCCGGCGGGATTTTCCGCGCCCTTCGCGCTGGAATCGAATTCGATTTTTACTTTCACGGCTCTTCCCCGGACGTTCCGGATGCTATATATATCACAAATTTTCGCCGATCAAGGGAATTGATGAAGAACACGCTTGCGCAGCTGAAAGACGAATTGATCGAAGCGGCGCGCATTCTTTCGCGCGAGGAGCTGGTCCGCGGCTTCGGGCACGTGAGCGCGCGGATTCCCGGCGCCAGGCGCTTTCTCTTGACGCCGCGCGTGAGCCTCGCGCTCGTCAAGCCGAAACAACTGCTCGTAATGGATTTTGACGGCCGGGTGGTCGACGGCGAGGCGACGCCGCCGTTCGAAGCGCCGCTCCATGCCGCGATCTTCGCGCGAAAGCCGGACGTCCAGTCGGCGACGCGCATCCACGCGCGCAAGGCCAACTATTTTTCCGTCACGGATCGCAGGCTCATGCCGGTGCATAACCACGGCAGCTTTTTCGCCGGCGGCGTGCCGGTCTTTGAGCCAACGCCGCTCATCTCCACGATGGCACTGGGCGCGCAGGTCGCCGACGCGCTGGGAGAAAATCCCGCGATCCTGCTGCGCGGCAACGGGCAGGTGACCGTCGGCCGCTCGATCGCCGAAGCGGTCGTGATGGCGATTTACCTGGAGGAAGCGGCGGATATGCTCTACGGCGCGTTGCAGGTGGGCGAGCCGATCTTTTTGCGCGACGAAGAATCCGGCCGGGGCAAGAAAGAAACGCTTCCGCCGGTCGACCTCCAGCGCGCTTGGAACTACTACAGAAACAAGGCGCGCGGCAAGTAATCTATCTGCTGAAAGAGCTCCGCTTTAACGCCAGCCGAAGGCGGCGAATACGGCCGCCGTCGCCATCGCGATGAGCGCCGAGCACGGGATGGTAAGGATCCACGCCCAGATGAGCCTTCCGGCGATGCCCCATTTTACCGCGTGGATGCCGCGCGTCGCGCCGACGCCCACGATGGCGCCGGTGATGGTGTGGGTCGTGCTCACCGGAATGCCCGCCCAGGTCGCGCCGTAGAGCATCAGGGCGCCCGCGGTCTCGGCGCAGAAGCCCTGCACCGGTTGGAGCTTCGCGATTTTCTGCCCCATCGTCTTCACGATACGCCAGCCGCCCGCGAGCGTTCCGAGCCCCATAGCGGCGTGGCACGAAAGCACCACCCAGAGAGGAACGTCGGACGCGGGACTCGCCAGCTTTCCGGCGATGAGCGCCGCCAGAATGATACCCATCGTCTTCTGCGCGTCGTTGCCGCCGTGGCCCAGACTGTATGCGGCGGCGGAAAAGAGCTGCAGCGTGCTGAACAGGTGTCCCACTCTCGACGGCGCCGAGTTGCGGAAGATCCAGTAGGTGGCGAGCATGATGAGGAAGCCGGCGATCATGCCGAAGAGCGGCGCGAGGAAGATGAAGATCGTGATTTTGGTGATGCCTTCGAGGACGATCACGCGAAAGCCGCCGTGGAAAAGCGCCGCGCCGGCGAAGCCGCCGACCAGGGCGTGCGAGGAGCTCGTGGGAATGCCGTAGTACCAGGTGACCAGGTCCCACGCGATCGCGCCGACGAGACCGGCGGCGACGACCCCGAGCGTGATCGACACGGGATCGACGATGCCTTTGCCGATCGTGGTGGCGACGTGGAGGCCGAAAAAAAGAAACGCGACGAAGTTGAATACCGCAGCCCATACGACCGCGTAGCGCGGCGAAAGGACCCGGGTCGAGACTACGGTCGCGATCGAGTTGGCGGCGTCGTGAAAGCCGTTGACGTAATCGAAGGCGAGGGCCAGAGCGATGATCCCATAGACGGGCAAAAGCTCAGTCGTCATGAACTCTTTCCCGCTATGGGATCGATCGCCGGCCTAAAGAGACGGGACTACTTTTTCAGTTCGAAGTTCGCTTTCGCGTCTTCTTTGGCTTTGACGGTGACCTTCATTGTAACCGGTTTCTGATTGGCCAGCGTCTCGTGCCAGACCTGAACCGTATAGTTCCCGGCGGGCACATCGGTCAGCTTGAACGCGCCCGAGCTGTCGGTCACGGCGACGTACGGATTATCCGTCGCCACGACCCAGCCGTTCATCCAGCCGTGCACGTCGCACTTGACGTTGATCGCCTCGGGCTTCTCGATCTTCACCTCGACGGTCTTCTTGAACTTCGGCTGCGCGATGTTGAAGGTCGGATTGACCTTACTGTACGAATGGATGTTGTGCAGGATGCCGTCGGGATTATTGATCTCGAGAGGAGTCCCGACCGGAAACGCGACCACGTGCGGATGATACTCGCAGTCCTTTTGATCGAGGTTGATCTTCTTCGCGTCGATCTTCTTGCCGGTCTTGATGTCCGTGATCGTCACGACGGCGTATTCGATATTGCCGTTGGAGACAACCAATGATTTGTCCACTTTCTCGCCGCCCTTGGCGCAGACTTCTTTATCCTTGGTGACCTCGAGCTTCTTCGGAGCCGGCGCGCTGCCCGCGAACTTCACCGTTCCGGAGATGCTGCCGCCGTCTTTCACGTCCCCGCCTGTGTAGGCGAGTAGATACGACGGTGCCGCCACCAGCGACGCGCCCAAGACCACCGCCAAAACACCACCTTTATTCATGCGATCCTCCTTACGGATTAGATGCCAAAGCATAGCAATTTATTCAACGAGGTCAACGCGATGCGACCCCGCCCTTGACTCCCGGCTTGGCCGGCCCAGGCCTGGCGGGGGCAGGCGCCGGCGCGGCGCGTCCGAGCGACATGACATAGTCGCGGAGCGCCTCGATCTGCAGATCGTCCTTGCCACCGAGAATATTGTCCGGCCCCCCGGGGAAGAAGGAAGGCATTTTCGTCCCCGGCTGAACCTTTTGCGGATCATGGAGCCATTTGATGATCCAGTTAGGGTTCAGCCGGCTTCGCGCCAGGTTTAAATCGGGCGCCCAGCCCTCGGACGGCCCTTCGGGCTTCTTATCCCCCTGCTGATGGCAGCTGAAGCAGTTGAAATAGTCTTTGGTGACGAGAATTTTCGCCGCCTCGATATGCTCTCGCGGCACCTTCGTCTCGTCGAACGAGGCGAAGGGCATGTCGACCTTCGATAGGCCGTCGAAGTAATTAATGAGCAAATTCACCTCGCCGTCGCTTAACTGGAACGTCGGCATGCGCAGCGTCAGCCACGGCCGGATTGGGATCGGCCCCTTGATGAAGCTGAACAGCCACGGCGACTGCACCTTCTCGCCCTCGCCGTTCAGGATCGGCGGCGCCAGCGTCGGATTCTCCTGATAGTACTTGCGGATGAAACCGCCGCGCTTCTCGATCTCGTGGCAACCGACGCAGTTGTATTGCTGCATCAGGCGCCGCCCCTCGGAAACCTGAATCGCGCGCTGCCCGCGGTCGGCCTGGTAGCGCGCCGGGACCTTGCGGTCCTGGAAACCGGCGAGCAGCAAGCGTACGGCTTTGATGTCCTCGTCGGCGAGATCGAACTGCGGCATCACTTGCTCGACGCGCTCGGTCGCGTACGTGCGCGGAGTTTTGAGCTTGTTATAGGTCCAATCGTCCCACGTGTTCGGGATATCCGTGTGGTTGCCGAAGAAAAGCTCCTCGAGCTTTTTCGATCCGAATGTCGTGAGCTCGACGCCGATGCGGGATTCTTTTTCCATTCCCGCGATGTCGTGGCAGCCGAAGCAGCCGTACTTCCGCACCAGCCCCTCGCCGCGCTTGATATTCTTCGGATCGGCGAGCTGCTGCTCGACGTTCGCGATCGGCTCGCTCTTGTTGCCGAGCGTCATCAGATAGCTCGTGATCGCCGTCGCCTCCTGATCGCTGAGCCTCAGGCTCGGCATGTGCGTCTGGGGAAAATAATCGCGCGGGTTCTTGACCCAATAATAGGCCCAGCGCGGCCCCACTTTCGACGCGATATCTTTTAGATTGGGCACGAGATCGTGCTGCTTGCCGACCGTGGTGGTGAATTCCCCCTCGGCGAAGCCGTGGCAGCCTTTGCAGCCGATCGATTCGACCAGCGCCTTGCCCTGAGCGGCGAGGTTGCCGCCGACGCCGGAAGGCTCGGGATGGTCCTTGAGCCACTTCTCGCCTTCGTCTTTAGAAACCGACCAGAGAAACGCCGTGATCGCGATCGCGTCGTTTTCCTTGAAGTCGAAATTGGGCATCCGGGTGCGCGGGCGGAACTTGTGCGGGTTTTCGACCCACCGGACCGTCCAGCTCGGGTCGAGCTTCGCGCTCATCCGACGCAGGCTCGGTCCGATTTTCGGGATGTCTTCGTAGCCTTTGACGAGATGACAGCCGGTGCAGCCGATCTGCTCGAAGATTCTTTGCCCCTCGGCCGCCTGCGGGGCGTCTTCGAGCGGCTGCATGTTGAGGTGGCACGCTGTGCAGCTCGACTGCACCTTTGCGCCGCGGAGCAGCGGGTGCTCCCAGTAGTCGACTTCGCCGTGCGCGGCCTTGACGCTGTTGACCGCCGCGCCCTGCCCTTCGTGGCAGGAAGTGCAGCCGAATTTTTCCGGCGGATGGGCGTTGTCGGCGAGCAGCAGCTCGCGCCGCGGATGCGTGCGGAAGGGCTGCGGCGCGTCCTCGAAGCCCGCGCGGTTGATCGCCGTATGGCAAGTCTGGCAGCGGTCCACGCGCGCGACCGGCTGGTCGAAGTTGTTGCGGTCGAATTCGTTGAGGACGACCTGCTTGATATTCGGAATCTTATAGATTGGAACCGGACCGGCGTGAATGAGCGTCGCGTTGTCCATGACGCCGCGCCACTTATCGCGCTCGGCGGTCAGCTTGGCCTCCTGGTCCTGAAGATCCTTGAGACCAGCGCCGAGCTGCTTAATCTCTTCCTTCAGCTGATCGCGCTTCTGCTTCGCCGCCTCAGCCTTGGGCGCGACGTCATTCTGTTTCTTTTCGAGCTCGTCGATCTTGTCCTTGTAGGGCTTGACCGGGCGGCTCTGCTGTACGGCGTGGTCGTACTCGTAGTAGGCCTCCTCCAGCTCGCTCTTGATGAACTTGCTTTGCTGGTCGAGCTTGCCGAACTCGATCAGGGTCTTATCCAGTTCGCTCTGGAGCGCCGCCTTCTTCTTCGCAAGCTCGCCGCTCTCGAGGCTCTGCTTCTCGGCGGCGATCTTCTTCGTCAGCTCCTGATAGTTGGAATCGGCCTGAAGCTTTTTATCCTCTTCGGCGTAGGCGGCTTTGGCCTTTTGATAGTCGAGGCGGTAGAACGCCGTCTGGAACGCTTTCCATGGCCGGCGCGTGAAGTTGTCGTCCCAAAACGACCATAAGGTCACGACCACGAGCAGCGCCGCGCCGAGGAGAAAGACGGTGCCGTAGGATTTCTTTTCTTCTTTTTCGTCAACGCCCCGAACTGCCATTGCGTTTCCTCAAACGGTCCTTTGCTCGAGCGCGCGCCCGAGCCAGAAAAGCCCGGCGCCGATGAGCGTCAGCACGATCTCGTCGGCCATCGAGCGCCCCTGCGTGATCCCGACGTAGAGCGCGTAGCCGACGTCCGCGAGACCGAGCGCTTGGAAGACTTTCGCCACGTAGAACATCGGGTCAGATGTTGATGTACTTTGTGGCCAGGATATATTTCACGTTGAAGGCGAGGCGGAGAAACATTTTGACCGGGAGCGCCAGCATCGTGACGATCAAAAAGGCCGTAATCCCGAACCGCACGGGTCCCCAGCGTTCCATGAACTCCTTGCCCTTGACGCGCACGACCCAGCCGTAGAACGCCGCGATGCCGATCACGAAATAAGCCACGACGCAAAAGATGCCGAAAAGAATCGACATCGTCTCGCTGCGGATGCCGATGAGATACGGCAGGTCGACGTTGGTGAGCGCGACGACCTTGTGCGGATCCCAATGCTGCCAGGGCCAAAACAGGTTCCACCCCGGCCCGCGAAAGAACGTCCCGATGATGATCATGCTGACCCACAGAATGTGGAAGCCGAAAAAGAACGTGAGGATCTCGTACTTCCGCTCCTTGTAGGTGTAGTAGCCGTTGCCCGCGGGATTGATGTCGATGAACGGGATCACCATGAGACCGATAATAATAAAGGTCGGCAACACCACGCCCGCGTGCCACGGATCGAAGTAGACCAGCATCTCCTGGAGCCCCAGGAAGTACCAGGGCGCCTTCGACGGGTTCGGCGTGCGGGTGGGGTTGGCGGGCTCCTCGAGCGGCGCGTCGAGGAGCAGCGCCCACAGGGTGAGCACAACGATCACGAAGATCGTGACGAGAAACTCGCCGCGCACCAGGTGCGGCCAGGTGTGGATCTTGTCGTCTATCGGTCCCGGCCGTTTCTTTACTTCTACAGTTTCAGCCATCTGCGTCTTTCTTATTTCTTTCCAGCTATTTTCGATTTTCGATTTTGGATTTTCGATTCAATTTAAAATCGGCAATCTAAAATCTCAAATTTCATCCTACAGCGACGGCCCGGAGAAGCCGTCGCGCCGGATGCGCCAGAAATGCACCGCCATCAGGAGGCTCGCCACGAGCGGAATAAAGATGCAGTGGAGGATGTAGAACCGCAGCAGCGTGTGCGGTCCGATCTCCCCGCCCCCGAATAGAAACGCGCGCGCGTCGTAAACGGGGTTTGCGCCGACGAACTCGTGGAACGGCCCCTCGTGCCCCAGCAGTGGCGAGGCGCGCGCCATGTTCGAGCCGACGGTCACGGCCCAGATCGAGAGCTGGTCCCACGGGAGCAGATAGCCGGTGAAGCTCAGGAGCAGCGTGAGCACCAGCAGCAGCACGCCGACGATCCAGTTGAACTCGCGCGGCGGCTTGTAGGAGCCGGTCAAGAAGACGCGGAACATATGCAGCCAGACGAACACGACCATCGCGTGCGCCGCCCATCGATGCATGTTGCGCATAAGCATGCCGAACGGCATGTCGAATTCCAGGTACTTCATGTCGGCGTACGCGTATTCCGCGACCGGGCGGTAGTAGAACATGAGATAGATGCCGGTGATGACGGTCATGAGGAACATGAGGAACGTGAGCCCGCCCATACACCAGGTGAAGCGCATGCGCACGCCGTGGCGGCGCACTTTCGCGGGATGCAGATGCATCCAGACGTTCGCGGTGACCATCAGCACGCGGTT
>DATDFN010000007.1:0-4533 GCA_036522615.1 Binatia bacterium | reverse complement strand
GCGGTGCTGCCGCTGCTCAAAAAAAACGACCGCATCGTCGAGACGGCGAAGAAGCTTTGCGCCGATCTCAGAAAACGCTGGTATTCCGTCTACGACGACACCGCCTCCATCGGACGGCTCTACCGCCGGCAGGACGAAGTCGGCACGCCGTTCTGCGTGACCGTCGACGTGCAGACCGTGGGCGACGACAAAGCCGCGGCGGACGAGAAGGTCACGATCCGCGACCGCGATACGATGCAGCAGATCCGTGTGCCGATCGCGAAGGTTCCGGAAATTATGACGAAACTAATGGAAGGAGCGTGGGGCGAAGTCGCGGCCCACGCCGATTACAAGATACCGGACAAAGAGTAAAACTTTCGTTGCCCACCCAAGCAGCGATCGCGCCGGGTGTTCCGGCGCGATCGCATAGCCGCTTTCATTTCCGTCTGGCTGCTCAGTAGCGATATTGAGCGGGTCTGTAGCCTTGAGAAGGGTACGGGCTCGGCTGGTACTGCTGATTTTGTGGCGGCGGCGGTGGATAGCCCTGCCCCTGATCAGGTGTATAGCCCTGCCCTTGATCCGGCGGATAGCCCTGCCCTTGGTCGGGTCCAGGTCCGTAAGGTCCAGGATAGCCGGGATCATACGGAGGTGGCGGATACCCGTAGTCGGGTGGAGGCGGCGGGGGCGGATAACCTGGGTCGGCATAGACCGGGGGCCCATATAAGAAAGGGGAGATCAAGAACCCTGTCGCGATACCGCCCAAGACTCCAGCGGCGATAGCCGCACCATTGTAGTAGTAGCCGCAGCAATGGCCATAGCCGTAATGCCCATAAAAACCATAGCGTGGGTAGAAGCCGTAACCATGATAGCCATAAAAGCCGCGACCGCCGTAGTAACCGCCATATCCGCCACGCGCGCCGCCATAGGCGTAGCCGCCACGATAACCGCCGCCATAGCCGCCGCGATAACCGCCGCCGTAGCCGCCGCCATAGCCATAGCCGCCACGACCGGCCACTGGAGCGAAGCTACCGCGACCCGCAGCTGGAGCGGAACCGCCGCGACCCGCTGAAACGGAGCCGCCACGACCCGGGGCGGAAGCGAAGCCACCGCCTCTGCCGCCGGCGAAGCTCTGGGCCGGAAACAGCAACGCCGCTGCCAGTGCAGCGATTAGTCCCAGCATTGAAACTTTCTTCTTCATTGGTTCTCCTTCAAAGACCTCTTATCGGTAATAGGGATCGTAATATTCTCCGTAAGCATACGAATGATAATATCCGTACGGATAGCCGAATCCAAACCCCACCGACACCCCGCAGCCTGCCAACAATGTTAGCAACCCGGCAAATGCAACGGCGTATCGAAAATTCTTCATCGCTGTTGCTTCACCAGCGCCAATACGGATACCGCGGATAGCCGTAGTAATACGGATACGGCCGATAGCCATAACCGTAGCCATACCCGTATCCGTATCCGTAATAAGAGTAGGGGCGGTAGTACGGATACGGCGCGTAAGCATAATAAGGGTACGGGGCATATGCGTAGCGAGCGTAAAAGTAGGGTGGGTAGTAATATCTATGCCACGCGTACCCAGCCGATGGGATGAGGAGCATCATAACCACGGCTAACAGCAACGCTTTTTTCATGGCATGACTCCTTGCGCGCCAAATATCCAATTTAATTTTTGCTCCTCTACGCTCCTCCACGCTTCCGGATTTGAAAGGGCTTCCAGTTAAAAGTCTAGACCTTCGCCTGCGCGGATCAAGGTTGCCGCGAAGAAAAATGGGAATTCGTGCAGCCGACAAGATTTCGTTCGCGTAAACGTTCATGGCCGTGTGATCACGTGACGATGCCGAGCGGCGCCGGCGCTTGGTACGCCGGGAAAATTTTGCCGAGCTCCGTTCTGCCGAGGTGGCGCGCGAGCACTTCACCGCAGACCGCGCGGAAGTCCGTCGTTAGCGCGAGATCCCTGCCTTCGTACAGCGCGTCGGGATCCAACCCCGGCCAGCGGCCGTAAACTTTTCCGCCTCTGACTTTCCCTCCCATGACGAACATGACGTTGCCGTGGCCGTGGTCGGTACCGCGGTTGCCGTTCTCGCGCGCCGTGCGCCCGAATTCCGACAGCGTTAGAAGAACGACGTCTTCGATGCGATCACCGAGGTCGCGCGCAAACGCCGCCAGACCCTCGGCGAACTCCTTCAGTCGATTCGCCATTTGACCCGACGCACCGCCTTCCGCGACATGCGTATCCCAACCGTCGACTTCCGTGAAGGCGATCTCGAGGCCGACCTTCGACTTCACGAGCGTAGCGATCTGCTTAAGGCTCACGGCGAAGCGGCCGCCGGGGTACGTCTCTTTAGACGAGGGTAGCTCCGCGCCGGCGGCTTGGAGCGTCCGCATCGCATCGAAGAGACCGGCCGCGCTTTGGCGCAGCAGCGGGTCGCGCACATTCGCATAGCGCTGCTCGAGCGTCGGCGCGAGCAGCGGATCGCGAAGCCGGAACTCTTCCACGGACGTCAGCGTCATCGCCGGCGCGTCGCCGGAAAGAATGCGCGGCGTCCTGAAGGTAATAGCGGCGGCGCGTAGCGGGCCTCTCTCGCCGCCGTCCTGCAGCATGCGGTTGAGCCAGCCGTCGCGAATGCTTTTCACGCCGGGTGTCCCCGATTCCATATAGTCCTGAGCGTCAAAGTGAGACCGGCTGTTGTCCGGCGATCCCGCCGCATGCACGACGGCGAGCCGGCCCGCGGCGAACAGCGGCTTGAGCGGCGCGAGCGCGGGATGAAAGGCGTAAAAGCCGTCCAGATCGACCGCCCGCTCGGCGGCCGAACCGGGCTCGGCGACGGCGATCGTCGGCCGCAGCGCATAATACGAGCGATCTTTGAAGGGAATTATCGCGTTGAGGCCGTCCATGCCGCCGCGCTGGAACACGACAACCAGCACCTTGCTTTTCTTTTTGACTTCTTCGGAGGCGGCGCGCACGAGAAAAGACGGCGGCAGCCCGAGCGCCAGCAGCCCCATCCCCGAACTTTTTAAAAACAGCCTTCGCGTGAGGCTCATGTCACCTCACCTGGAATTCCGGCGCGGCCAAGGCCACCGCGGTCATTTCGCCCGCACGGATTCGCGTGCCGCGAATGCGATTCGCCGTAAGGTCGATCGCGAAATTCATGCGCGCGAGCAGCATGTCGGGGCTCGTCCAAGTTGCGGCCATGTCGGGGAAACCGGTCGGCGGCACCGAGAGGAACAGCGGCTCGCCCATCGCGATCAGATGGCGGACCACCGGCGGCGCGCCGTCGGTCTCGCCGCCCGCGGCGCGCAACGCACTGGCGACGAACTCGATGGGTTTTTTCATTTTCGCGCCGACGGTTTCCGGGGCAAAGAATTCCGGCGCCGCAAAGATGGCCCGGAGCGTCCGGTTCAAATCGCCGCCGCTGTCGCGAAAGACGTCGGCGATGCGCGCCACGAAAGCGGGCGGCGGATCGTCGCGCACAAAGCGGCGGACGAGCTTCGTCGAAACGAACCGGGCGGTCGACGGATGACCGGCGAGAAGGTCAATGACTTTGATCCCGTCCTCGACGCCGCCGCCGGCCGCAATCGTCGTTCCGAGCACGGTCTTCGCTCCGTGATCGTGCATGCGCGAGTCGAAAAGAAACTCCGGCCTGCCGCGCGGCTGCCGGATGGTCCAGCCGGTAAAGCAGCGGGCGACCTCGCCGACGTCCTTTTGATTGTAGCCGCCGTCGACGCCGAGCGTGTGCAGCTCCATCAGCTCACGGGCGTAGTTTTCGTTTATGCCGGCTTTTCGCATCGCCGCGTTGCCGTTGCGCGCGCGGTTGAGCGCCGCATCCGGACTCGAGCTCAGCCAGTTGTCGAGGTAAAACAGCATCGCCGGGCTCTGCGCCGTGGCGAGCAGGAGATCGCGAAAACGCCCGAGCGCGCGGGGACGGATCGTATCGCGTTCATACTCCGTGACGAGCCAGCGGTCGACCCCTTTGGCGGCGAAAACATTGAAGTGATTGATCCAGAAATCCACCATCACTTCCTGCAGCTGTCGCGCGCTGTAGACGGCACGCAGGAGTTTTGCGCGCTGGAGCTCCAAAATGACGAAGCGGGGCGACTGGTCCGGCGCCGGCGTCATTCCTTTCGCCAGCGCCTGCTGTTGGGGCGGATAAAGCTCCAACAGTTCCGAACCGCTGAGGTTCAGCGTCTTAAGATTTTTTAATTTTTCTTCGACGAGAGGGTCGGGGAGCTTTTCAGGGTCCAGCTGTTCTTCCAGATAGGCGGGAATGCCCTTGGCTTTGACTTTCTCGATCTCCGCCGCGGTAGGGCCAAAACTCACGCGACTTAGAAAATGATGAATCTTCTGATCTTCGGTGAGCGCCACTTACGGCTCGATACGCCCGCACTCGCGGCGTGATTACGACTGTTCCGACGGGGCGGAGTGCTGCCGACGCCATTCGCGGAACTGCTGCATGCGCTCGGCGCGCAGCTCGCTCAAGCGCGCCTTCTGCTCGTCGGTCAAGAGGCCGAGAACCTGGCTGCGAATGTGGGCCCGCTCGACGATGA
>DATDFN010000006.1:0-25174 GCA_036522615.1 Binatia bacterium | reverse complement strand
CGGTTCCATTGACAACATCGCCTCTCTATATGAAGCTAATCCGGCGAATGGGAATCGACGCAGCGATCCAGTCTTTTGTTGCGAGTGAGCTCAAGATTCCGGCAGTGAGAGCCGCGGCGCGTTTCGCCGCCGGGCTCGAAGTCGGCGATCAGCTCGCTTCTTTCTGCCTTCTGTTCATCATGCTCGGCTATCTCGCGCAAAAACCGCGGCTCGTCAAAACCTCGACCGCCGCTCTGTTCGCGCTCACCGCCGGCGGCATTTTGGTGCAAGCGTTCAAGTATCTGATCGGCCGCGCACGGCCGCCGTTGGGGTTCGGCGAGATGGCGTTCATCGGGCCGCATTTCTCGCCGAGCGGCTTCGATTCCTTCCCGTCCGGACACACGACGGCAATGTTCTCTCTATTGGCTGTCTTTTGCCGTATTTATCCGGGCTTCACCGCTCCTCTTTACGCCGTCGGCCTCGCGCTGTCGGTTTTCGCGCGCGTCGTGACCGGACAACACTTTTTCACCGATGTCATCGGCGGCGCCGTGCTGGGCTCGGCCGTCGGCCTTTTCGTCGCTTCGCGTTTTCGCAGCGCCATCGAATCGCCGCCCGCGGCGCCAGAAGCGCCGGCGGCCGGCACGGAGGCGCGCACGCTGAGACCGCTGGCGGAGATTTTGGATCTCGCGGTCGTCGGCCTTTTCTCGGGAGTGGTTCTGCTCTTCGGCTCCGGGCTCGACTTTTCTTCGGCAACGCTCGGCGTGCTGACGGCGCTGGCCGTCTATTTTTTGGCCCGCCAGCTCACCGGGCGCGATACGGCGCTCTACGCGCCGCTCGTGCTTTCGAGCTGCTTTTTGTTCGTGCATGTCTCGCGCACGCTTCCGGCCGACACGGCCTGGCTGTTTTTCACCACCCTGGCGTTCACGTACTATGCCTATTCGCGGAGCGGTGGACGCAAGGGCCTTTTTCTCCTCGGCCTCGCGTACGCGTCGATCGGCCTCGGTGTCCTCGCGCGCGGCTGGCCCGCGCTCTTCCCGGTTCCGGTTTTCTGGTTCTATGAATATGCGACGGCGAAAGCGGAATCCGGCGCATGGCTTCGCCGCACGCTTCTTCCCCACGCCTTGCTGCTGGCCGGCACCCTGCTGGCCGTCTTTCCGTTAATGGACCGGAGCGTATTCAGTTTCGCCGGTTCCGCCGGCGACTTTTTCTTCGACGAGATGGTCGCGAAGACGGGCCTGACGCGCCGCGCCGGCAAAGTGATTTACTATCTGCCGCTGCTTGCCGCGGCTTTATTCCCGTGGAGTTTTTTCGCGATCGCCTACTTCGCCATCGAAGGAAGGCGGTGGAACCGCGAGCAGTTCGTGGACCCCAAATCGCTGCTGCTTTTGACCTGGGCTGCTGCAGTCGTCGGCGTGTTTCCGTTCGTTGCAGCGGCTTCGCCCCACTCTTTGGTGCTCGCGCTTCCGCCTCTTGCGTGCCTGCTCGCGGGCTTCATCCGGCGCGAGCTCGCCAACTCGCCGCGGGCGCTCCGTTTTTCCCTCGGCGCAACGCTCGTTACAGCGGGCGCGCTGGTGATAGCCGGCGTCGTCGTCTTTCGGATCCGGCCCCAATACGCATCACTGAAACTCGCCGCGCCGTTCGCCGTCCTGGTCTTTTTCCTCGTCGTTGCGTGGTTCCTGCGCGACCGCCGGCCGTGGCCCGGATTCTTCGCGCCGCTCTGTCTCGGCGCGCTCGCTTTTTACTTGAGCGCGATCGTTATCGCGCTCGCGACCTGAGCTATTCGAGCACTTCGCGCACGCCGTACCGCGGGCGGCGGCGGACCTCCCCATAGATGCGTCCGGCGTACTCGCCGCTAAGTCCAATCCAATAATTTTGAGCGCCGATAAAAAATAACACGACTCCAAGGAACCTTCCGCCGCGGTCGCGATCTCGAAAGACTTCCCGGTTTGTTCGAGCACGGGTACAAGACGCACGTCCAGGGCCTCGATATTTTCAGCTTCGTGTAAAACGGAACGACGACGGAAAGTTCCAGCGACTCGGCGACGGTTTTCAACGCCGCGACCATGACTCCGAGCGCCAACGAATACACGGCGAGGACAAAAATCCACCTCGGGTGTTCACCCGATCACACAACCCTATGCACCCGGTCATAACTAAGGATAAATTTTCTTGACATTGCCTACGATTAGAGTTTCAATGGCGATGGGTCAGGGCGATCTGAAGTTTTTCGCCGCCGCTTCGTCGAACCACTTGAGCCCTGATTGCGTGACCGGGACCTTAGGGGAAGGAGGTTTTAGTGCTGGCCCTCAAGAGATTCTGGTTGTTACTCCCTCCGGATCCGCTCCCCCTTCTCCATCCGTTGCATCTTCGCTATGATCTTAGCCTCAGGGGTCCTCAAAACGAGCGGCCCGCCAACGATTCTCATGGCTAAGAGGACGATTAGAAGTCTACTTGGCGCCCCATCGGTTTTTTATCCGAACATTTTGATTTTGCATTTTCAGGATCCATTCCGAAAGGAGGAACTATCGGAATGAACCAAGAGTTTGAGTCGCTTATCCGCAAAGACCGCGACCTCGTCAAAGCCCGGGCTTGGAAGGGAAGCCTGCTCGGCTATCTGGATAAGGTTAAAGAAAATCCCTCGATCACCAAGCTCGCCCACGCGCGCATGTACGACAACGTCATGCGTCCCGGCGTCGGCGACATTCAGGAGACCAACGATCCGCGGATCAAACGCCTTTACAAAGACGAATCCGTCAAGGTCTATAGCTTTTTCTCCGATGAGTTCTTCGGCATCGAAAAAACGATCGCGCAGATCGTGCGCTACTTCCACGCCGCTTCGCTGAAGGGCGAAGAGAGCCGGCAGGTCCTGTACCTCATGGGGCCGGTCGGCTCGGGAAAAAGCTCCCTCGTCGAAAAACTCCACCGAGGGCTCGAAGAGAGCGATCCGATTTTCGCGATCGAAGGCTGCCCGATGTTCGAAGAGCCGTTGCATCTCATCCCGCGCCACCTGCGGAAGGAATTCGAGAAGATGCTGGGCGTCCATATCGAAGGCGATCTGTGCCCTGTCTGCCGATTCCGCCTGAAGTCGGAATTCAACGGACGCTACGAGGAATTTCCCGTCGGGACGATTGAATTCTCGAAACGCGCGCGCGTCGGCCTCGGGGTCGTGCCGCCGGTCGATCCCAACAACCAGGACACGTCGGTCCTAATCGGCAGCGAGGACATCTCGAAGCTCGATCTTTATTCCGAGGGCGATCCGCGCGTCCTCGAATTGAACGGCGCGCTGAATATCGGCAACCGCGGCATGGTGGAGTTCATCGAGGTATTCAAAAACGAAATCGAATATCTCCACTGCATGATCACCGCGACGCAGGAGAAGGTCATCCCGGCGCCCGGCCGCCACGGCCTCGTCTATGTCGACACGGTCATCGTCGCTCACTCCAACGAGGCCGAGTGGCAGAAGTTCAAGGCCGATCACACGAACGAGGCGATCCTCGACCGCATCGTCGTCGTCAAGGTGCCCTACAACCTGCGCCTGTCGGAAGAGATCAAGATCTACCAGAAGATCATCCGGCACTCGGACTTCAAGGCGCATGTCGCGCCGCACACGCTCGACATCGCTTCGATGTTCGCGATTCTCTCGCGCCTCGAGCCGACGAACAAATGCGACTTAGTGACCAAGCTCAAGCTCTACAACGGCGAAGAGGTGGTCGAAAAAGGCCGCACGAAGAAAGTCGACGTGGAAGAGCTGCGCGAGGCCACGAAGCGCGAAGGCATGAGCGGCATCTCGACGCGCTTTATCATGAAGGCGCTCGACAACGCGCTCTCCGACAACACGACGGGGAATTGCATCAACCCGATCAATGTCCGCGAGGCGCTCATCAATATGGTGAAGGAGGCCGACCTGCCAGACGATACGCGCAAGCAGTATCTCGAATTCCTGCAGGATACCCTGCACAAGGAATACCTCGAGATGCTCGAGAAAGAGATCACGCGCGCGTTTGTCTATTCCTACCAGGAGCAGGCGGAAGCTCTGTTCCAGAACTATCTCGACCACGCGGAAGCCTACGTCAACAAAAGCAAGGTGAAGGACCGCAACACCAAGGAAGAACTCTCCCCCGACGAGAGCTTCATGAAGTCCATCGAGGAGCAGATCGCCATCATCGGCTCCGCCGCCGACGGCTTCCGGCAGGAAGTGATCGCGTATCTATGGGCCGCGAACCGCCGCGGCGAAAAGATCGATTACGGCAGCTACGAGCCCTTGAAAGAGGCGATCGAGAAAAAGCTCATGACCTCGGTGCGGGACATCAGCCGCATCATCACGAAAGCGCGGACGCGCGACGAAGAGCAGAGCGATAAATACAACGCGATGGTGAAGAACCTCCTCGATCACGGGTATTGCCCGAACTGCGTTGACGTGATCTTGAAGTATGCGGCGAACAACCTGTGGAAGGATTGACGGGCGGCGTGCGCCCCTTATTGCAGTATGAGCACCGTGTTTCGCTCTTACGACTCCTCTTCCGGCCAGCGAAGCGACCGCTGCGCGGGCGACCGGCAGCGTCATCGTGAGAAGGTCCACGAGGCGATCCGGCAAAACATCGCCGACATCATCTCGGAAGAGTCGATCATCGGCAAAGACCGCGATCGCATCATCAAGGTCCCCATCCGCGGAGTAAAAGAGTACCGTTTCGTCTACGGCGACAACGCGCCCGGCGTAGGCCAGGGCGGTCCCGACACCCAACCCGGTCAGGTCATCGGCAAAGGCGAGCAAGGCGGGGACGGCCAGCAGGCCGGCGATCGTCCGGGGGTCGACTACTACGAGACCGACGTGGCCCTGGACGAGCTCATCGATATGATGTTCGAGGACCTGGAACTCCCCTACCTCGAGCGCAAGCATTTGCGCCAGATGGAGGTCGAGCAACTCTACAGGCGGAAAGGCTACCGTAAAAAGGGAATTCGTATCCGCCTCGACAAGCGGCGCACGGCCGTCTCCCGTGTCAAGCGCAAGAAAGCCGTGCAGCGCGCCGACGCCTTCGCGCTCCGGCCGCAGCGCTTTCCGTTCCATAGGGACGATCTGGTCTACCGCCACACCGTCACGCAGATCCGGCGCGAGTCGAACGCCATCGTCGTCTGCATCATGGACACGTCCGGATCGATGGACACGATGAAAAAGTATCTCGCGCGGAGCTTTTTCTTCCTTCTGTATCGGTTCGTGTGCACGAAGTATCAAAACGTCGAAATCGTCTTCGTCGCGCACCACACCGAAGCGACCGAGGTAACCGAGGACGAATTCTTCCACAAGGGCGAAGCGGGCGGGACGTTCATTTCTTCCGGGTATCGCAAGGCGCTCGAAATCATCGAGCAGCGGTACCATCCGTCGCTCTGGAACGTGTACGTCTTTCACTGCTCGGACGGCGACAACTTCGAGTCGGACAACACCGCGGCGCTTCAGGCCGCCAAAGAGCTCGCCGCCGTGTCGAATTTGTTCGGCTACGGCGAGATCAAGCCGCTCGGGTCCGGCTATTACGGCAGCAGCATGATCCAGTTCTTCGCGCAGCTCGCGGCGGAAAACTTTCAGACGGTGCAAATCCAACGCAAAGAGGACATCTGGCCCGCCTTCAAGGGCTTTCTCTCGCGCGAGCGCGCGCGGGACGACGCCGCTTGAACTCTCCGCCATGCCGGCCGGCTTCACCATCCAAGAGCTCGAATCGTGGAACGAGCGGATTACCGCTCTCGTAGAAACGTTCGGCCTCGATCCGTATCCGCAGGAGTTCGAGGTCTGCGACCACGAGCAGATGCTGGGCTACATGGTGTATTCCGGCATGCCGTCGCACTATCCGCACTGGTCGTACGGCAAGAACTTCGAGAAGCTGAAGACGCTGTACGATTACGGCGTAAGCGGCCTGCCGTACGAGATGGTGATCAACTCGAACCCGTCGATCGCCTACTTGATGCGCGACAACTCGCTGCTGCTGCAGGTGCTCACGATCGCCCATGTCTACGGCCACAACGACTTTTTCAAGAATAATTTCACGTTCAAATCGACGCGGGCGCAATACACGATCGAGACGTTCAAGGCGCACGCCAATCGCATCCGGCATTACATCGAGGACCCGAGCATCGGCTTGGAGAAGGTCGAACCGATTCTCGACGCGGCGCACGCGCTGTCGCTCCAGTGCCGCCGCAATCTCGCCATCCGCAAGCCGTCTCAGGAAGAAGACGTCGAGCGCCGCCTCGCGGAATCGGCGCCGGCGCACGATCCGTTTCATTCGATTCACCGGCGCCAGGACTACGTCGCGCCGGACCTGAACCGCGTGCCGCTGTATCCCGAAGAAGATCTGCTGCTGTTTATCCGCGACCATAACCCTATCTTCAGTGAGTGGGAGAGAGACATCCTCACCATTGTTCACGAAGAGGCGCAGTACTTCATCCCGCAGATTGAAACCAAGATCATGAACGAAGGCTGGGCGAGCTTCTGGCACAAGCGCATCCTCGACACGCTCGAACTGCCGCAGGGCATGCAGCTCGAGTTCGTCGTGCGTCACAATCAGGTGCTGAGCCCCGCGCGCGGCTCGATCAACCCGTATCATCTCGGCATGAAGGTATGGGAGGATATCGAGCGGCGCTGGGACAATCCCCCCTTAGAGGAAAAGCGCGAGACCGACGTCAAGCCGAAGACCGGCAGAGAAAAAGTCTTCGAGGTGCGCGAGGTCGAGCGCGACGCCTCGTTCCTCCGCCGCTACTTAACCGAAGAGCTCATCCGCGAGCTCAATCTCTTCGAATACCAGAGCCGCGGCGGCGATCAGGTGGTGGCGCGAGTGGCGGACGACGACAACTGGCGCGCCATCAAAGAAACGCTGATCAAAAACGTCGGCACCGGGACCATTCCCGTCATCAAGATCGAAGACGCGGATTTCAACAAGAACCGCGTCCTGTTTCTGCGCCACTATCACGACGGCCGCGATTTGCAGCTCGAGTATGCGGAGAAAACGCTGCGCTACCTGCACCGGCTCTGGAGCCGAGAAGTCGTCCTCGAAACCGAGGTCAACGGCAAACAGTCGCTGCTCTGTTTCGCCGACGATAAGCTCACGATCAAGCCGGTTCATTAAATCTTCCGTTGCCAGTTTCCGCCGTCGTGGTTTATGATCGGATCGATCTAAAACCCCGAGTTTTTGCATGGCCGACCTCGATCGTCTCCAAACTTGCGCGCTGAACCCGATCGATCCGCAAGCTCGCCGCGCGCGATGGGTCGCCGCCGTGATCGGCGACTCGCCTTCCCGCTACAGCAAAAGCCCGGCGCTGTGGAACGCCGCGTTTGCCGCGCTTCACATCGACGCGCGCTACGTCGCGCTCGATGTCGAGGAAAGCCGGCTTGGCGATTTGCTGCGAGCGATCGGTGAATCGCCCTCCGTTTTGGGGGTTAACGTCACCGTGCCGCATAAACTCGCGGTGATCGAATACCTCGATGAGCTGGATGAGAGCGCGCAGTCGACCGGCGCCGTAAATACCATCACGCGAGCGCCTTCCGGGGCCTTAATGGGTTCGAACACCGACGGCATCGGGTTCGTCGAAACGCTGCTGAGTCCGCAATTCGGCGACTCCGCGCCGTTGTTTGCCACCCTCGCCGGAGCCGCTGCTTTAGTGCTCGGCGCCGGCGGTTCCGCGCGCGCGGTTGCGTTCGCGCTCGCTCAACGCCTCGCGGACGGGAAGCTCCTTATCGCAAACCGTCACAAGGAAACCGCCGAGGCGCTCGCGCAGGAGATTCATCCGTTCTGCGCGAACGCAAGGGGAATCGGCGAGGATGAAATCGCAGCGAACGCGACGAGGGTTAAGTTGATCGTCAACTGCACGACCAAGGGACAGGCGGGCCGCGGAGAAAGCGGCCAATCGCTCGAGCGGTATTCGGCTCTCGCACCCGTCTCCGGTTCGCGCGCGGCGGATATCGAAGCCAACCATGGGCTGTCGCTCTCAATCGCGCGCTCGGTTCCGCGAGACACGGTCTTTTACGATCTCGTTTACCACCCTGAGGAGACGGTCTTCTTACTCCATGCGAGAGAGACGGGACACCGGGCGGTCAATGGCCGGGGCATGATCGTGGCGCAGGCGGTCGAATCGTTCATGAATCACATCTGCCGGCAGCAGTTGCAGGCGGCCGGCCTGCACAATGAGCAGACGCGCCGTCGGCTCGTGGAGATCATGCTCGCGGCCTTCTAAAGTCATGCCGCGTCTTTGTCAAGTTTTTGGAGTAGAACCGGTCAAACCGCGGCGCGCGCGCGACCCGGCTGGAGATATAGGAGGAGACTTCCGATCGCGACGGTGCCGAGGCTGAACCACTGCGCCTCGCTCAAGCCGCCGGCGATGGCCGGATTGATGCGCCAGAACTCGACGCCAAAGCGCGCAATCCCGGAGAGCACGAGGTAGAGCCAAAAAATCGTCCCTTCGGGATATTCCTTTTTCCTAAGCGGCCAGAGAACCGCAAAGATCACTAAAGATTCGAGGAACTCATAAATCGGCGTCGGATGCACCTTGACGCCGGGAGCATAGGGAATCCCGGTATCGGGATGCACCCAGCCGATGATCGCATTCGTGTAGGCCACTCCCCACGGAACGGTCGTCTCGATTCCCCAATCGCCGTCGCCCGACACGTGGCAGCCGATCCGTCCGACACCGTAGGCCAGCGCCAGCGCCGGCGCGCAGATATCGGCTGCTTTCAGCCAAGGAATGCCTTCGCGGCGGACTACCCACGTTGCGGCGAGGATTCCGCCGATGACGCCGCCGTACCAAGTAAACCCGGCGCCGGTGATAATAAAATCCCAGGGATGCTGGATGAAGGTGCTCCACTCTTCGACAATGAATAATATCCTCGCGCCGAGAAGACCGCCGATCGCCCCGGCGAAGACAAGCGAGGAGGAAATCTCCGGGTCGTAGCCGTAGCGCTTTAGCTCGAGCCAGCCGATCCAGCCTCCTACGACCGCTGCCAGCGCCATGAACGCGCCGAAACTATACACCGGGATCGGACCGATATGGAAAAGCACTGGGATCATTCAAAACTCCTCGAGATCGACGCTCAGCTTAGCAGAAACCCGCCGTAAAAGCATTCCGGAGAATTTACCCGCGTAGAGCAAAGGCCCGATTCCCACAGCCATCAATTTTTGCTACGGAGCAAAAGCACAAATGGCGAAAATCTGGCAGGCGGAAGAAGGAATACCTCTCGGCGGCGCACCGGTCGCAGAGAAGCCGCTGGATTGGTGCGTCGAAGAGCTGGGGCTGCGCCGCTTAAGCCGCCTCGCGCCGTCGTCGGAAACGCTCGTTATCGGCGCGGACCGCCATGGGCAATTCGGTGACCAGCGCCGTTTTGTCATCGTCGGCCTGGACGACGAAGAGACGAACGCACATTCCAACGAGGGGTGGCGCAGCGGCTACTATCTAGCGTTGATCTCGGTCGACGGATTGAAAAACAAGCTCTCCGGCGGCACCTCGCATTAGCCCGCGTGAAGCGGCCCGCGGCGGCATCCCCTCTCCGTAAACTTTAAATCCTCGCCGCGTTCTTGTTTTTCTTCGGAAAATATTTATCTATCGATGGAATGCGGCTGCTTATCCAGCGGATCGAATCCGCCGAAGTACGCGTAAACGGCGAAGTCGTCGGGCGGACCGGCCGCGGACTTTGTTTGTTCGTCGGCGTCGCGGCGGAAGACTCAAATGCGGACGCAGATTTCCTGGCCGAAAAAGCGATCCATTTAAGAATTTTCGAAGACGCCGTCGGCAAGCTCAACCGCTCGGTGTCCGACATCCAAGGCGACATTCTCGTCGTGTCGGAGTTCACGCTGTACGGCGATTGCGGCAAAGGACGGCGTCCGTCTTTCAGCCGCGCGGCGGCTCCGGAAAAGGCGCGGGAGCTTTATGATTACTTCGTCGCGAAGCTCAAAGAGTCCGGCCTTCGAGTGGCGACCGGGCGCTTTCAAACAGCGATGGCCGTGAGTCTCGTCAACGACGGGCCGGTAACATTGATGCTAGAGAGCTGACGATGCACGTTGTCCTTTACCATCCGGAGATTCCGCAGAATACCGGAAGCATCGCGAGGCTCTGCGCGGCGACGGGCACGCCGCTGCATCTCGTGAAGCCGCTCGGCTTTACGATCGACGACAAACATTTGAAGCGCGCCGGTCTCGACTACTGGCCCCACGTGGACGTGCGGCTGCATGAATCATGGGAAGATTTTTTGCAAATACACGGGGCCGGCCGGCGGCTTTTCTTTTCCAAAAAAGCGGCGCAGTCTTACATCGAGGCAAACTATCGCGACGACGATTTCCTCGTCTTCGGTCCCGAGACGACCGGACTGCCCGAAGCGTGGCTCGAGCCGCACGCGGAGAATTTTTTTCGCATTCCGATGATGACCCAGGCGGTCAGAAGCCTGAACCTATCCAACGCGGTTTCGATTGTCGTCTACGAAGGCCTGCGCCAACTCGGCCGGCTCTAAGCTTGATTTGCCGCGCCGTTGTGATTATCTGTAGGGTTATACCTGATCTTAATAGGGGGACTTACATGAGGCTCAGCTCCTCACACTGGAATTATTCTATCAATGGACTTTCTTGCGCGATCCTTTCGATCGCGCTGTTGGTACTCGTCGCGCCTCTGCCCGGCTTCGCCGCGGAAGCGGAAAAGAAAGAGGCGTACGAACCGCCCAAGGAATCCTTCAACTTGATCCTGCCTTTTACCGACCTAACCGTCGGTCAAGGCCAGGAGGTCACGATGGACGCCGAGGTCGTCAACCGGACAAAGAATCCGGTTGCGGTCGGCCTCACGATCGACGGCGTGCCGAAAGGCTGGGAGGTGGGCTTCAACTCCCGCTATCCGAGCTACCCCGTTCGGTCGGTCATGGTGCAGGGCGAGAAATCGACTACGGTAGAGTTTAAGGCGAAAGTGCCGGAAAACACCAAGCCCGGAAACTACGAGACGAAAGTCGCCGCGAAAGACGAAAGCGGAAAAACGAGCTACCTCGAAAAGATCGTCTTTCGCGTCACCTCGAAAAAGGTGGAGACCGGCGGCCTTAAGCTGACGAGCCAGTATCCCGTGCTGACGACCCCCTCGGGTCAAACGCTTAAATTTACGGTCGACCTCAAAAACGAAACGAACAAGCCGCTGACCGCGTCGCTCAGCGCCGAGGCCCCCACGGGCTGGGCGGTGCGCTTCAAACCGCAGTTCGGCGACACGCAGATATCCTCGATTCAGCTCAAAGAAAACGGCACGGAGACGCTCAGCGTCGAGATCGATTCGCCCGTGCGCGCCGATGCGAAGGAATACCCGGTGAATATCCGGGCGCGGGCCGGCGCCTTCGAAGCATCGACAAACCTGAAAGTTACGCTGAAAGGCGTGACCGATCTGAAGATGGGCACCGTGAGCGGAACGCTCAATGCCGGGGTCACGGCGGGTCAAAAGACGCCGGTCCCCTTCCTGGTCGCCAACAGCGGGACGGCGCCGATACGCAACCTCGCATTCGTCACTAAAAAGCCGGACAAGTGGACGATCGACTTCAAGCCCGACAAGCTCGACGCGCTGAACGCGGGCGAAGTTCGCGAGGTGTCGATGGAGATCACCGCGCCGGCACGCGCGATCGCCGGCGACTACGCAATCACGGTCGCGGCGAACAGCGCGGATGCGAATAAATCGGTAGACTTCCGCGTCACCGTATCAACGGCGACGCTGTGGGGGTGGGTCGGCGCGGGAATTGTCGCCGCCGTGGTGCTGGGGCTCGCCATCGTATTCTGGCGCCTGGGCCGGCGATAATGGCTGTAATTGAGACAGACAATCTCACCAAACGTTACCGCGACCTGATCGCCGTCAACGGCCTTTCCTTCGGGGTCGATCAAGGCCAGATCTTCGGCTTTCTCGGCCCGAACGGCGCCGGCAAAACGACGACCATCCTCATGCTGCTTGGCTTGACGGAGCCGAGCGGCGGCCGCGTGCGCGTCTGCGGCTTCGATCCAGCGCGCGAGGCGATCGAAGTCAAACGGCGCGTCGGCTATCTGCCGGAAAATCCCGGATTTTATGACGATCTCTCGGGGCGGGAAAACCTGCGCTACATCGCGCGCCTCAACCGCATCGACGAGGACGAAGCGTCTCGACGCATCGGTGCGCTGCTGGAGCAGGTCGGCCTCACCAAAGACGGCGGGCGCTACGTCAAAGAATATTCCCGTGGCATGAAGCAGCGCCTCGGCATCGCCGAGGTTCTGATTAAAGAGCCGCAGGTGCTGATTCTCGACGAGCCCACGCTCGGCCTCGACCCGGACGGCGCGGCGCGCATCCTCGAGCTCATCACCGGTCTCAGCCGCGAGCGCGGCCTCACGGTGCTCCTGTCCTCCCACATGCTCCATCAGGTCCAGCAGATGTGCCATCGCGTCGGCATCATCGTGCGGGGAAAAATGATCGCCGAGGGCGAGGTCGACAAACTCGGCAGCGCCGCTTTCGAAGAGCGCCGCTGGAATTTTTCCATCGAGTGCGCCGGACACAACGACGGCATCGAGGCCGATCTAGCGGCGCTTCCCGGCGTCCAGGGCGTGGAGCGGCGCGGAAAAGGGTATTATCTCCGGTGCGACCGCGACGTTCGGCCTGACGTCGCAGCGCTGGTCGTGAACAAAGGGCTGTCGCTTTTCCAGCTGCGCTCGGAGGACACGACGCTCGAAGAGATTTATCTGAAATACTTTCGCGAGGCGTGAGAAAATGAGTGTAGTCTTTTGGAAAGAGCTGGCGGATCATTTCAGCAGCCGCCGTTTCATGATCCTGCTCGCCATCATCGTCCTGACCGGCGTGTGGGCCGTTTACGCCTCGGGACAATCGATCCGCCAGGACGCGGAGAGCGCGCCGGCCGAGTATGTTTTTCTTCTTCTGCTGACTTCGCAGAGCGGCGGCTTGCTGTCGCTGACCAGCTTTCTCGCGCTTCTCGGGCCGCTCGTCGGCATCATGCTGGGATTCGACGCGATCAGCGGCGAATACGCGCGCGGCACTTTGAGCCGCGTTTTGTCCCAGCCGATCTACCGCGACAGCCTGATCAACGGCAAGTTCCTGGCCGGCCTGGCGACGGTGAGCACACTCTGGGCTTCGATTCTCCTGCTCGTCATCGGCCTCGGCATCGTGCTGGTCGGTTTTCCGCCGAACCCCGAAGAGCTGTGGCGCATGCTTATCTTCACCGTTATCGGCATCATTTACGTCGGATTTTGGCTCGCGCTCGCGATGCTATTTTCTCTCTTCCTCCAACGGACCGTCACCGCGGCGCTCGCTTCGCTCGCGTTGTGGCTTTTTCTCGCGATCTTCACGCCGCTCATCGCGCAGGTCGTGGCGGGCATGATCGTGCAGGATCCGAACACTCCCGAAGAAGTCGTGCGTCAGAGCGACGTCGCATCGATGATCAGTCGCATCTCCCCGACGACTCTGTACGAGGAATCCGTCACCGTCGTCCTGAACCCGACCGCGCGCGTTCTCGGCGCGGCTCTGCAGGAACAGACACAGGGCATTCTTTTGACGCCGCTGGCGCTAAGCCAAAGCCTGCTGCTTATCCTGCCGCAGTTCACGACGCTGATCGCACTCGTCGCCGCCTGCTTCACCGTCTGCTACATCAAGTTCATGCGCACGGAAATCCGCGCGTAACCTCCTGTAAGATTTCGGGTATTTCCCTTAAAAATATACTTTATGTATTGACTATTAAGGCCAAAATAATTTATTCTAAATCACTCACGTCATTAAGCTAAGGGAGAAAGTCCATGGCATACCGCGATCTAAGGGCCTATCTGGCAGCACTCGAAGAACGGGGCAAGCTCAAGAGAATCAGCAAGGAAGTCGATAAGGATTGGGAAGTCGCCGCGGTCTGCCGCCAGACGTTCTATAAAATACCGCCCGAACGGCGTCCGGCCTTGATGTTCGAAAACGTCAAAGGCTTTGATACGCCGATCGCCGCCGGCGTGCTCGGCGCCTCGCGCGAGGTTTACGCCATCGGCCTGGAGACCGACTCCGTCGAAGGCATCAACCGCAAATGGGACGCAGCGCTGGAGAAGCCGATTCCGCCGGTCATGGTGAAGACAGGACCGTGCAAGGAAAACATCCTCCACTGCAATCAGGTCGATATACGCAAGCTGCCGGTTCCGGTCTGGACCGTCGGCGAGGACCCGGGACCGTTTTTCACTTCACCCTACGTCATCACCAAAGATCCCGATACCGGCATTCGCAATGTCGGCACCTATCGAATGCAGGTGAAGGGGCCGGACAAGACGGGGTTTCTCTTCGGCAAGCGGCAGGATGCCTCGTGGCACCTGCGCAAGCACGACGAACGGAATCAGCCGATGCCGGTAGCGGTCGTGATCGGCGCCGATCCGAGCATCGGCTACGTCTCGGTGTCGAAAATTTCCGAGGAGCTGGACGAGTTCGCGGTCGCCGGTGCGCTGCGCGGCGCGCCGGTCGAGTTGGTGCCGTGCGAGACGGTGCCGCTCGAGGTCCCCGCGACCGCCGAGATCGTTCTCGAAGGCGAGATTCCCGCGAACTTCACCGAGATGGAAGGCCCGTTCGGCGAGTATACCGGCTACATGGGTCCGGCGGGAAAAGGACCGGTCTTCAACATCAAATGCATGACGTTCCGCAATAATCCCATCTACCAGGCGTTCATCAGCCAGCGGCCGCCTTCGGAATCGAGCTGCATCCGCGGCGTGGGACGCGAATGGCCGCTGTTCAAGCATCTGAAATATAATCTGCGCCTCCCGATCAAAGACGTTCGTATGAAAGAATCCGGCGGCAGCGGCGCTTACGTGGTCGTGTCGATGAAAAAGCAGTTTCATGGACAGGTGAAGCAGCTGATGTACGGCATCTGGTCGCTCCGCACCGGCTTCGGCAAGATTACCGTCGTGGTCGACGAGGATATCGATGTGTGGGACGATTTCGACGTCGACTGGGCGCTCAGCTGGCACGTCCGGCCCGATAAAGACGTCTACATCGAGCGCGACACGCAGGCGGTCGGTCTAGACCCCTCGCAGGCGCCTAAGCAGGTGCCGCAGCACGATCCCGTCAGAGACGTCGGCGCGCGGCTCGCCATCGACGCGACGCGCAAGCACGACTATCCGGCGATCGCGCTCCCGCCGAAGGATCATTTGGACCGCGTCGCCGCTCGCTGGAAAGAATACGGGATCGACAGCTAGGCGCGCCGCGGCCGCATCTTGTCCGCCGCGGCGTGAATCGATTCGATGATTTTTTTGTAGCCGGTGCAGCGGCAGAGGTTGCCGTGCATGAAGTGTTTGATCTCTTCGTCCGTGGGATTGGAATTTTCCGCCAGTAGCGCCTTGGCCGCGAGAATCATTCCCGGAGTGCAAAAGCCGCACTGAAATCCGCCGTGCTCGATGAAGCACTCCTGCAGCGGGTGAAGCTTGCCGCCCGCGGCGAGGCCTTCGATCGTCTCGACCCGCTTGCCTCTGACCTCGAACGCCGGCAGCGTACAGGAGCTGACCGGCCGGCCGTCGACCAGCAGCGTGCACGCGCCGCAGACTTCCACGTCGCATGACCGCTTCACGCCCGTGAGCCCCAGACGTTCGCGCACGACGTCGAGCAGAAGCTCGTGCGGCTCGATCTCCAGCTCGTAAGTGTTGCCGTTGACCTCCAAAGACATGGGAATCGTCTGCGCGCCGTGCGGCCGGTTCGTCAAGCTGGTCATATATCCCCTCTCGTCACCGGCACTGCTCCGCGGCCTGCGCGAAAGCGCGCTTCAGTAAAACACCGACGATGTGTTCTTTGTATTCTTTGGAGCCGTGGAGATCGCTGATCGCGTCGCTCGCGCGGCCCGCTATGGCGCCCGCCTCGTCGAGGCGCCGTGAGGCTTCGTCGAGCGATTTACCGCGTAAGAGTTCTTCCGCTCCGGAGACCCGGCGCGGCATCGGGCCGGCGCAGCCGACCGCGACGCGGGCCTCGCGGATCGCCTTGCCGTCGCATTGCAGGAAAGCGGCGACGCCGACACTCGGACGCTCCAGATAGCCGAACTTCAAGTACGCGGCGGCCGAGCGCGCCGGCATCCGCGGCACGCGGATCTCCGCCAGCAGCTCGTCGTCCGCGAGAGCGTTCTCATACGCGTCGACAAAAAATCGGTCGATCGGGATTTCGCGACGGCCGTCGCCTTTTGCGGCGACAACGGAGGCGCCGAGGGCGAGCAGAAGCGTGCCGGGATCGGCGTGCGGCTCGGCGAAGCATAGGTTGCCGCCGATCGTGCCGACTTCCCGCACGCGAATGTTCGCGACGTTTTTCTCGAGCGCCACCAAAGCCGGGAGATGCTCCTGCAGCAGCGCGTCGGCGGTCACGCGGCGGTGCGTCGCGAGCGCGCCGATGGATATCGAGCCGTTATCGAGCTTTATCCGGTCGAGGCCGGGAATCTTTTTAACGTTGACGAGCCGCTCGTAGCGCGCGAGCCCTTCTTTCATCACGAGCAGCAGCTCCGTGCCGCCGGCGTAGATGCGCGCGCTTTCGCCATGACGCGCGAGCAAGCTGGAAGCTTCGGAAATCGTTTCCGGCTCCTCGAGGCGGAAGCGTCTCAGCATCTAGGCGGCCTCGAGCTTCTGCTTGAGGTTGCCGGCGAACTGATCCATGACCTGATCGGCCTTGCGCTTGATCATGCTGTGGCCGAGCGTGGCGAGCTTGCCGAGAACGTCGACGTTCGCCGCGAGGCCGAGCTTCGTCTGATCGCCGTCGCCGGTAAGCGTCACCTCGAGCTCGACTTTCATGCGGCTGCCGATCTTGCTGTCGCTGCCGCTCGCCTGCGCCTTAATGTAGGCAAGCTCGCGGCTCTCCACCACGTCGATGTTCATGGGGAACTCGACGCGGAACGGTCCCACCTTCTCCACCATCGTCGCGGTGTAATGCTTTCCAGGCTCGACCGTTCCCGCCTCCTTGCAGCCCGGAACGCAGGCGATGAACCGATCGACGTCCCAGAGAAAACGCCACACTTTTTCTTTCGGGCTGTGAATCTCGATTTCGCGTTCGAAACGCAAGCGATGCTCCTCTAAAAGTAATTTTTACCTAGCTATCAAATACGTATGGAACGCGCAAGCAGAGCGCCGGCGCGGAGGGCGGCATCAGGAGCCGGGATCGTCGACGACGACGTCTTTGACGTCCTTCAATTCTTTGCTGAGGTAATCTTTCAGGCGTTTTTTCAACCGCTCTTCGATCTGCCGCACGCGCTCGCGGCTGATGCCGTAACGCTCGCCGATCTCGCGCAGCGTGAGCGGCTCTTCGTTCAGCAGGCGCTCGCGAAAGATGACGAGATCTTTGTCTTTGAGGCCGCTCGCGAACTGCTCGATCTTCTCGCCGAGGACCTGTCGGTACTCCGCATTGGCGACGCTCTCTTCGGGATTGTCTTTGTTGTCGGGCAGGAAGCTCAAGAGCGTGGCCTCGCCGTCTTCTCCCACCGGCACGTCGGTCGAGAGGTCGCGGTTCGCGAGCCGCTGCTCCATCTCGATGACTTCGCCCTCTTTGACGTTGAGGCGCTCGGCTAGGAGCTTGGGGCCCGGTGTGAAGCCCTCGGCCTCGAGTCGTTCCTTTTCCTTTTGCAGATTGAAGAAGAGCTTGCGCTGCGCCTGCGTCGTGCCGATCTTGACCATGCGCCAGTCGTTAATGAGGTACCGGATGATATAGGCGCGAATCCACCAGACGGCATACGACGGAAAGCGGATGCCGCGGTACGGATCGAAGTTCTTCACCGCCTCCATCAGGCCGATATTCCCCTCCTGGATGAGGTCGAGGAGATTGCGAAACGCGCGCTGATACTCGCGCGCGATCATCACCACGAGTCGCAAGTTCGCCGTGACGAGTTTGTAAGCCGCCTGGACGTCTCCACGCTCCTTGTATTCGACCGCGATCTTGTGCTCTTCCTCGCGGCTGAGCACCGGATAGCGCCGGATTTCGGAGAGATAACGCTGCAGCGTATCGGTAGGAACGATCGCCTTCGCCGACGATTTATCGTCGGCCTTCGCGCCGGCCTGTTTGCTAACGTCGATCGCTTCGGAAAGCGGAATATCTTCGCGGTTATCGTCTTCCTTGGCCATGAAAGTTCCCGACGACGGACGAACGGCGCCGCAGCACTACAAGACGGGGTGCTTAGAAATTTTACCGCGGATCGGTATGTCTGGCAAGATTGCGAAAATCGGAGATTCGGTCACTCAGGCGGCTCGTCCGGTAGGAACGAGAGACTTTTCGCCTTTTTTAACTTTGCCGTCGGCGATCTCGCGCAAGGCGACGACCACCTCGCGGTTGTCCGATTCGATCAGAGGCTTGGCCCCTTTGAAAAGCTGCCGCGCGCGCTGCGCGGCGAGTATCACCAACTCGAAGCGGCTGGGAACCTTTTCTAGACAATCTTCGACGGTAATACGGGCCATACGTATTCCTCCGATCTGCCTATAAATTCACCAGATTTCGCCGTCATAGTCAAATAGCCTACGCAGCCTTGACAAGCCGCGGCCCGCCTCCTATCTTCTGCGCACAGGAGACCACAGTTGCCGGGACTGTTTAAAAAAATCGAGCGCATCTTCAGGCCAAACGCGAACGGCCATCGCGAGTCGAACGATCCCGTCGACGTCTTGAACGAAAGCTACCGCGAGCTCAATCGCTTGGCCGCGCAAATCTTCAACCACGCGGACCGCGCGCCGTATCCAGGAGTCGCCCAGACGCTCCGCCGCGTCGCCGAAGAGAAGCAATCTGCCGCAAAAACGCTGCATGATAAGCTCGCCGCCATGGGCGGAACAATGTACGAGACGCCGCTTGACATCGATTCCGGCGGCAATCACTGGGAGCGCATGGGGCGCGATTTGAGCGCTCATAGCGTACTGGAGACGCGCTTTTTGGAGCGCGCCGCGCGGCTCGACGAGAAAGCTCCTGATATCGCCGAGCTGCTGCGGCAAGTCGTGCACGTGCAAAGCAACCACGTCCGTATTTTGATGGACCTCATCGCGCGCGCCGATCCGCAAGCGCATCAGACCTGAACTTCACCAAACGCCTTCGAAGGAGCCGCCTAAATGCCGAACCGTATCGTGACCGCGTCCGTGCTGTTCGTACTGATCGCCGCCCCAAACGCCGTCGCGCAAGAGAAGATCAGGATCTCGTACAGCTCGGCCGATGCGACCAATTCCGTGTATTTCATTGCGCAGGAACGCGGCTTCTATAAAAAGCACGGCGTCGATGTCGACCTGGTCTTTATCCAGAGCACGCCCATCAGCGTGACCAGCATCATCGCCGGCGATGTGAAAGTCGGCAACGCCGCGGGCAACGCGGTCGTGAGCGCCGTCGTAGGCGGCGTCGGACTGGTGACCGTCGCCTGCTACATCAACACGCTGCCGTACGAACTGGTCGTCCAAGAGTCGGTCCGGTCTGCGGAAGACCTCCGCGGCAAAAGCATCGGGATCAGCCGCATCGGCAGCGCGTCGGATACTGCGGCTCATGTCTTGATACGCGGGCTGGGCCTGACGCCGGTGAAGGACGTGCCGATCATTCAGGTCGGCGGACCGGGAGAGCGCGCTGCCGCTTTCCGCGGCGGGCGCATCGTCGGCTTCCCGTCGCCTCCCGGGATCATCAAGCTCGCGCAAGGCATGCCGCACAAAGTGCTGATCAGCACCGCCGACCTGCCGAAGCGTTTCGACTTTCCATACATCTGCGCCAACACAACGCGGCCGTTTTTATCGACGCGCCGCGATACGGTGCGCGGCATCGTTATGGCGCTTATCGAGGCGACTCACTTTTTCAAGACGCGCAAGGATGAGACCAAGAAAATCGTCGCCAAGTACAGCCGGCAAGACAACGAAGGCTACCTGGAAGATTCGTGGCAGGCGATGGCGAAGCTCTACGAGCGGGTGCCTCTGGTGACGCGCCCGGGAATGGAAGCCCAGATTCAAGAGGTTGGGCGGAAACCCGGCGTTAACTTAAAATTCGAAGATATTGTGGACGAGAGTATCGTGCGGGAGCTGGACAAGAGCGGCTTTATAGGTAAGGTTTATAACCCCTGAATTTCCCGAGTAGCCGCCTTTAATGCTCAGAAAACTTCGCGCGGACATGGCCGGAGAAAGCCATATCCAGAGCGAGGCTCGCCGCAATAGCATCCCACGCCTCTTCCGGCTGAAGGCCGCCTGTGGCCTGATATGAGCGCCACAGAGTGACGATCTCCTCGAGGGTGGGATAGTCGAAACCCTGCATCCCCGTCGTATCTCTTAGGACTTCGAGTTGGCTCATGCCCGGGGGAGAAAGCAAGCGATATGCCACGCATATAAATAGTTGATTTTCCGAGGAGAGGCGCTGAGACGCGGGGTAATTCAGTGCCAAGTTTGGATAGTAATTGCCGCAATTTGGTACAAAATTACTGCTGGTCCGGGGGGTAACGGCGCGCCGAGTCAATCGATAACGGCGACCGCCGATATCTCAATCATGCAGTCTGGATTATAAAGCCCCTTCACTTCGACTAGGGTTATCGCAGGGAAGTATTTGCCGAAGACCTCCCGATAGCTGACCGCTATTTCTTTTTTCGCGGCGAGGTAGGCCGGCAGGTCCGTCACGTACATTGTCAGCACCGCAATCTGGTCCGGCCTGCCCCCTGCCGCTTCAACCGCGAGTTTGAGGTTGCCCATCACCTGGCGCCACTGGGCGACGAAGTCGCCTTTTCCGACCACCGCGCCGGTCGCGTCGAAAGGTGCCTGGCCGGCGATATAGACCGTTCTGCCCGAGTTCACTTTGGCCACGTGGGCGTAGCCGACGGGCCGCTCCAGCCCCGTAGGATTCAAAAGCTCGAAAGACATTTTCCCTCCTTCAAAATCGCTAGCCGCGGCCCCAGGCGAGGATGAAATTCCTTAATTCGCCGACGACGTCGTCCGACTGTGCGACGTAAGGGAGGATCATACGCGTCGCGCCCGCCTCCTCGTACGGTTTAAGCTTCTCCCGGACTTCGCCGATCGAAGTCGCCGCCGCCATCGGCAACCCTTCGAAAAGGCGGTCCGTGATCAGCCGCCGCGCGGCGTGAAAACCGCCGGATTTCCATGCCGCGCGCATCGCTTCGACTTCCTCGCCGAAGCCCATGCGCGTCAAGAGATCGCGATAGTAGTCGGCCAGCGTGTAATAGGTGATCGCGTGGCTCAGCGCCTCGCGCGCTTGCGCGCGGTCGGGCGCGACCGAGCAGCGTACTTTGCAGATGATCTCCATCGCCGCGGGGTCTTTCCCGGCCTCTTTCGCCCCTTCTCTCACTTGCTCGGCGATGCGCCGGATTTCCGGCGGATTCGCCATGTTGATCAGCACGCCGTCGGTAAGCTTGCCGGCGAGCCTTGTCATCATCGGCCCGAAAGCGGCGAGGTAGATCGGAATCTTCCTGCCCGAAGGCTTGAACGCCATCTTGAAGCCGCGGGCGGAATAAAACTCGCCGGTGAAATCGAGCTTCTCGCCGCCCATCGCGCGCCGTACGATTTCCAAATATTCCTTCGCGCGCGCGAGCGGCCGGTCCGACGGTAGGCCATGCCAGTTAGCGATCGTCGGATTGGACACCCCTAGACCAAGCAGGAAGCGCCCTTGCGACAGCTCGTCGAGGCCGACGGTCTGCAGCGCAAGCGTCGCGGGCGTGCGTCCGAGGATGTGATAGACGGCCGAGCCGATCTTGAGAGTTTTCGTCACGGCGGCGACGGCGGAAAGCATCACCGTCGGGTCTTTGTTGTTCGCTTCTCCGCCCCACGCGCAGTCGAAGCCGCTCGTTTCCGCCAGGCGTGCGAGCTCCGGGATGGCGTCCATCGGCAGCTGCGCGCCGGAGTTGAACTCGATATCGATTTTCATGGACAAATTCGGTGGCCCGCCGGAATTTTATTTTTGCAGTCGGAAGCTAGGCGATAACATCAAATAGATGTTGGATCAACCGTCGCTCTCCTAAAAACAGGTTGACATCGTGGATAAACGATTAGAGAATTTTCGCTTGGCGCGCGGCGCGCCGGAAAGGAAACGGAAATGATCGCCAATGATATTTTGCTCGATGCTTTCGCGCGCGTATACGAATCGCTCCACCGCACGCTGGCAGACCTCGACGAAGACGAGCTCACCCGCGAGCCGCATCCGTCGATCGGATGGCTTGCCTGGCGCCTCACCCGCGTGATGGACAGCAATGTCGCGCAGCTCTCCGGCGGCGAGCAGTTCTGGATCGCCGACGGCTGGGCGGCGCGTTTCGGCATGCCTCCGGAGCCCGCCGATTACGGCCGCTCGCACACGCACACGCGCGAGCAGGTGCGCGCCTTTCGCGCGCCGGCAAAATTGCTGCTGGCGTATCACGACGCCGTGTATGATCGGACAAAATCGTATTTAAAAACCCTGACCGCCGAGGAGCTTGCGCGCGAGCTCGACGAGCCCCGCTTCCAGCCGCTTCCGACCGTCGCCGTCCGCCTTATCAGCGTATTGGAGAACGCGATGACGAACGAAGGGCAGATTATTTATCTGAAGGCTTATCACCGCCTCGGCGGTTATTTCCCGCGCGAGGCGAAGGACCCGAGCGGTTATCGGTGACGGTACTCCGCTTTGGGCTTGTCTTGGGTCCACCGCTGAAGTAAATCAGGACTTGATCAGGAGGATTTTTTTATGCCGCCCGAACGTCCGATCAAGCTTTACGACTTCCCCAGCTCGCCCAACTGCCAGCGCGTCATCGTGGTGCTGGAGGAGAAAAAGCTCCCGTACGAGAAAGTGCCGGTCGATCTCAAGAAGATGGAGCAGAAGAAACCGGATTTTTTGAAGCTCAATCCTTACGGCAAGGTTCCGGTGATCATCGACGGCGCGACCGTGCTCTACGAGTCGCTCATCATCAACGAATATCTCGAAGAAAAATATCCCGAGACGGCGCTCCTCTCGAAGGACCCGGGCAAGCGGGCGAAAGCGCGCATCATTCTCGATTACGGCATGAATCATCTCGACGGGCCTTATCAGAAAATCCGCAAAGAGATGATGAAGGACGAGAAAGAGCGCGATCAGCAGCTGATCGCAAGCGCGCGGCAGGAGCTGAAGCATCTGCTGGGCCGCTTGGAGCGCGAGCTCGGTGATCAGCCTTATCTCGCCGGTGACTTCTCGCTCGTCGACGCGGCGCTGATCCCCAGATTCGTGCGCCTGGCGGGTATGGGAGTGCTGCCCGACCCCTCGTTGCCCAACCTGGTCAAGTGGATCGAGCGCATGAAGCAGCGCCGGTCGGTTCAAAAAATCTTGTAACGCGGCCGCCGCTCGCGCGCCGCCGGTTGAAAAATTCCACCCGCCCGACTTAACTGGGAACTTGCAAGCGGAAAGCGGTCGACTATCTTTTTTCATTCCTCTGCTGCGTCGCTGGCTGCGCGCGAGCGCGCCCCGCTATCGCGGCGAGATTTTTCTCCCCGGTCTTAAAGCCACCGTAAAAATCGCCTGGGCACCGCACGGCGTTCCGCACATTTACGCCGAAAACGTACGCGATCTCTTTTTCGCGCAGGGATATCTGCACGCGCAGGAGCGGCTCTGGCAAATGGAGCTCAACCGCCGCGCGCTGTGCGGGCGCGCCGCGGAGATTTTCGGCGACCGGCGGCTTCCCGGCGATCTTTCCGTCCACTTCCGTGGAAAGACCCTGACGGATCTCGATTATTTCCTCCGCCTCCTCGGCATACGCCGCGCCGCCGTCGCGTCTCTGCCGCTCCTCTCCGAAGACGAACTCGCGGTTCTGGAAAGCTATAGCGCGGGCGTCAACCGCTATATCGAATCTCATCTCAAATCCCTGCCGGTCGAGTTCCGCCTGCTGCGCTTCGAGCCGGAGCCGTGGCCTCCCGAAGACACACTGACGCTTGGAAAGGGCTTCGCGTTTTTTCTCTCGACGTCTCTATTCACCCGGGTTTCATGGATGGCGCTCGCCGCGCGCCTCCAAGACGCGCCGGCGAAACTGGCTTCGCTGCTGCCGCGCTATCCGGCCGGTGCGCCTTGCATCACGCGCGCGGTTGCGGCCGAAGCCGAGGAGCTGCTCCGTTTCGTGAGCGGCACATTCGAGATCTACGGCCCGGCCGCCGGGCAGGGCAGCAATAGCTGGGTGGTCGCGCCGCATCGCTCCGCGACGGACGGCGCGATTCTCTGTAATGATCCGCATCTCAAGCTCGATATTCCATCGATGTGGCACCTCATGCATCTGTCGGCCGGCAACGACCTCGAAGTATGGGGCGGCACTATTCCCGGGATGCCGTGCGTCCATATCGGCCGCAATCGCCGCATCGCCTGGGGCGTTACCGCCGGGCTGTGCGACGATGCGGACCTCTACCGCGAGAAGCTCGATCCGACCGAGCCGGGCTTCTACGTCGCCAACGCGACGCGAAAGCCAGTGACAGTCTTGGAGGAAAAAATCGCCGTTCGCGGCGGAAAGGCGCTGACGCGAAAAATTCGCCTGACCGAGCACGGGCCGATCATCAGCGATGCCGTTCAATGCGGGATCGACGGCTCGACAGCGATCGCGTTCAAATGGACCGCGCACGCGCCGAGCCGCGAGATGCGCGCGCTCTACGGCGTCAACCGCGCGCGCGACTGGAAGGATTTTCGCGCGGCGCTCTCTTTTCAAACCGCGCCGTCGCTCAACTATGTCTACGCCGATCGCGACGGCAACATCGGCTACAGCCTTGCGGGAGCGGCGCCGATACGCGCGCGGCGGCCGTCCTATCTGCCGCTCGACGGCGCAGAAACGGGCGATGAGTGGAAGGGCTTCGTTCCTTTCGAAGAACTTCCGTGTCTTTATAATCCGCCCGAAGGAATCATCGCGACGGCGAACCACGATGTCGCCGGCAGCGGATATCCCTATCACCTCTCCGATCTTTTCGAGCCGCCGTACCGCATCGGACGTATCAAGGAACTCTTGACGTCGAAAGACCGCTTCTCCGTCGAGGACATGGCGCGCATCCAGCAGGACACGGTCTCGCTGCATGCGCGCAGCATTCTTCAAATCCTCCGCGGCGATCTCGAAGACATAGCGAAAGAAAACGAGAGCCTTCGTGCCGCGGCGAGTTTGCTGCTCGGCTGGGACGCGGATTGCGCAATCGGCAGTGGCGCGGCTGCGTTGTTCCACTGCTTTTACCATCGCCTGACGCGGAATCTTCTCACACCCGCGCTCGGCGAGGATCTGTTTGGCGCCTACGTCGAGATTTTCAATCAATCGCTGGCGCCGATCGAAGCGATCTTGCGCGAC
>DATDFN010000005.1:0-18806 GCA_036522615.1 Binatia bacterium | reverse complement strand
CACGCGATCGCGCCCGGCCTGACGGCGACGGAGCGGGTGCGGAAAATTTATTCCGCGGAAAGCTGGGCCGCGCAGGGCGCGGCGATCGCGATGGGGCGCGCCGCCGATCCCGCCGATATCGCCGAAGGCGTGGCGTTTCTGGCGAGCCCCAGCGCAGCGTTCATGACCGGCCAGACGCTGCACGTCAACGGCGGCATGGTGATGCCGTAGGTTATGGCGACGGAGATGCAATTTCACCGGCCGGTCGTCATGGGTGCCGGCGGCATGGTATCGACCGGCCACACGCTGGCGTCCGGCGCGGCGATCGACGTGTTGAAAGGCGGCGGCAACGCGTTCGACGCGGCCCTGTGCGCCTCCGGCGTTTTATCCGTCGTGAAATCCTACCACGGCGGCGTCGGTGGCGATGCCTTCGGCGTTTTTTATTCGGCGAAAGAAAAAAAGGTCGTCGTTCTTAACGGCAGCGGGCGCTCGCCCGAGCTGCTGCGGCGCGAGCGTTATACGGGCGAGATCCCCGAGCGCGGAATCATCGCGGCCTGCACGCCCGGGCTCGTCGACGCGTGGACGGAGACAGCGGCGCGGCTCGCGAGCCGAAAGCTTGGCGACCTGCTCGCGCCGGCGATTGCCTACGCCGAGAAGGGCTTTCCCGTTTTTCCGCATCTGCGGAACGTGATCCAATCGAATCGCAGCACCCTCGGTGGGGATCCGTCGTGGGCGAAAATTTTCTTCCCAGGCGGCAAAGCGCCGGACATCGGCGATCTGCTGCTGCAAAAAGACCTCGCGCGCACGCTCGCAGCGATTGCGCGCGGCGGCCGCGACGCGTTCTACAGCGGTGACATTGCGGAGTCGATTGTCGCGGATTCCAACCGGCGCGGAGGCGATTTCGCCCTCGCCGATTTCGCCGAGCACCGCTCCCGCTGGGAAGAGCCGCTCACGGCGGAATACCGCGGCCACGAGATTTGCGTCCCGCCGCCCAACTCCTACGGTCTTTTGCTTTTGCTGCAGCTCAAAATCTTGGATCGGCGTCCGGCCGGCGCCGTGAGCGCCGAGGCGATCGCGGCGCAAGTGAGCGCGCACGAGACGGCGTGGCGGGACGGCGAGCGATGGATCGCAGAGCCCGGACGGCGCGCAGATATGGACGGTTTTCTGAAAAAATTTCCCGGCGAGCAGCGGGGTTCCCGGCCGATGCCGCCGCGCGCCGGAAAAGACACGACTTTCATCGCCGCCGCCGATCGCTTCGGCAATTGGGCGTCGCTCATCCAGAGCGTCCATATGAGCTTCGGCTGCGGCGTGGTCGTCGACGGCACGGGGATCGTGCTCAACAACCGCACGCCCGGCTTCAATCTAACGCCCGGTCATCCGAACGAGCTCGCGCCGGGAAAACTTCCAGCGCACACGTTGAGCCCGGCGCTGATTCTCAAAGACGGAAAGCCGCTGCTCGCGATCGGCACGCCGGGAGGTCTCGGGCAGACGCAGTTTCTCGCCCAGACGCTCGCGCATATTTTCGACTCCGGCATGAATCTCCAGCAGGCGATCGAGGCGCCGCGCTGGCAAAGCGAGGCGGTCGGCCGCGTTGAGCTTGAAAGCCGTTTTCCGGCCGAGGTGAGCGCGCATCTTACGGCGGCGGGCTACCAGGTCAAAATCCGCGGCCCGTGGGAGTTCGCCTTCGGCGGCGTGGAGGCGGTCGGCCGGCGGGAGAACGGCATTTTCATGGGCGCCGCGGATCCGCGCCGCGACGGCTACGCGATGGGGTATTGATTTACTCTCGAACGCGCAAGCCTTGATCGTTGTTTGAGTTCGCCTTCTTCTCGCGCAGTGTTCTGAAAGTAATCGAATAGCGCAGTTCCTTCGTCGGCGAGATGCTGTGCTGCCACCGGGTGCGCGCGGCGCCGCTCATGATGTAGCCCGAACGAGGCTCGATCGCGATCGTTGTATCGATTCTGCCGCTTGTCCCGCGCCGCAGGCGAAAGCGGCAGGATGAAAGAAGCGAGCAGGCGGCGACGACGCCGAAGGGCGGCGCGTCGCGGTGCCAGCCGATGCCGGCGCCGGGCGGATATTCGATCACGAGCGCCTCGGCCAGTCGCTCAGGCTCGACCGCGATAAGCTCCGCCAGGCGCGCGCGCGCCGGCAGGAGGAATTCGGGAAGCGGCGGGCCGGGAGCGATCTCCCATGAATCAAAGGCGTAGAGCCAGCCGAAGTGTGCCATGCGCCGGCGCGCCACGACGCCGTGCATCTTGACCTCGGCGAACTCCAGCGCGCGCACATGCTCGATGAGCTCCTGCTCCTCGTCTGCCGTGATCAGATCGGGACGATAAAGGAATCCTTCGGGTAGATCGGCCATCGCGCGCTCCGCATTTAAATCAACCAGCTTGCCGCAGCCGCCGCAATAGCCGCTCTTGACCGTCGCAGGGGATTTCGCCTACTTTAAAGTGCTCGGGTGTAGGCGAGGACAACCATGATTACACACGAAGAAAACGATCTTCTAACCCGCGTCGGCCCGGGGACGCCGTGCGGGAATTTACTGCGCCGCTATTGGCAGCCCGTCGCGCTTTCGGAAGAGCTGCCGGCGGGCAGTGCGCCGCGCTCGGTCAAGCTCATGGGCGAAGAGCTGGCGCTGTTTCGCGACGATCAGGGCCGTCCGGGGCTGTTGGGGCTCCATTGCTCGCATCGCGGCACCGATCTGAGCTACGGACGCGTCGAAGACGGCGGCCTCCGATGCCTCTATCACGGCTGGCTGTACGACATCCGCGGGCGGGTCATCGAGCAGCCCGGCGAGCCCGGCGGCGGCGCCCATCGAAACGAGATCTGCCACCTCGCTTATCCGTGTCGCGAAGCCGGCGGAGTCATTTTGGCCTATCTCGGCCCGGGCGAGGCGCCGCTCTTGCCGAATTACGAGTTTCTCATTGTGCCGGAAGCGTATCGGACCGTTACGAAGATTTTGATCCACAGCAATTATCTCCAGGGCAACGAGGGGAACATCGACCCGGTGCATCTCTCCTTCCTGCATCAGTCGCTGGCCGGCGCGGACATTCCGCGGCGACGGGTCGTTCTCGGCAGCGAGGAAAGCGACAATTCGCTTCTCGGTAAGGACGTAATGCCGACGATCGAGGTCGAGGTGACCGACTTCGGCTTGCGCATCTACACGACGCGCGCCGCCGGACCCGGCAAATGCTACCTCCGCATCACGAATCTCCTGTTGCCGAACGCGTCCGCCTTCGGTGGCTCGACGATCGGCGAGGGCTACTCGGTCCACTGGCACGTGCCGATCGACGACACGACGCACTGGAAATACATTTTCATGTTCAGCCGCGAGCGCGCGCTCACGGACGATCTCAGGAACTGGAGCAAGGTCGAGCAGAATCCGGATTACAGCCTCACGCGCAATGCGGCGAACCGCTACCGGCAGGACCGCGCGTCGATGAAAGACCAGACCTTTACGGGCATGGGGATCAACTTCCAGGCGCACGACGCGTTCGCGACCGAAAGCCAGGGCGCGATCCAGAACCGCACCGAAGAGCACCTCGTCTCTTCGGACAAGGCGATCGTTGCCGGCCGAAAGCTGCTCGTGACCGGCATCAACGATATAAGCGAGGGCCGCGATCCGCGCGGCGTCGTCCGCGACGAGAAGGCGAACCGCTTCGCCGACCTCGTCGTTCTTTCCGAAGTGGTTTCCGCCGACATCGACGGCAAGCAGTACATGCGTCAAGTGGCGGCGGAAAATCAGGCGAGCCCGCAAAACGTCAAGTAGCGTTCGAGAAAATCGAGGAGCGAGCATGCCGAGCCGATGGTTGCGTCCGCTGTTGCTCATTCTTTTCTTGTTCCCCGCCGCCGCTTTCGCGCAGGAGCAGTATCTCATCGCCTACGGCGGCTTCGCCGGCTTTCAGGCGCCGGTGTGGGCGGCGAAGGACTTGGGACTGCTCAAAAAATACGGTCTCAACGCCGAGGCCGTCATGGTGCCGGGCTCGACGCGCGAGATTCAGGCGCTGGTCGGCGGCAGCGTGCACTTCGCGCAGGTGGACGCGGTGACGACGATCAACGCGATCAACCAGGGCGCCGAGCTCGTGATGATCTCCGGCTCGCTCAATAGCTTCCCGTTCAGTTTCGTGGCGCAAAAAGAGATCCGGCGGCCCGAGGATTTGGCCGGGAAGAAGATCGGCATCCTCGGCTTCGGCGGCGCCAACGAACTTGCCGTCATCCTCGCGCTCAAGGAGTGGAACGTGCCGCGCCAGTCAGTCACGATCATCCAGAGCGGCCAGGCGGCGACCCGGCTGCTCGCGCTCACGACCCGCGCGCTCGACGCCACGGTGCTCGCCTATCCCGAGCTCGGGGAGGCCACGCGGCTGGGCCTGACTGTGCTGGCCCACATGCGCGACATGAAGACCGCGGCATTCCCGATGAACGCGATCGTCGTGCGCCGCCAGTTCCTCGAGAAAAACCGCGACGTCGTCAAGCGCTTCCAGCAGGCCTACGCCGAAGGCACGCACCAGCTGCTCACGAGCAGGGAGAAGGCGACCGCCGTTCTGATGCAGCGCATGCAGCAGAAAAATCCCAAGGCGGTGGAAGAGACCTACCAGTACGTCGCGCCGAGCTTCTCTTTCCCGACGCGGGTCTCGCATCAGGGGCTGCGTAATACGATCGAGATGGTGGCGCAAAAAGCGCCGGGCGGAAAGCTCGACACGAGTGCCGAAAAGTATCTCGACGAGAGCACGCTCGACGAGCTCGACAAAGAAGGCTTCTTTAAAAAGTTCGGCAAGTAGCGTCATGCGCTCCCGCATCCAGCACCTCGCGATCGTGAGCGAGAATTTCCCGCGCGAGGCGAAATTTTACGAAGCCGTCTTCGGCATGAAGCGCGCGAAGCCGGGCTCGCCCGAAGAAGAAAAGGCGATCCGGTCGAACGCCGCGCTCAGCATCGGCGACGGCTACGTCGGCGTGACCGTCATCGGCCGGAAGCCCGGTTATGTCCCGGGCCTGCATCACTTCGGCATCGACGTCGACGATGTTGAAGAGGCGACCGCGCGCATCCGTAAGCGGTTTCCGGCCGTCCAGGTGCTCAAGCGCCCGTCGAACCGGCCGTTCGCGACCCTCGGCGCGCACGATCCGGAGGGCAACTTCTTCGATCTCACGCAGGAAGGCATGGATAACCGCGCCGACGTGTACGTCGAAAAAGAGCGGACCCAACCGCGGCGCATCCGGCACTTCAAGCTGCGCGTGATCAATCCCGAGATGATCGCCGAATTTTACCGCGATGTTTTCGACCTCGCCGAGGAAGAAAAGGCGCTGGAAGATCCCAACTACTACCTCACCGACGGCAGGATTACTCTCGTAATCGCGCCGTGGCGCATGAGTGACTACGACGGCGCGAGCATCGACGGCCCCGGCATCGAGCATGTCGGCTTCGAAGTAGAGAGCGTTGCGGCGGTGAAGGACGACGTGAAGGCGCTCCGCGCCGCCGACCCGGAGATGCGCGCGCGCATCATCTTCGTGCCTGCCGAGGGCGAGCGCCGCGAGGCGCTCATCGCCGGCTGCCGCTACGCGCGTTATCAGCTGTCGGATCCCGACGGCATCTTCATCGATGTCGGCGAGGCGCGCGCTTGAGCTTATCGTCATGCTGATCGAGCTGGATTATCCCAAACCCGTTCCCGTCAAGCTGGAAGCGGACAAGACGCTGCTGCTCGTCATCGACATGGAGAACGAGAACTGCCATCCCGGCGGCGCGCTCTATATCGGCGAGCCGGTGCGGAAGGTTATTTCGAAAATCCGCGGGCTGCTCGATGCTATGCGGCGCAGCGGAGGAAAGATCGTCCACACGCAGTCGGTCCGCTCGCCCGACGCGCTCGAATTCACCGTGTTTAAAAATACGGTGCGGAAGCTCGAAGGCAGCCGGGGCGCGGAGCTGATCGACGAATTAAAGCCCGCAGCCGGCGAGCCGCTCGTCGTCAAGCATACGCACGACTGCTTCTATAAAACGGAAATGGAGAGTCTTCTGCCGAAGCTCGGCATGCGCCCCGGCGAGAGCAGCGTCATCGTGACAGGTATCTCGACGCGCAACTGCGTCCAGAGCGCGGTCATGGCGTTCAGCGTGCGCGACTACCGCGTCGTCGTGCCGATGGACTGCACGACGCACAACGACGAAAAGCAGATCCTGCAGGCCTTTTCGCTGTTCACGAGCTTCGGCTACAAGCACAACGTGACGATGACGCGCTCGGACATGATCGAAATCGTTCCGCCGGTTCTACTCGCCTGATCTCAGCTCCCGGTTTTCCGGAACTTTGCAACGCACAGGCGACAACGCGGAAATAAAAAAGCCCGTCCGCCACTCGGGCGAACGGGCCTTTTTCGCGGCGCGTCGTCGCGCCTATTTTTTGTTGCCTTGGTTGACCTTCTGCGCCTCGGCCAAGAGCTGCTTGGGATCGCGTTGTCCCGCGGGTGTGACCGAATTGGCGTAGCGGACTGTGCCGCTCTTGTCCACGATCACTGTCGCGCGGTCCGTGATGCCCTTCTCCGAGAGATAAAGGCCATACTTCTGCGCCATATCCCCTTTGGGATGAAAATCCGCCAACAGCGGATAGGTCACCCCGCCCATGGATTTGGCCCAGTTCTTATGACAGTGGATGCTGTCGACGCTTACTCCCAGAACCTGGGTGTCTGCCCGTTCGAATTCGCCCAACAGGGCTTGAATTCCCGGGATCTCTAGCGTTCAGGTAGGCGTCCAATCCAGGGGATAAAATACGAGCATGACGTTTTTGTTGCCCTTGAATTGACTCAGCTTGAATTTCTGGCCGTCCAGCTGGCTGGCCAGCTCGAAATCAGGTGCTTGTTGTCCGACTTGAATCATCCGTGGTCCATCCTCCTTTCCAAGTTAATGTAGGTATAGTTCTCCTCTATATCAGACGCGAAAACAGATTCAACGGCAGGGGAAGAAATCGTCAGATCGCCGCCTGCTGCAGCGTCGAGAAATGCTTTCCTAGCTGTGGAATCGCCGCGGTGAGGACGTCTTCGATCTTGTCGGCGAAGATGAACTCCATCTCTTTCGCGACCGTCTCCGGCAGCTCGCTCAAATCTTTCTGATTGTCGCGCGGCAAAATAACGCGCGTGAGGCCGACGCGCCGCGCGGCGAGCACTTTCTCCTTGACCCCGCCGATCGGCAGCACGAGCCCGGTAAGCGTGATCTCGCCGGTCATCGCCGTGTCGACGCGCACGGGAAAGCGGCTATAGACCGATGCGAGCGCGGTCGCCATTGTCACGCCCGCCGACGGTCCGTCCTTCGGCGTCGCTCCGGCCGGTACGTGAATGTGAACTCCGTAGCGGCGGAACAAGTTGCGATCGATGCCGAGCTCCTCGGCGTGGGACCAGATGTAGCTCTGCGCGGCGCGCGCGGACTCCTGCATGACCTCGCCCAATTGTCCGGTGAGCGTAAGGCCGCGCCCGCTCGGCAGGAGCGTTGCTTCGATATACAGCACGTCGCCGCCGGTCTCGGTCCACGCGAGCCCGGTCGCGACTCCGGCAGGGAGTTGCTTCCGGGCCTGATCGGTGGAAAAGCGCCGCGGGCCGAGCCACTCGGCCAAGTTGTCCCGGCTGATCGTCACCGGCTCGTTCTTTCCTTCCGCGTGCAGGACCGCGACCTTGCGCGCGATCCTGCCGATCGTGCGCTCGAGCTGACGCACGCCGGCCTCGCGCGTGTAAAGCGAGACGATCGCTTTCAGCGCCTCGCGCTCGATTTTGACGTGCTCGGGCTTGAGCCCGGCCTCTTTGATCTGGCGCGGAATCAGATAACGGTTCGCGATCTCGACTTTTTCCTCTTCGCTGTAGCCGGAGAGACGCAGGAGTTCCATGCGATCGAGCAGCGGCCGCGCGATCGTATCCAGTGTGTTCGCGGTCGTGATAAAGAAAATTTTCGAGAGATCGAACGGCAGATCGATGTAATTGTCGCGGAACGTGCGGTTCTGCTCAGGGTCCAAAATTTCCAGCAGCGCCGCTGCGGGATCGCCGCGAAAGTCGTGGCCGATCTTGTCGACCTCGTCGAGCATCAGGACCGGATTGTTGACGCCGGCGCGCCGGATCGCCTGGATCACACGGCCCGGCATCGCGCCGATGTAGGTCCGCCGATGGCCCCGCAGCTCGGCTTCGTCGTGCAGGCCGCCGAGGCTCAAGCGCTCGAACTTTCGCCCGAGGGCGCGGGCGATCGACTGGCCGAGCGAAGTCTTACCGACGCCGGGCGGGCCCACGAAGCAGAGAATCGGCGACTTCGCGGTCGGGTTCAATTTCAAGACGCCCAGGTGCTCGAGGATGCGGTCTTTCACTTCGCGGAGGTCGTAGTGGTCTTCGTCGAGCACTGTGCGGGCGCGGCCGATGTCTAGGACGTCATCGGTCGCCTTTTTCCACGGTAGCTCCAGCAGCATATCGAGATAGGTGCGGCCGACGTGGTAATCCGGCGCCGCCGGCGGAAGCCGCTCGAGCCGGCCGAGCTCGCGCTCAACTTCTTTCCGCACGTCTTCCGGTAAGTCGGCTTTCTCGACGCGCTCGCGCAAAAGCGTGAGCTCGTTCTGCTCGGGATTTTCGTCGCCCAGCTCTTTTTGAATCGCCTTCAGCTGCTGGCGCAGAAGATAGTCGCGCTGCTCTTTGCTCATCTCGGTCTGCGCTTCGTTGGCGATCTTGCTGCGCAGTTCGAGCACCTGGAGCTCGTGCGACAAATACGAATGCATCAGGCGCAGGCAGTCCGCGACCGTCGGCGCCTCGAGAAGCAATTGTTCCTTTTCCAGCTCCAGGCTGAACATCGGCGCCAGCATGTAGACGAGGCGGAGCGGCCCCTGTGCGCTCGCGATGAGCTGCGCCATGCCCGCGGCGGCCTGCGGCTGCGTGAGCTCGACGGCGCGTGTGGCGAGATCGATGACCTCCCGATGGAGCGCCTCGATCTCGGTGCTCTTCTCCTCGATGATCGGAAGCGGGCGCACGCGCGCGCGCTGGTGCGCGCCGTCATGCTCCAGCTTGATCAACACGACGCGCTCGACGCCGAGCAGCACCGCCTCGATGCCGCCGCGCCCGCGCGCCATTTTCTTGATCACCGCCTTCGTGCCGATCGTATAAAGATCGCCCGCCTGCGGCTCGTCGACCGAGGCGTCGCGCTGCGCGAACACGACGATCTCTTTCTCTTCAGTCGCCAGCGCCGCCTCGATCGCCGCGATCGAAGCCGGCCGGCCGGCGTTGATCGGCATCAGCAGCGTGGGAAACAGGACGCTGTTTTTGATCGGCAAAAGCGGCAGCGTTTGTAGTTTTTCTTCTTCGGGTTCGCTCACGGATTCTCTCCTCGACACCTCAGGCGGACTATCAGGATGCCGTCGCGTGCCTCCATACGCACCTCCGAGCCGTCCAGTAAACAGGGCAGCTCGATCGTGCGCTCGAAGCGGTTGTAAGATATTTCCATCGCATAGTACGTGCAGCCTTCTTCCAGCTTCCAATCGCGGCGGAGGCCGCTCACGGTGATCGCCGATCCCTTGATCGCGACTTTAATGTCCTCCGGTTTTACGCCGGCGAGCGCGTATTTGATGATCCAGCCGTCGCGGGTTTGATAAATATCGGCCGCCGGCCGCCACAGCCTCTCCGCGACGCTGTGCGCCGCGCCGAAAACAACGGTCATTTGATTGGATTTGAACGCCATGCGAAGGGAAATCCCCCCGGACTCCGCCGCCAGATATAAAAAAACACAATTCCGACCAGTTTCCAAGACGGGACGCGAGCCGGTCGTGGTCGCCGGGCGGTCTTTTTTTGCTCGGCTGCATCGACTACTATTTCATATCGCCTAAGAGGAGGGCTGAAGATGGCCTTAGACGTCGAAAAATTGCGCAAGCTGGCTCCGCCGGACGCGATACCGTTCAAAGTGCGCCGGCTGGCGCATGTGGTGATCATGGTCGGCGACCTCGAACGGTCGATGAAATTCTACGTCGAGGTTTTGGGGTTCAAGGTTTCCGACGTCTATCCCGAAGAGATGCAACCGGGCGGCTTCGCTTTTCTGCGCTGCGCGACGGATCATCACACGATCGCGCTCGTCGGCGCGGGCGCCGGCCGATCAAAACACGAAGAACTGCATCACATCGCCTTCGAGGTCGGCACGGTCGATGAAGTGTTTCGCGTTCGCGACCGGCTTTGCGAATACAACGTGCCGATCACTTTCGAAGGAAGACGCCGCGCCGGCTGCCAGATTGCGGTGGAATTTCTCGATCCGGACGGCCATTGTTTGGAGATTTACTGGGGCCTCGACCAGATCGGCACGGACGGCCGCGTGCGCCCGGCGAGCGAATGGAAGGGCGTCCGCGGCCTGGAAGCCGCGGTCGCCGATCCCGTCGCGGGGCAAGTAATCAAGTAGACTTTAACTTCTCCCGGTGAGTTTCCGTCCCTGCGTCAATACGCCGAATGAGCGCGGCGCGCTCGGCATCAGGAAGCGATAGCCCGCGGCGACCAGACGCTCGATATTCTTCGCATCGGGATGGGGGTGACCGCAGATCACGTTGTGGTCCTTACAGATTTGTAAAATGCGATTGATCTCTTTCGCGACGACCGGATGGTCGTAGTCGCGCGGGTGCCCCAGCTCCTGGCTTAAGTCGCCCTCGCCGATGAGCACGACGCCGATGCCCGGAACTTCTTTCAAAATCCGCGGCAAATTATCGATTGCGCGCATGTCCTCGCACTGTATGATGACGAGCACCTCGCCGTCCGGCGCGAGCGGCCAGACGTCCGCGCGCTTGTAATATTCCTGCTGCGTCAGCCCCCAATAGCGGGCGGCGCGCTGCGGCGCGTCGCCGCGGATGCCGGGCGGATTCGCGATCGGCGCCGTCTGGAGCCGCGGATAGCGGCAGGCCCCGACGGCGTTCCAGGCTTCCTCGACGGAGCTGACGTGCGGAAAAATAATGCCGAAGACGCCGATGTCGAGCACCTGCTTGGCGATCCATTGGTTCATCTCGCCGCCGTTCGGCGGAATGCGTACGAGCGGCGTGACTTTCGGCGCGAGCGTTTTCGCCTCGACGATCTCGCGCCGGTCGAGCATGAACTGGAGCGTGCTTCGCAAGCCGGTGAAATCGAGCGGCGAGTGCTCCATCTCAAAAGCGACGCCGTCGAGGTCCGAGGCCGCCATCGCGATCGCGCTCTCGATATCGACCGGCGTGAAGGCGACGAACGCGGTCTGGCCTGCCGCCAGGGCTTTGATTACTCCATTCAGTCGCGGTATGTCTGGCATATTCGTGTTCCTTTCGCGAAGAAAACAATCTATATCAGAGGAAGTTTCCGCTGACAATTTGATCGAGGTGAGAGCATGATCATCGACGCCCACACGCACTACACTTCCGCACCGTTGGAGCTGCTCGCATACCGCGCGCGGCAGATCATCGAACAGGGGAATCCGCTCCGCGCCAAGCTTCAGATCGGCGACGAGACCTTGGTGCGCTCGCTGGAGGGACAGTTCAAGCGCATGAAGGACACCGGCATCGACCGGCTGCTCTTCTCGCCGCAGGCCTCGGCGATGGGGCATCACTTCGGCTCGCCGCTCGTGAGCCGCTACTGGACCGAGGCGTGCAACGACCTCATCGGGCGCGTCGCGAAGCTCTTCCCGGATAAAATCTCGCCCGTGTGCCAGCTGCCACAGTCGCCCGGCGTCAGCCCCAAGGAATGGGTCGACGAGCTCGACCGCTGCGTCAAAGAAATGGGCTTTGTCGGCTGCAACGTCAACCCCGATCCCGCCGGCGGCAAGGAGCCGCTGACGCCGTCGGTCGCGTCCGAATGGTGGTATCCGCTGTGGGAGAAGCTGGTCGAGCTCGACATCCCTTGCACGCTGCACGCGAGCGCGTCGCTCAATCCGTCGCTCCATCTCACGAACTCATACTACATCGGTTGGCACAACGCGGCCGCGGTGGAGATTCTCAAATCCCGCGTGTTCAAGGATTTCCCCAAGCTCAAAGTTATCATCCCGCACGGCGGCGGCGCGATCCCGTTTCAGTGGAATCGCCAGCGGGGCATGCATGTGAAGGAAGGGCACGAGCCGTTCGAAGAAGCCGCGCGCCGCGTCTACTGGGATATGGCGATCTACGACAAGGAATCGATGGAGCTGTTGATCAAGCGCATCGGCGCCGACCGCGTGCTCTTCGCGACCGAGATGTTCGGAGCGGTCAACGTGATCGATCCAAAGACCGGCCGCAACTTCGAGGACATCGTGCCGATCTTTCAGTCGATCGAGTGGCTGTCGGAAGCGGATAAAAAGAAAATCACCGAGGAAAACGCGAAGAAAGTCTTCTCCAAAGCGTTCGCGAAATAAGCAGAGCAGACGCGATGGCCAAGCCGATCGATATCCATCACCACTACGTGCCGCGCGAGGTCATCGACGAGGCGCGGAGGACCGGCAAGTCCCTCGGCGTGGAGGTCGCCGAGCTTCCGAACAACCGCGTCGGGCTCGCCTTCGGCGGCGGCAAGCCGCACATGCTGCAGCCGGCGTTGATGGACGTCGAGAAGCGCCTCGAGATCATGGCGAAAGGTAAAGTGGCGATCGCCGCGCTCGAGGCAAACACGAACAGCCTCGGTTATCGCCTCACCGGCGAGCAGGGGGAGAGCTGGTGCCGCCTGTACAACGACGGCGTGCAGCAGCTCGTGAAAAAATGTCCCGACCGTTTCGTCGCGACCGCCGCGGTGCCGCTGCAGGAACCCGCGCGCGCGGCGAAGGTCTTGCGCGATGCCGTCGGCAAGCAGAAATTCTCCGCCGCCTTCATCGGCACGAACGTGAACGGCCGGTATTACAACAGCAAGGACTTCGACCCGTTCTGGGCGGCCGCGGAAGAGACGGACGTGCTGATCGTGATGCATCCCGAGCATATCGCGGGCGCGGAGCGCATGACCGAATACGGCCTCAACGCCGTCTGCGGCAACCCGGCGGATTCGACGCTTTCGCTGGGCTATCTCATTTACAGCGGCGTCTTCGACCGCTTCCCGCGCCTGAAGCTCTGCGCGCTGCACGGCGGCGGGTTTTTCCCCTATCACATGGGCCGCTTCGATCAGGAGTACGCGACCGGCAAGGGAGCGCGCCCGGCGGATTGCAAATCGCCCCCGAGCGCGTACTTGAAAAATCTATACTTCGACACGCTCGTCTACGACGTCGATACGCTCGACTATTTGAGAAGGAAAGTCGGCGGCGAGCGCTTGGTCGTCGGGACGGATTATCCCTACACGCTGGGCGACTGGATGGGCGTCGAGAAGGTCGAGGCGCTCGACTGTCCGGCGAAGGAGAAAGAGGCGATCCTCGAAGGCACCGCGCGCCGCCTGCTAAAGCTCTAGTTATCCTTCCGCGAATCCGAACAGCTGCTTCGCGTTCCGGTAGTAAATCTTATCCTTGTCCTCGGACGAAAGATCCAGCTCGTCCATCGCCCTCAACGTCATCGGAAAGAACTGATCGTCGCGCCCGCCGCGCCCGTGCGGGTAGTCCGAGCCGAATAAAATCTGCCCCGCGCCGACGGTGTCGCACGCGAGTTTGATGAAAGAACCGCGGATGGGCCCAGCCGTATCGTAATAAATCTTCTTGAGATAAGTTTCGGGCTCCGACTGGCACTCGACCTTGCCCTCGCGCCAGTTGAGCCGGTCGGGATAAACGAGAAGCATGCCGCCGAGATGCGCGGCGATGAGCCTCAAATCGGGATGGCGGTCGAAGACGCCGCTGTAGACGATGCGCGAGACCGCGAGCGTCGTATCCGTCGGCCAAAGAATCTTCTGGTGCAGCGAAAAGCGATTCCAGTTCGCCTGGCACGGAGCGTTGGCGGGATGGAGAAACAACGGCTTGCCGGTTGCAACGAGCGCCGTCCAGAACGGCTCGTAGAAATCTTCATCGAGGTATTTTCCCGCCAAATTCGTCGGCAGCATCACGCCGTGCATGCGCAATTCGCCGTAGCAGCGCTCCATCTCGCGGAGCGCGGCGTCCATGTCGAGCATCGGGAGACGCGCGAACGCCTTGAAGCGGCGCGGGTGCTTCGCGTGCGCGTCGGCGAACTCGTCGTTCAAAATTCTGCACAGCTCCAAGGCGCGCGTCCGGTCGCCGCCCTGCTCGATCCTGCCGCCGGTGTTCGACAGCACGCCGATATCGACGCCGTAGCGGTCCATGACGTCGAGGTATTCGCGGTGGTCGAACGCATGGAAGCCGGCGCCGCGCGGGTCGTTCGCCGACTGCTCCGGCACACGGTCCAGGTATTTACCGGGAAACGCGTGAAAGTGCGTGTCGATGATCATCGATATTTCTTTTCCAGCTCGGTGAAAAATCCTTCCGCTTCCAGTTCCTGGAGGAAGCTCAAGTCGACGCACTGCTCCGGCCGCGCGCTTTTCGCCTGCGGAAACTGCGATGCGGCCAGATCGAGCATGTACTGGATGCCCTTCATCGTCGGGTAGGGCTTTTTCGGCGTGCGCTTGAGATAATGACGGTAGGAATATTCCAGCACGTCGGGATCGCTCGTCCGCATGTATTTTGTCAAGCTTTTTTCGGTCGCCGCCTTGTTGACGAAAATAAAATAGATCGCCTCGACGTAGCCTTTGAGCGCCGCCTTGACGGCGTCGCGCCGCGCGCGGATGAACGGACGCGAGGTGGCGAGGCCGCTGCCCTGGACTTCGACGCCGAGATCGGCCATCTGAATGATCTCGACCAATCCCGCCTTGCCGGCCAGCGGCGCCTCGGAGGGATTGAAGAAAGTAGCGTCGACTTTTCCGGTCTGCATCGCGGCGAGCCGGTCGGGCGCCGCGCCGGTCGCGATCAGCGCGACGTCCTTCGCCGGATCGAGATTGAATTTCTTAAAGAGAATGAGCGCCGCGTTGTGCGTCGCCGTGCCGAAGCCGCTGATGCCGAAGCGCTTGCCCTTGAGCTGCTCGACGGTTTTCGCCGTCCCCGGCCGCGTGAAGACGATCTGATCGTACGAGTTCTCGACCGACGCGACCAGCACATTTTCGTAGCCTTGAAGATTCGCCAGAATCACGTTGCCGACGGTGACGAGCGGCGGATCGCCGGAGGCGAGCGCCTGCACGGCCACCTGACCGCCGCGGAGAAAGATCAGCTCGACGTCGAGGCCGTATTTTCTGAACAGCCCCTCGTCTTTCGCGACCCAGAGCTGCGCCTGGCGCGAGCTGATCGACGGATAGCCGATCCGAATCTTTGTCAGCGGCTGCGATTCAGCCGCCTGCCAAGAAAAGAAAATTACGAACGCGCTCGCCAGCGCTGTCCAGAATAGTTTCATGGGTCAGAGTTGCTCTTATGCCATGCGGTTTTTCCGGTCAAGGAGCTCTCATCCTATCTCAGCGCACGAGCGAGGATGCTTGGATTCCATGGCCGGTAAATTTATAGTTAGCGGGCATATGCAGAACTCATCGATCCTGCTACTTTTAGTTTCGATTATTTTCTTGAGCGCTTGCCCGGCGAAAAACGAAGTAGGCGCGATTGGAAATAACGATGGATTTGTCGACGTTAAGGAATTTATTCCTTCAGTCCAGCTGGATATTAGGTATTACACGGCCGAGAATTTTGTCGGGCGCGAAATCGACGGCTACGACGCTTCTAAATGCTTACTGACCAGACAGGCGGCGGTTGCGCTTAAGAATGTGCAGGAGGAGCTTGCCCGCAAGCGGCAGTCGCTGAAGATTTTCGATTGCTATCGGCCTCAGCGTGCGGTCGATCATTTCATCCGATGGGCAAAAGACTTGAGCGATCAGAAAACGAAATCGAAATATTACCCGTCGATTGATAAAGAGAGCCTATTTAAGAACGGTTACCTTGCCGAAAAATCCGGGCACAGCCGAGGCAGCACTCTTGATCTGACAATTATCGATTTGGAGAGCAACCAGGAGTTGGACATGGGAACGGGCTTTGATTTTTTTGACACGCTATCCCACACAGTCAACAGTCGCATCGGGAAATCTCAACAGGATAATAGAATTGCTTTGAAATCCGTGATGGAACGAAATGGCTTCAAAAATCTAGAGGAAGAGTGGTGGCATTTTACGCTTCAGAACGAGCCGTATCCCGACAAGTATTTTGATTTCAAAGTAAAATAGACAGCTAAACAGTGCCGCACCGACCGCGGACAAGCTGCTGCGCTTAAACGTGAGCCTTGGAGACCGGTAACGCAATAAGCCCCGCATTATTGACAGTCTCATTTTCCCTGTGTTACTCCCGCTGAGAGAGTTCGCATGCGCTCCCGACATTTATCTTTTCTGGTCCTTCTCGTCTTTTTCCTCGCAACACCTCCCCTCTTCGCACAGAGTAAGAAGGTGCGCTTCTCCGTGAGCGCGATCTCGATCGCCGAGGTGCCTTTTAAACTCGCGCAGGTGAAGGGCTTTTACCGCGACGAAGGCCTCAACGTCGAGACGATCCTCATCCGCGGCGCGGTCGGCCTGCAGGCGCTGCTCGGCGGCTCGGTCGATTATACCTCGGCCTCGGGCGCGACGATCGCCGCGGCGGTGCGCGGCATTCCGGTCAAGCTCGTCTTCATCGGGTCGGCCAAGCCGCAGTTCGATCTCATGGCGCAGAAGGAAATCCGCTCCGTAGCGGAGCTGCGTGGCAAGCTCGTCGGCATCTCGTCGCGCGGAGGCGCGATCGATCTCTTGACGCAGGCGATCCTGCAAAAAAACGGCCTCACGCCCAACAAGGACGTGACCAGCATCGTGGTCGGCGGCCAGGAAGAGACCGCGCTGGCGCTGCGCACCGGCCGCATCGCCGCGGGCCTGTTCACGCCGCCGCGGCCGCCGATTCTCGAGCGCGAGGGCTACAATCGCATCGCGTACTCCGGCGATTACATGGCGACGTATCCGACGGGCGGCATCGGCGTCACGGATGAAAAAATCAAGGCCGATCCCGCGGAGGTGCTCGCCTTTGTCAAAGCGAGCCTGCGCGGCCTTCTTTACGCAAAGCAGAATCGCGCCGAGGCGGCGAAGATCATCGGCGAATATCTCGGCGTGAAAGACGCTTCTCTTAGCGAGCAGATTTTGGACGTCTACGTCAGCCGAATCTCCGCGGCGGGCTCCGCGGACGAGGCGTGGATGAAGGGAGCGATCGAGTTCACGCAGAAGAGCCTCGGCGGCGTCGACAAAGAAATCGCGCCGGCGCGCGTTTTCGACTTCAGCTTCGCGCAAAAGGCCGCGGCCGGCTTAAAATGACCGAAGGTCGCAAGCGCTATCCCGTCGCGATCGCCGGCGGCGGGCCGACCGGCCTCGCGCTCGCCGCCGAGCTCGGCTGGCGCGGCATCGAATGCCTCGTCGTCGAGCAGGGCGACGGCAGCGTCGAGTTCCCCACCACGAACCTCGTCAACACGCGCACCTGCGAGCATCTGCGCCGCTGGGGCATCGCCGACGAAGTGCGCTATCGCTCCGGCTTCCCGAGCGACTACCCGCGCAACTACGTCTTCGTCACACGCATGAACGGCCATGAGATCGCCCGCTTCGATCATCCCGCCGCCGCCGATCCGGCCGCGCGCTCGCCGTACAGTCCCGAGGGAAGAATCTGGGTGTCGAAGCCGTTCTTCGATCCCATCTTGCAAAAGCACGTGAGGAATCTTCCCGGCGTCGAAGTGCGCCACCGCACGGCGTTCGAGTCGTTCCGCCAGAATGAGCGCAGCGTCGCCGTAACGATCGTCGACGCGGAGAACGGCGCGCGCAGCGAGATTGAAGCCGATTACCTCGTCGGCTGCGACGGCGGGCGCAGCAACGTGCGGCGGAAGCTCGGCATCGAATTGCAAGGCGCGTTCTCCCAAGGCATGAACGTCGCCGTGCTGTTTCGCTCGCCGCTCTTGTCGATCTGCCGCCACGGCCCCGCCGTTCAATATCAAATCATCAACGCCGACATTCAGGGCGCGATCGCGGCGGTGGACGCGCGCGAGCTCTGGCGCCTCAATATCCGCGGCGTCAAGCCGGATCAGATCGATTCGCTCGACGCAGCCGGAAAACTGCGCCACGCGCTCGGCGAAAACGTGCCGTTCGAGATCGTTGCGGTGCGCCCGTGGACGGGCCACTGCGTGGTCGCCGAGCGCTATCGCGACGGCCGCGTTTTACTCGCCGGCGACGCGGCGCATCTCCTGTGGCCGGCCGGCGGCTTCGGCATGAACACCGGCGTCGGCGATGCCGTCGATTTGGGATGGAAGCTGGCGGCCGTGCTTGCGGGCTGGGGCGGGCCGAAGCTTCTGGACAGCTACGAGCCCGAGCGGCGGCCGATCGGCATGCGCAACGTGCAGGAAGCGAGCGAGATGCGCTCGGGCTACGATCAGGCGCTGAACGTCTCGCCGCTGCTCGACGCGGACACGGAAGAGGGGAGAACGCTGCGCGAGAAGGCGCGCGCGGCGATTCTCCGGACGCGCGCGAAGGAATTTCAAAACGATTCGCCCGGCATCGAGCTGGGTTACAGCTACGACGGCTCGCCGATCTGCGTCGCGGACGGCGCGGCGGCGCCGCCGTTCGACCACGGCATTTATAATCCGACGACGCGGCCCGGCGCGCGCGCGCCGCACGTGGCGCTGGCCGACGGCCGCTCGACGCTCGACCTCTTCGGCCGCAGCTTTGTCCTGCTGGCGCTTGGCGCTGAAAAAGCCGAAGCGGCGCCGCTGGCCGCCGCTGCTAAAGGTGCCGGCGTACCGCTGGAAGTCGTCGAGCTGAACGATCTTCAGGCGAAACGAATCTACGAACGGCGGTTCGTGCTCGTGCGGCCCGACGGCCACGTCGCGTGGCGCGGCGATAAAATGCCGTCGGACGCCGCGGCGGTCATCGAGCGCGTCCGCGGCGCATGAGGATGCAATGAAGCACACAAAAATATTTTTGAT
>DATDFN010000004.1:0-3088 GCA_036522615.1 Binatia bacterium | reverse complement strand
AGGTTCGTCTCGTCTTCCGTCTCCTTGATGAAGTAGCGGTCGAATTTTCCCAGGGCCTTCCAGTCGATGCGGCGGATCTCGTCGCCGGGCGAATACTCCCGGTGCTCCTCGAATTCGACGCTGAAGCCTTTCGAGCGGCTACGGTGGATGCCGGACATCATTCCTTCGACGACCCAGCGCGCCTTGAGATAGAGATTCGACAGCCGCGCGAGGACGAGCGGGTCGAAATAACTTCTGTTGCCGTCGGACGTGGCAGCCATTTTTGTCGTTAAATCCCGGTCGCTTTACCAGCGCCGCCGGAAGTAGTCCCGCCAGCTGCGCCAGCCTTTGTGGTGACCTTGGTAGGTTGGATTTTTTCGCAATTTCTCCAGATAAGCAACCGTCGCGTCGTCGGCGTCGAGCGCCTTCAGCGCCTCGATCTGAAACGCGAGGCATTTGCCCTCCGCTTCCGGCCCGGTCCAGCAATCGGCCGGCGGATGCGCGGTGCCGCGCTTGGCGTCGTGATAGAGCTTCGAGTGATAGGCGTCGTGCGCGATCGCGCCGGCGTACCAGAGCGACGAGTGGCTCCACGTCCGTCTGCCGACGACGAACGTGGGCCGTTTCGCCTGCGCCCACATGCCGCTGCGCCGGCCTTGTTTGATGACCGATACGTAGCGCTGGATGTCAGGGTAATGCGTTGTCGTGCGAAGTAACTCAAGCGCTGCGGTAGTACATTCGATGAAATCGGCGCTTCCTATGACGGAGATCCCGCCGCACGCTGCCCGCCGGCGGCGGAGCCATGGCGGCAGGCACAGTTTCTTGAAAGCGTTGATTAGCCAAACCATTTTGCAGCGGGCACAGCGCCTACGGCCTACTGCGTATTTAGGGGAAGCGGTATCCGACCGAGGCCGTCGGTATCTTCTCGAATCCTGGGACGCTCTTCTTTAATTCTGCCGTAGCCTGCTCGTATTCGTCCACGACACGCGTCAAACTGAAGTCGATCTTTGAGAACAGCGAACGCCGGCTGCCTGCGGCATAAATGTCGCCGATGTAGTAGGCTTTTCCCGCCTCGACGCTAAATGCGTTCGTCAGATTCCCGCCTGTAACGGTCTCTTCTCGCAGCGTCTCACGAAGCGAGCCCATCTGTACGAGTTTCGAGAGCTTAAAGGCTCCAGGGTCCACGGCGATGACCGAAACGCGCAACGAACGCTGGAACGGCACCGTGTGCGGCGCTTCGGTGTCCTTTTCGGCGACGATAAGAGCGATCTTGGCGAGTTCAGGTCCAAACGCCGAAGATTCCGGAGTCGTCAGGACGAAGCGACCGTAGATGTAACCGTGATCCGCATCGATCGTTACGCGGGGCAGTGAGGCCGGCAAAAACACCAATGCGGCGCACGCGCAAAGATTCAGGGCTAAAAAGCCGACGATGACGGCCGTTCTGAGACGCAGCACAAGGTTGTGTTACCGCTTCGCTTTCCCGTCTTCTTGCGGCTTTACTTCGCTTAGGAGGCGGCCGATGATGTCGAGCGACGAGAGGCCGTCGGCCTGCGCTTTGAAATTCGGGATGATGCGGTGGCGTAGCACCGAAGGCGCCATCGCCTGGATATCTTCGATCGAGACCGCGTAGCGCCCCTGAAGAATCGTGCGCGCCTTCGCGCCGAGGATGAGATACTGCGACGCGCGCGGCCCGGCGCCCCACTCGATGTAGTCCTTTACGAACTGGGGCGCGGCGCCGTTTCTCGGGCGCGAGCTCTGCGTGAGCGCGACGGCGTAGCCGATGACGAAAGGGGAGGCGGGAACGCGCCGGACGAGCTCCTGGTAGCGCAGGATCGCCGCGCCATCCATCACCTTGTTCGGCTTCGGCCGGCCGATCGACGTGGTCTGCATCACGATCTGTACCTCGTCGTCGAACGGCGGGTACTGGATCTCGATCTCGAGCATGAAACGGTCGAGCTGCGCCTCCGGCAGTGGATACGTTCCTTCCTGCTCGATCGGATTCTGCGTCGCCAAGACAAAAAAAGGCAGATCGAGCGGAAACGTCTGGCCGCCGGCAGTGACCTTGTATTCCTGCATCGATTGCAATAGCGCCGCCTGCGTCTTCGGCGGCGTGCGGTTGATCTCGTCGGCGAGCAGGATGTTGGTGAAGACCGGCCCCTGCATGAACTGGAACTTGCGCCGCCCGGTCGCCGGATCCTCCTGAAGAATGTCGGTGCCGGTAATATCCGACGGCATGAGGTCCGGCGTGAACTGGATGCGGTTGAAGTCCAGGTCGAGAATTTCGGCGAGCGTGCTGATGAGCAGCGTCTTGGCGAGGCCGGGGACGCCGACGAGCAGGCAATGGCCGCGCGAGAAAAGCGCCGTCAGGACCTCTTCGATGACCTTGTCCTGGCCGACGATTACCTTGCCGATTTCCGCGAGCATGGCGTCGCGCTTCGCGGCGAACTCCTCGATCGCGGCGATCTCGTTGTCGTTTATGGCTGTCGACTCCATCCCGTTGCCTTCCTAACGGCGCCTTTTAACGCCCGCGCGCAAGCCGCTCCAGATTGGCCTTCGCGCGCTTCGCCTGCTCCTGGTCGCCGAGCGCGGTGTAAGCGTCGGCCAGCAGCCGGTAGATCTCCGGATTGAAGGGATTGATCTGGAGCGCTTCCTCCAGATCGGCCTTGGCCGCGGCGAATTCCTTGTTCGCGTGGTGGAGGCGTCCGAACTGAACGTAAGCGCTGACCGAATCCGGGTCGAGCTCGAGCGCCTTTTGCAGATGCGGCAGCGCCTCCTGATAGCGCGCCTGCCGGATAAGAACCCGCGCAAGTTTCCCGAGAATAATAGGGGAAGCCGGGCTCGCCTGCAAGGCGCGGCGGTACTCTTCCGTCGCGGCGACGATCCTGCCGCGCTGCTGCAGCTCGTCGCCGAGATGCGTGCGGTTGCGCGCGACGGCGGACTGAATCTCCTTCAGCTCGACGACATCTTCCTCTTCTTTTTGGCCCTCGACGATCTTCAGGCGCCGGACGCGGCTGCCCTCGACCGGCTTGAGCTGCTTGGCCTTCAGGAAATCCTTCCACTGCTTCTCGAAAGCGGCGTACGGCTCCGCGAGGACCTTCTCGATCGCCTCGGG
>DATDFN010000003.1:0-2790 GCA_036522615.1 Binatia bacterium | reverse complement strand
GCCGTGCTCCGGCCGAATACTTCGGCCGGAGAGGGCGCCGCGGATCCCGGCAAATTGCGTTATTTCTTCATCGGCAAGCCGCGGGGGCGGCGGCCGCGCCAACAGGAGATCGTCGCCGCGTACGCCGGGAAGTGGAAGCAGGCGATGACGCCGGCCGCAAGGATGCTTTTCGAATCGGCGGCCGGCGATCTCCTCCGCGAGCTCGGCTACGAAACCGAAGGCCTCGTGCGCAGGATCACATCCGCGGAGCGCCGGATGTGGAAGCTGCATCACCGCGCGAGCTGGATTTTGTTCCGACTGAATCGAAAAGATTATTACCGGGAAGTGATGGAAGCGCTCGCCAAGCACGGCGCTATCCTTGCGCGGCGCCTGCGGGCGAAGGCCGAAAAAGTTTCGAAGTCGAATTGAGCCCGACCGATTATCTCATTCACAAGCTTGTCCGCCGGGCGGCGGTCGGAGAACTTCGGGTCGCCGCCGGTTGAAAGGAGAAGATTAGCGATACTTGGTCGGACGCCGGATCGTGCGGGGATTTAGTCTTTGCCCCAACCGCTGACGACCTCAGGCCGCACCCGGAACTGCACGCGTCGTTCTCCCGGGGCGCGATACGGGTATTCCTCGACTCCGAGATACTTCTTGGCAAGCCGGTTGATCCCTGCTCCGGCGCCCCGCTCTTCACTAATGACCTCGACCACGCGGCCCCTCAGGCCGAGGTTGCGGTAGGGATTTTCAGGATCGAGGACACTGAGCGCGACGGGGCTCCCGACGCGCAGGACGTTGGCTTTGGTCCGCCCCTCCGCTGTGTTGAGAATGATATCCTCGCCGTCGAGATCCACCCACATCGCCGATACGTGCGGTGTCCCGTCCGGCAAAACGATGCCGATGTGGACGAGCACCTGCTTTTCGAGAATCTGGCGCTCCTTCGCGTTCAACCGCCGATGCGCTACCGTCATGTTGGGATGCTGCAGAGCCATCTCTCCTCCGCTGTCCTGTAACCCCGGAAAATTCCGCGAGTGGATTCGGGGTCAGGCCTTGAATCTGGACATTTATTCGATCGGCCTCGTCGCGCCTCAGAGATATTTGGTCGGACGCCGGATCGTGCGCCACATGTGCGCGACCGGGCTGTCGTCGAAGCCCAGGCCCTCCTTCGGCTGCCTGAAGTTGCGCCCGACGATATCGGCGAACGGCTCCCAGCTCACCTTGGCGTTGGGATCGAAGGAGTAGATGTCGTGGACGGTGATCATGCGGCCGGTCATGTACCACTTGTGATTGCGCGCGCGCTTGTACGCCTCCTTGATGTAGTCGTCGGGCTCGTAGTCCGCCCCGAAATGCCGGACGTACATTTCCGGATAGGCGTAGCCGACCGATTCGTCGGGGAAGAAGCGCAGCGCCTGATGCGCGCGCACCGCCCAGCTCACCTCCTCGTCGACGTAGGGCTCGATCAACTGCGCGCCCCAGTAGCCGTGGTCGCTCTTGATGAAGATCGCGTTGGCCATGTCGTGCAGCAGGCAGGCGAGAATCGTCTTCTCCGGCATGCCCGCCTTCAGCGCGTGGGTCGCGCTTTGCAGCATATGGTTGATGCCGGCCGCGCGGCATTCGAAATAATCGAGCAGGGTCGGCTTGGCCGGCATCTTCGGCAGCCGCGGATCGTCGTCCATCAATTGATACTGGGGCCTTTTGGCCGCCGGGTCGGGCCGCATGTTGGCCGAGCCGAGCTTTCCGTCCGCCATGTTGAACAGCGCCGATTTCGAGATCAGCACGTCGAGCTCGTCGCTCATCTTCCGCTCGAGCGCATCCGCGCGCTCGGTCAGCGACATTTTTTCAGCCATGGCTCGATCCTCCTATGACGCTCTTCGACGTTTAGCACGTTTCAGGAATTTCCGGAAAGAGGGGACTCAGCTCTTGGCGCCGGCTGAGATAAATAACCCGCCTCCGCGCTATTCCGCCTCACTCTGGAATAATCGGGCGCATCATACTCATTTTCGCCGCCCGACATTTCGGGCCAGCCGAAGAATCGGTATTGTGCCGACGGCATTTCTCTTAAGTCCTTCGCCGATTGATCCTAGTTTGTCTATTATATTTATCATTGAAAAGCTTGCTTTAGATTGCTATCTTCGCCCCTCGACTCAGCACCCAACCAAGCAGAAAGGAAACTTGCCATGATGATTCTACGAGGATGCGCATTGTCATTCATTCTAGTCATCGGTCTCGCGCTCATGATGGACCTGAGCGCATCATCCGCATCTGCCGCCGCCGCTGCCGCTTCCGGGCCGGACGTCAATGTGATCAACCCGGAGTCGAAGCCCGTACCGGTTCGCGATGTGGAGAATCCCGCGCGGCAGCCGTTCCAACAGGAGCTGTTCCTGTCGACGCCCGATGGACTCTTGGGCGCGAACGATCAGTTCACCGTGCCGAGCGGGAAACGGCTCGTGATCGAATTTGTCTCGTTCACCATGAACTGGCCGGGCGGTCAGGTGACCACGCGGGCTTTCATTAACGTTTGCAATTCCTCCGGCAACGCTTGCCCTATCAGTTTCTATGTTCCCGCGATTTTCCAGGCGACTGAATTCGGCGGGACCGACTTTTTTGTGGCAAGTTCCCCGACCCGCCTCTACGCCGACCCGGGCTCCGTGGTCAGCGTTGCCGTTCGGCGTAACGTGACCACCGGAACCGGGCTTGCCACCGTGTCGGTCTCCGGTTATCTCGTGGACGTGCCGTAGCCCGGAGTCTCCGCAATTCCGAGCGCCGCTTGCCGCATCATATTTGAATCCTGACATTCGCTCGAAGAACGGC
>DATDFN010000002.1:0-9032 GCA_036522615.1 Binatia bacterium | reverse complement strand
TGGCGCGGCCGAATTTTATCGAAGTAAACTAACGCGCTGACCTGAAACGGGTTTACTTTTACAGGCCGCGATCGGCGTGAGCCGCGGATTAGAAAGAAAAGCTCCGTGCCGGCGCCGGCTTTGCGCGCAGCGAGATCATTTCCCGCGACGCCCAAGGCGTCTTCGCCCAAGTCCGAAGAAAATAATCCCGCGCCGCCGCGTCGTCCGGCGCCTCCGTCGTGCGCGCGAATCCTCTTTCATCGATATCGACAACGACCGTGCCAGCGTAACCGACTTTTCCCGGCGTCGGCCTGAAGGCGAGCATCCCCTGCGGAATCGTGAAGCGTTCGGTGCTCGTCTCGTAGACGCCTCTCCACCCCATGACGACGCTGCTGATATTGATTTGGCGAACCTCATACGCGCCGGGCGGGATATTGGGTAGAAAGAAGTAGCCTTCTTCGTCGGTGGTGACGCGCACGACCGTGCGCTTGTCGACGCTTTCGAGCTCGACCAGAATTCCTTCTTTGATCGTGCCGGGCGGCATCCGCCCCAACGCCAGCTCGCGCCGGTTGTTGATGATGACCCGGCCGATCACGAGCGAGCTCTCCGAATCCACCGGCGCGACCAGCGCCGGCGCGCAGCCCGCGGCCCAAAGCGCGAGGATGGCCGATAGCGCTGCGAATGAAGCTCGCGAAAATACCCTGCGACACATTGTCGGAGAGAGTCTATACGGCAGCGGTGGCCGAGGTGTCAATAGTCCCCTTTTTGCAGTTTATACCAGGGATTTTCCAGCCCGTTTTCAGGGTTATCCCTGATACACATCGCTTAGCGTCCAGCGTATTCTCGCCCGCCGATAAGGAGAAGAAGCCATGGAGAATGCCGGGTTCTTCAAAGAGGATGCATCGCTGCCCGCGCAGTACTGGGAGACGTTCGGGAAGCGTGGCGATGTCGAGCCGGAAAAACGGCTCTACGCCGCAGTGCTCGACGACGCCGTCAAGAGCTATCGCAAGCTCGTCGTTGTCGGCGGGCGGCGTTTCGCGGAAGAAGAGGCGTGGCTCTTCAGCGACGATAAAAAAGCCACGTTTTCATTTTGCAATATATGCGAGGTCTTGGGCTTAAGCCCGAGCCGCGTCCGCCAGTCGCTCCGCAATCCGAGGCCGGACCGCGTCCCGACCCTTGCCGCGGCGGACCCGCCGCAGCCGCCGCGCCGCGCGACGTACCGGCGCGCCAGAAAAGCGGCGGACGCCGAGATGCGCGCGTAGAGGACGCGCCCCTATTCGTTTCCGATTTAAAAAGTGAGAGGTCGGCGCGGCGGGCCTTGAGCGGAAAGATATAATCTCCCCTAGTCAGGCCGACTTGAAGCCGGCGAAATTCCCTGCGCCTTCGGACAACTCCCGCCTTTTCCCGCCGCCGCCGGCGCGATTTTTGACTCCCACGCGACGTCCCGGGGTCCCAATATTCGGAACGAAATGTGCCCCCGGATCGCTTTCAAAACCTATTCGATTCCGATAAGTCACCTGGGATTTCCCCAAGTACAGTCGGAGCTCGACGGATGAGGATTGCGATCTATTCGATATTGATAGTCGTGGCGTGCGCCTGCACGCAAACGACCTATATCACGAAGGCCGACCTAAACGAAGGCGCCTTCGCGCGGGACAGCAGCGAATGCCGGCAGCAGGGCGGAGAAAGCGCTTTTTACGACTGTATGCGCGGAAAAGGCTACAGCGTGAACACGGCGACGAAGTCGCGCTTTAAAATGACCGCCGGGCATTCGTCGCTGTAATAACTCCGCCGCTTTCGAGGGCTTTGCTCCGCCCTCCCGGAGTAAGTAAAAGGACATGCCGGTTCATTTCCCGACCGGCCCATCCCCTTTTTTAACGCCGCGCTCGCCCGGCGCTATTTGCCCGTCAAAGCGGACTGCACCTTTTTGAACGTGTCGAGGTTTTTCTGCAGCCCGCTCACGTGGTCCTGCATCTCCACGATCGCGGAGCCGAACTCCTTCGCCTGCCCGAACACGCCGCCTTTATCCAAGAGGCCGCCGAGCTGCGCCTCGGCCGGCTGCTGATTCAGCGCGCCGCAAACGTAGCCCAGGCCGAACACCGCCGCGATAATCAGCGGCCGCAGCGACCGCGAAACGATCCGCTTCATCATAAATTTCCTCCTTGTCGAATTGAGAGATACGCCCGATCTGAATAGCACCGGGCGCACGGATGTCCAAGGGGGTCAGCGCGGAAAGATAATCGATCGATCCGTGACCTCGCCGGGCGAATGGGCCGTGGCGATGGAGACAAAGACGAACGCGACCGCGCACACGAGCAGGCCGGGCAGGAAAGCTTCTTTCGGCGCGATGAACAGGAAGGCGATCGTCGTGAGCGCGCCAAAAACGATGGCGGCGATCGCGCCTTTCGCGGTAGCCCTCGGCCATAGCGCGACGCCGAGCAACGCGGGCCCGACGACGATGATCATGTAATACGCGTTCAGCATGAGCTGCACCAGGTCGGCGGACGCGATCGCCATGAGCGCGCCGGCGATTCCCACGAGCGCGGTGATCGCCCGGCTCGCTCGGAGATTGGCGGCGACCATCGGGTCCATACGCAGCAGATCGCGGAATATCGTTCCCGCGATCACGACTGTGATCGTGTTCGCGGTCGAGATGACGTCCGAATAGACCGCGGCCAGGCCGAGGCCGAGCAGCCCCGCCGGCAAAGTGTCGGCGATGAGCTTGATCACCACGACGTCGGATTGGATGCGCCCGTTGTACAGCGCGTAGCCGAGCACGCCGGTGAAAATCGCGAACGCATAGAACGGGATCACGAGCACGCCCGCGACCAGCATCACGCGCCGCGCCTCCGGCGCCGTCCTGCCCGCGTATATTTTTACCCAAAGCTCGGGCGAAAGCAGCGGGATGATGAAACCGAGCAGCAGCCCGACGATGAGAAAGGGATATCCGCCGAACGTCAGCGGCGACCAGATCGAAGCGGGAACGCTGCCCGCCCACTCGGCAGGCGGATGCCCCAGCAGCAGCATCGGCACGAGCAGCAGCAAAAAAACCCCGGTCTTCGCCCAAAAATGCAGCGTGTCGGTGACGATGTCGCCTTTGATTCCCGCGAACGCGCTATAGACGATGCCGCTCAGCGCAGCGAGCACGACCGTGAATTTGACGCTCCAGCCGGTTCCCAGCGTGACGAGATACGAAGCGCCGAGGAACTGGACGGCGAGAATACAGATGTAGGTAAAGAGAATCACGAGCGAGGCGGCGACCTGGACCGATCGGCCGTAGCGCACGCGAAAAATCTCCGGCAGGGTGATCGCGCGGTGATGATCGCCGAAGCGCTTGAGCGCCGGCGCGATGTATGCGAGCGCGATGAAGCCGGTCACGGTGGAGACGAGAGCGACCAGGCCAAAGCCGGTGCCGCTCGCAAACGTCGCGGACGCGACGCCGAGAATCGCGCCCGCGCCGACCTGGGTCGACACGATGGTAAACAGCAGCCGCAGCGTGCCCGTGGATCGCCTGTTGACCCAATAGGCGTCGGTGCTCGCGCGCAGCCCCGCGAAAATTCCCGCTCCGAGAGTGATCGCCACCCAGGCGCATACGACGGTTAAATCGAGAGCTGCAATCATGGAAAAAATCGCCGCACGCCGGCGCGCACGCATTCTACGCGAGCGGCGGTGGAAGGGGCAAGTCGAAGGACAGGATAAAGGCGCCGACGGCGGTTTTCGGCGCGGCGATGTTTTTCTTAAGACTTACTCGTCTTGCAAAAATAGGCGAGGAGTTCCGCCGGAGCCGGCTGCCAGAGACCGGGCAGCGGCGCGCCGTTCGCGCTCAGCACGTCGAAACGCTTTTTTTCCTTCAGGTCTCCGGCGGTCGCGTAGGTTTTCGTCGAACAATCGATCAGCTCCGCGAGCTCCGACGACTTCAGCCGCCCGCGATCGTCGCGGGAAAACTGCGCGACGATCGCCGAGATCAAATGCCCGCGGCTGTCGTCGTCCCGGTAGAACTTCTTCGTCAGCACGGGATGCGCCATCGTGACGGTCCCGGCGGGCTTCCATATCATGGTCCACGGAAATACCAGGCTCGGGGCAGGCCTGCGCGCGAGGATCTCCCATCCCACCGAGGCCCACTGGTTCTCGATCTCCCGGTTCCAGCGGTACTGCTCGATGATCTCCGCATGAAAATTCATAAACCCTACGGCGAGAACCAAAACGAACGCGAGCGCGGTTTCACGAGCGCTCGCTTTCGTTGCATTTCTGGCAACCACCATCTTCGGCCTCCCTCTCACAAAGGCGGCGGGCTCGCGGATGCGAACCGGCCGGCGCCGATCACCACAGGACATTCGATGACAATCGAAGACACCAAGGCATTCGAAAACGTATGTCGTTTTTATGGCGCGCCGCTTCTATAGCACGAGTCGACCAATCGCGGCAATAGGGGCCATCGACAAGCCGGCGCGGCCGGCGGATAGTGCCGTCGAGTCGGAGCGTCGGGCGATGAAATTTCCCCGCGCCGTCGTGCGCGCAGCCAACGCGCTCGCCAACCTATCGCTGATCGCCGGGGTGAACCGCGTGCGCGCCGCGTTCGTCCGCCACCAGGCGAGCACGCCGGGCGTCATCGAGCTGCTGCCGGATGGAGTTCGCTTCCGAGTTGGACATTCTTCCCGCGCTAAGCTACTTTGGCGCAAATGTCCGCCGATCGTAGACTGTCCCGCTCTCTGCACGACCTTGCACGCCGCCTTTGTCGCACTAAGTAGCCGCCCAATTGCAATTGTCCGAGCAACACCGTTACCGACACGATCAAAGAGACGGCAACCCATCGGCGCGACAGCGGCGCGCGCCCGTTCGAGCTGAGGAAAGCGCATGAATATTCCGGACGTCGTAAACGCGTTGTTCGAGTTCGGCGGCAGCATCGTGTTGTGGCTCAACGTGGTGCAGACCTACCGCGATAAGGGCTATCGCGGCGTGACCGTGGCGTCGACTTTCTTTTTCTCCGCCTGGGGCTACTGGAACCTGTATTACTACCCTTTCCTCAATCAATGGCTGAGCTTTTTCGGCGGCTGCTCGATCGTCGCCGCGAACACGGCCTGGCTCGTCTTGATGCTCTATTACGGGCACACGGAATTCCGAAAATCGGCGTGAGGGAGATACCGACAAGCGCGCGCAGCCGTTCAGCGTACGAGCAACATTAACAGGACAGCCGCCGCAGCGAGAATCAGGATAATCCATCGCAAAGGCTCGGGCGTACTGAATCGCCGGCCGAGAGAGTTTATGAGGCGGTGCGCCCCGCGCGCCTGCTCGACGGCCTCGTTGCCGTCATAGGTTGTGCCCTCTGCGGGCTGGAAATAGACGCCGTCGGCGAGCTTCGCGAGCGCCGCGGCGGCCGACAGGACAGCATACGCCTCCGCGATATCGCCGCTCCAGATAAACGTCGCGCATTTCTCGCGCGCGCCGACCCGCGCCGCGATGTGCGGATAATATGAAACGATATTCGCAGCCGGGCTGAGAGCGAAGTTGAAGCCCGTCGCGTAGCCGTCGCACGTCGCCGTCACGAAGCCGGCGTCCTGGCGCACGTCGAAGGCCGGGTCGAGGACCGCGGCGAAGCCGAGCCGCTCGATCTCCTTCTGCCACGCGTCGCGGTCGGGGACTTGCGAGTCGCTCAGGAAGACGTGCAGCTCGGCCGACTTGATTCCGGACCTTAAAAGAAATTGCTCGAAATCGCTTCTGTCGATTTTTAACTCGCGGGCGAGTTTCGAGAGGCTTTTACCCGTTCGCATCTACAGAGTGCGTCACTTGCCGCTGGGAATCCGTAAGCGCGTGCTCCGCATCGCGAGATGCACCTCGCGCAGGAACAACGCCAGGCCCACCACCAAGGCCAGCATCGCCGCGGTGAACAGGCCGCCGATCAGCCACTTCAGCGGCGCGTCGAGCATGACCTCGACAAACAGCGCCGCGATGACCGTGCACAACAAAAGTGCGGCGATGACCGAGGCTGTAATGGCGATGTTGGAGTAATGCCTCCGCCGCTCCAGGATTTGCAGCTCGAAGACGAGCGAGTCGTGCTCGGGTAATTTGAAGCCGCTTCGGCCTTCGGTGAGCGCTCTGACCCGATCGACGATTCTGGCAAGGCGGCCGGTCATCACATTGAGCAGCCCGGCCATCCCGGTGAGCAGAAAAGCCGGGACGAGGGCGAGCTGAATCGCCCTGGCGATATCGCTGAAATTCTCAGGTGACGCGTTCACGGATACCTTTCCCAGGCGGTCACCTGCCACGTGTCCCGCGTTTTGGTTTGCTGCGCGGACCACAGGGGCCAGCTCGACCGATAGAAGAGCCGCGCGATGCGAAACCGCCGCGTCACGCGCCGCGGCGAGATGATCACCTCGAAGGCGTCCCACAGCGCCGACGACAACAGCGCGAAACCGAGAACGAAGACGATGTATCGCATGCCAGGCTCTCCGGTCAGCCGAAAGCCGCGTACGCGAGCCTGCTTCGTCTAACATGCAGAGCGTGCAGGCTGTCAAGGGGCTAATGCCCTACGCTTCGGCGATCAAAACCGAATCGGGGTCGTACAAAAGCGGGCTCGAGCGGAAAGGCCCCCGGATGCGCGCAAAGCCGGCTTGCCGCAGCCAGCCCGCGATCTCGTCGAGCGTGTAACAGCGCCCCCGCGGGGTGTGCAGCAGCAAAGAGACGGAAAAAAGTGCGGCCCATTCGGGAGCGGTCCGGTCCCCGCGCATGAAGACGTCGCGCAGAATCAATCGACCGTCAGGGTTGAGGCAAGCGCGGACTTTCCCAAGCAGCGCGCGGTTTTCATCGGCGCCGTGCGAGTGAAGAACATTCGAGACGAATACGGCATCGAATCCCCGCGGCAGCGCGCCGCGCCGGAAATCGACGCCGATCACCCGCACCTTTTTCCCCAGCCCGGCGGCGCCGACGGCACGGCGCGCGAGCGGCGCGATGCGCGGATGCTCGACGACGGTCGCCCTGAGCCGCGGATAGCGGCGGCAGAAGGCGAGCGCAAAAGCGCCGAGTCCTCCGCCGATATCTAGCAGCGTCCCGGCCCGCTTCAGGGGCAGCCGCGCGATCAGATGCGGCGCGATCGCGCGGGCGTCGACCTGCAGAGCGCGCAGCAGCCGGTAGGCTTTTTTCGCGTCCGAGAAAAAAGGTTGCTGCGTATGGGGCCGCGCGCCGCTGCGCAGCGCGGCCGCGAGCCCGCCCCAGGCGCGCCACGCGTCGTACTCGCGCAGCAGAAAAGCCGCCGCGTCCCCGCGGAGATGATGCGACGCGAACCGGCTGTTGGCGTACTTCTCCCCGCGCTTGCGCAAGAGACCCATCGCGCACAGCGCGTTCAAAAAAATTTCCCATCCTTGCGGATCGCCGCCGAAATGCGCGGCGACCGCCGCGCGGCTCCTTGCCTTTTTTCCCATCCACGCGAATAGATCGAGCTCGACCGCGTTGATGAGAATCGCCGAGCGCCAGTAGCCGCTCTCGGCTCGGAAACGTTCAAGGCCCCGTTGCTGGCCGCGCATCGCGCCGCTGCGATTATTTCTTGGGAAGGTGCTCTCCGGGATTCTGGTCGGCTTCCGTCTCGTCCCAGACGGTCTTTCCCTCGAGGCTTTCCACGTTGAATTGATAGTCGAAGACGAGCGAGCCGCCGTAGGTGGCGCCGTAGGCGACGAGCAGGCCGGCGAGAACGGAGAGGATCGTCGTGAGGCCGTCGCTGGATCCCGCGCCGAACCGCTCCAGGCGGACGACGATGTCGATCACGACGATGGCGGTCACGGTGAGCATCACCGTCATATGCCAGTTCGCGGTGCGCCACACCTGCGTGTGTTTGGCCATGCCCTTCCACCAATCCCAGAAGCCCGTGAGCGCGGTCCCCAGCGAGACGATCGCGCCGGCGACGATGACGTAGGTGGCGGCGACAAAAAAGTCCCGCGACCCCCTGGCGTACGAGATCACGTCGAACACCGCCGCGAGCACGTAGCAGACGATGGGAAAATCCGTGAGCGGCGGATGCGTGGGCTTGCCCGCCCAGCCGCGCAATCCCCGAAACTCCCGCCCCTTGAGCGTCATTCCCGGCTTGATCGAAAACAACCTGGCCATGTTTCCTCCCCGTGGAAGCGTTCCGATTGCCCGGCGGTCGAGGGATGTCCGCCTCTGATGCCTTAGCACCCGGCGGGCGGAAGTCAATGCGTCAATTTGTTTCCGAATACCGGGGTCACATAAGATGCATCTTTTCGTGACCATGGGATATTGGCGGCTTCCCGCGGCGCGTGATAGCTGCTTTGGGCTCCCAAGCCCAATCGACCAAAGGAGGCTCTATGTTCCATAAAGCCTGTTTTCTTGGAATCCTGCTGCTGCTTGCCGCACCGGGCGGCGCCCACGCGGCCCCGGCGCTGCAATTCTCGGCCAGCCTCACCGGCACGCAGACGTGCGCGGACTTCGACACCGCCAAACTCAAGCAGACGGTGTTCGTGAGCTACGACGGCAGTTCCTTCAATGTCTATCGCGACAGCAATTTCAGCAGCCTGTACGTCTCGCTGCAGATTTTTGAGGTTTATCAAATCGGCCAGGGCAGCATCGACACGTTTACCGTCGGGGCGTTTTCCAGCAGCCCTCACGCCGCCCTCTTCGAAGGCACGGTCAAGATAAGCAATAAATCGTTCACCGCCGTGGGCGCCTTTATCGACTACGATGAGACCAACGTTCCTGAGTGCATGAACTACGGCGTGCTGAAATCGCTCAAGCTGACTTTTTGAAGCCGCGCGCTGCGGCTTGAACCCGTTTCGGCATCGCGCCCGATTAGCGCAGCGCCGGGAAAATCTCCGCGCGTAGCGGCGGCGCGCGCCGCGGCGGGATTGACAACGCCCCGGCGCGACGGTATTTCGACTGCCATGCCGAAAAAAGAAATTATTCAGGTTAAGCTCGCCGCCGCCAATCCCAACCTGTCGCCCGCCGTCCGCTTCGGCGACCTCGTCTTCGTCGCCGGGCAGACCGGCCGCCACCCGGCCACGGGCGCGGTCGGCAAAGACGTGCGCGAGCAGACGCGCTTCGCGCTCGAG
>DATDFN010000001.1:0-2027 GCA_036522615.1 Binatia bacterium | reverse complement strand
CGTGATCATCGCGACGCATCGCAGGTAATTACCCGATAGTGATTTGCGCGAATAACCGGTAAACCATTAACACGGCGAAAATTTCGCCGACGACATTTCAAATACCGAAGTGAGGCTCCGCCGAAGTCGTTTAGCGCGGATTTTTTTTGTCCAAGAAAATCGCGCCGGAGCTGGAAAGCAGAAAGCGTTTTGCGACAGGCCGACGAACCAAGTCCCGAATCCCCTCTGTCCCTGCTCGAGCACCGGCCCGCGCTGCCGGCCGATAAAACGGAGCGGCTGCTCCGCGCGCGCCACCGAAACGGCCTGAACGGCTATCACCGGCCCGCCGCCGCGGCCGAGTTCATCAAGGCGCGGCCGCGCGTCGCCGGCAAATTTATTTTTACCGGCAATGAAAAATTCTGGGTGCGCGGCGTCACCTACGGCACTTTCCGCCCGCAGCCCGACGGCAGCGAGGCGCTCGATCCCGAAGTGGTCGAGCGCGACTTCGCGCTCATGGCCGCCAACGGCTTCAACGCAGTGCGCACCTACACCGTGCCGCCGCGCTGGCTGCTCGACGCGGCGATGCGGCACGGGCTCCGCGTCATGGTGGGCATCCCGTGGGAGCAGCACATCGCGTTTCTCGACGACGCCGCACGCCGCCGGTCGATCGAAATGCGCGTGCGCCGCGCGGTGCGCTCGCTGCGCGGCCATCCGGCGCTGCTTTTTTACGCGATCGGCAACGAGATCCCGGCGCCGATTGCGCGCTGGCACGGCGCGCGGAAAATCGAGCGCTTCATCCAGCGGCTCTACCGCGCCGCCAAAAGCGTGGATCCCGAAGCGCTCGTGACCTACGTCAATTATCCGACCACGGAGTATCTCGACCTGCCGTTTCTCGACCTCGTCTGCTTCAACGTCTACCTCGAATCGAAAGAGCGGCTCGAGAAATATCTCGCGCGCGTGCACAACCTCGCCGGCGACCGGCCGGTGATCCTCGCCGAGATCGGCCTCGACAGCCGGCGCAACGGCGAGTTCGCCCAGGCGGTGTCCCTCGACTGGCAGATCCGCACGACGTTCGCCTCGGGCGCCGCGGGAACGTTCGTCTTCGCCTGGACCGACGAATGGCATCGCGGCGGCTACGATATAGAGGATTGGGATTTCGGCCTCACGACGCGCGACCGGCGGCCGAAGCCGGCGCTCTCGGCGGCGCGCAAGGCGTTCGGCGAGACGCCGTTTCCGGCGCGAACCAATTGGCCGCTCATTTCCGTCGTCGTCTGCTCGTACAACGGCGCGCGCACGATCCGCGATTGCTTGGACGGCCTGACGCGCCTGAGCTATCCGAACTACGAAGTAATCGTCGTGAACGACGGCTCGACCGACGCGACCGAAAAGATCGCCGCCGAATACCGCTTCCGCGTCATCACCACGCAGAATCAGGGCCTCAGCGGCGCGCGCAACGTGGGCTGGCAGGCGGCGGCCGGCGAGATCGTTGCGTACATCGACGACGACGCCTATCCCGATGCGCACTGGCTCGCGTATCTCGCGACCGCTTTCATGAATACCGATCACGCCGGCATCGGCGGCCCCAACGTGCCGCCGTCCGGCAACGGCTTGATCGCCGACTGCATCGCGCACGCGCCCGGCGGGCCGGTGCACGTGCTGGTCTCGGACGAGGAGGCGGAGCATATCCCCGGCTGCAACATGGCGTTCCGCAAATCGGCGCTCGCGGCGATCGGCGGGTTCGATCCGCAGTTCCGCGCCGCCGGCGACGACGTCGACGTCTGCTGGCGGCTGCAGGCGCGCGGCGGGAAGATCGGGTTCGCGTCGGCAGCGCTGGTCTGGCATCACCACCGCGCGTCGATCAAGGCCTACTGGAAGCAGCAGCTCGGCTACGGTGAGGGCGAAACGTGGCTGATGGCGCACCATCCCGAGAAGTTTCTCGACGGCCACATGCTGTGGCGCGGCCGCATCTACAGCTCGCTGCCGTTCGTGCGCTCACTCTGGGGCACCAAGATCAATGCCGGCGTCTGGGGAACGGCGGCGTTTCCGTC